>NZ_CP009516.1:4077618-4391281 GCF_000970285.1 Methanosarcina horonobensis HB-1 = JCM 15518 | reverse complement strand
GTCCTTGATTCTCTTAACCTTGAAGGCGACAGACAGGTAGGTGTAAAGATCGTCCAGAGATCCATAGAAGACCCTGTCCGCCAGATTGCAGCAAATGCAGGCAGAGAAGGCGCTGAAGTGGTGGCAACCATAAAGGCTGAATCCAGTGAACACTTCGGGTACAATGCGAAAAGAGACATGTTTGAAGACCTCTTCGAAGCAGGAGTAATCGACCCGACAAAAGTGGTAAGGAGCGGGCTTCAGAACGCTGCATCAATTGCAGGCATGGTGCTCACAACAGAAGCTCTCGTAACAGATTTCGATGAAGAGAAGGACGAAAGGACAGCTGCAATCATTATCTGATTGCATCTTTTTCCTTTTTTCCTGTATCCATTTAAGGAGTAGTTGCTCAAAACCCAATCTTTAACCTGCTCTTTTCACTTATCGATAGTGTTTTTTTCGCTTACATGTAAGGAATAGTTCTTATATACGAAAAACTTAACGAGAAATACATATTATTAGAGCGCGTGCCTGATGTTGAAGAATATCAAAAGCTTCGTGCTGAAGTTGGATGGGGCACTAAAAACTCTGAAGCTATTAGACTCGCTTTAAACAACTCTCTTTTTTCCATATATGTTATGTCAGAAAACAATATTATAGACTTTGGAAGAGTCATCGGGGACCGAGGGATTTACTTATATATCCAGGACATTATCGTACTGCCCGAATTTCAGGGACATGGAATTGGAAAACATATCATGTGTGCAGTTATGAACTATTTTAACTTTAAGGCGGGAAGTCCCCTTCCTCGGAGCGAAGCGACAGGTGGGGGATGAAAGCCGTCAACTTCCCGACAAAGCAAGTTTAACAAAATCTATTTATCTCTCTAAAACATATAATATTTATTATGTTAAAAGCCTATAAATACCGAATCTACCCAGACAATGATCAGAAAGAACTAATCAAAGTTCATTTTGGCGCATGTAGATTTGTCTATAATTGGGCTTTAGAACAGAAGATAAAAACATATCAACAATCAAATAAATCAATATCAAGATTCGACTTACAAAAGATTTTAGTTCACGAAATAAAGCCTTCTAACGAATGGTTGAAAAAAGCTAATTCACAGGCTCTACTCGCCTCTTTGGTAAATGTAGAATCAGCATTTACAAAATTCTTTAGAGAAAAAACTGGATTCCCAAAGTTCAAATCTAAGAAAAATCCAGTGCAGTCCTATCAAATGCCACAACATTACACGGTAAATTTTGATAGAAATATTATCAAACTTCCCAAAATTGGAGAAGTAAATGCAGTTCTTCACAGAAGATTTGAAGGTGAAATGAAAACTGCAACTATCTCTAAATCAAGTACAGGAAAATATTTCATAAGTATTCTTGTTGACGATGGAAAAGAAACACCTGAAAAACAAGAAATATCAGAATCAAATACAATAGGCATAGATGTAGGTATAAAAGATTTTGCAATTCTTTCTAATGGAGAAAAAGTTGAGAATCCTAAATACCTCAAAAATTCTCTTAAAAGAATGAAATGTTTGCAAAAGAGAGTTTCAAAGAAAGTTAAAGGTTCTAATAACCGAAACAAAGCTAGGCAACGTCTTTCTAAAATCCATGAGAAAATAAGCAATCAGAGAAACAATTTCCAGCACCAAATCTCTTCTAAACTTATCAGTGAGAACCAAGCTATTGCACTGGAAACTCTGAACGTAAAAGGTATGGTAAAAAATCATTGTCTGGCTCAATCTATTTCCGATGCTTCGTGGAGTAGTTTTGTAACAAAATTAGAGTATAAAGCTGAATGGTTAGGAAAGACTATTCTAAGGATCGGAAAATTTGAGCCTTCTTCTAAGATATGTAATGTTTGCGGTTATCATAATTCAGAATTGACATTAAAGGATAGAGAATGGGTATGTCCCGATTGCAAAACAAAGCATGATAGAGACATAAATGCTGCAATCAATATCAAAAAATTCTCTCTGCAAGATCAAAATCTTATAGTTATCTGACACCGTAGGAACTACGGGGATGGGCTTGTGGACTTGTGAACAGTAGTTCAAGGGATGAAGCAAGAAGCCCCTTCCTCGCCATCAGGCAGGGAGGGGTAGTTCACTACCCATACTTTCCCTGGGACTTTTGTAGGTTTGATGGCAGCAAAGGAAACGTCGGGTTTTATGAGCAGTTTGGTTTTGTCAGAAGACTGCCAGAAGGGCCTGGCATGTTTAAGATTATTTAATGAGGTTCTTTATGCGAAACAAAGTGTCGTTGTTTCCAGTTTCTTAATAAATTTTTTAACTTTATTCCTTCAGTCGTTATAGTACTTATGTAAGACTATTAATCAATAGTCCATTACAATACTTAATATATTCATCATTTAGCGTAAATTATTCTCTTGGTAACAGGTGAATTAAAAAATGCTTGAAGTCTACTGTGACTCATCTTATAATGAAGGTGAAGACTCCTACATCGGCTGCGTGGTGCTCAGGAACGATATGCAGATCCACCAATCAACAACCAAAGTCCTTGGTGATCCTCGCAATAATCTTGATTGTGAACTTTCAGCCCTTGATTTTGCTATCTCTCTTGTCGGAATTTTTTCCGAAGGCGATAAAGAAATAGTTGTTTATAACGATTCTACTGAAGCCGTAAAAGTTTTTCAGGGAAGGGTGCAGGAAGTAGAAAAGGAGTTTTCGGGTTCCAGAGTTAGCTTCGAGTACATTCCCCGCGAAAAAGTGAATCAGGCAGCTGCAGACAGCCTGTCTAAAAAGTTTCCTGTTTTTTTCTCAAGTACAGCTACATGTCGTGTTGAATCCTTTTCAAGACGGGAAGATATCCTCTCTGATATTGCCCGTAACAAAAGCAGTGTTTTCTATCTTGAGAAAGTACCGAAAATGTCCACAAATAAAAAAACCTGTTATAGGTTGGTAATTCGCACGATGGAAAAAGTCCTTTCTGATGACCGGTTTTATTCCATAAAAAAAGGAGGTCCGGGCACCCAGGTAAAAGCTGCTGAGGAAATTCGAAAAGACCTCTCAAACCTGGAAATTCTTTCTTCCCTTAAAGCAAAAGGGGTCAGACTCGAAAACTCCTACTTCCTTCTCACAGACGATACCTGGGGACTGCGAGGTACGGACAGTCAGGCATGCTCTATCCTTCCCTCTTCTATTCCTCATAAGATCATATGTGATGAGGTAGACCGATCGCCTCAAAACCTTTTCAAAAGAGCAGAGCGTTTCAGGTAACTTTCTGCTTCTGAAACCGTTCTTTACAGTTCGCCTTCCGAAACCCGGTGAACCGGTATCGTGTAAATCAAAGCATTTCGCTTATAGTATATTCGCCTATACCAACCCCAAACCCAACTTAAACCCTGAGAATCCATGAAACCCATAGATTATAAAATTCAGCTTTTGTTGACGATGTTCGTCAGCTCTTTACTCCTTGGGAACCTTCTCGGCAGCAAGCTAATTGAGATCTTCGGAATCGTGACTTCAGTCGGCCTTCTAGGATATCCGCCTACCTTTCTTATTACGGACATAGTCGAAGAGGTTAGGGGAAAGGAAGTAACAAAAATTTTCGTACATGCAGGCTTTCTTGCACTTTGTATTGCTGCATTTTTCGTATTTGTAAGCACTGGCCTGCCTCCTTCCCCCCTATATCCGCATAATGAGGCTTATAATTACGTTTTTTCAAGTTCCTTACGAATTATTCTGGCAAGCATGATCGCCTTCACTATAAGCCAGCACTATGACATATGGGCTTTTAATTTCTGGAAGAAAAAAACAAATGGGAAATATCTATGGCTCAGAAATAACCTTTCAACAATTGTTTCCCAGCTGCTCGACTCTATAATTTTCACGTTTATTGCTTTCTATCATGCGACTCCCGAGCTTGGAGCAGTCTCAATCTTTTATATGGTTTTACCGCTCTGGGCTCTTAAGATAATTTTCGCTCTTCTTGATACTCCGTTTGTATATCTTGGAGTCAGGTGGCTTGCTTCCGAAGATGTAAAAGAGGTTTCATCTCATGAGGAAAACAGGGAAACAGGATTGGTTAAAAGTTAGGAAATGCATAGTTCCTGAAACAAATCCGACTCAGGATTACAGGTTGAACTGAATGCTGACCTTTATGGATCAATCCCAATGCTTATGGACACCTCCGTCCTATATATTAACGGGGGTGCTAAGCATGGCAGAACGTCCTGAGATCGAAACACGACCGGAAAGGAAGGATATTCAGAGCGATGAGGAAAATCCTGAAAATTATGAGGAAAAGGCTGAGGAGCGGGAGACGCAGGGAAAAAAGCCTGATATTCAATCAGGAGTTCCCTCAGAAGAGTTCTGTGTCTCCTGTCTGAATATGCCTGAGGAACAGCGTAAGAGCATGCTTCTGGAGATTCAGCAGGTAGCTGAAAGGATTCTGAAAGCCCATGGGGTTATTAAAGAGACTGAAGACCTTTTAAAGGGAGAATGGTTTCTCAAACTTCAGAAGCCTGAATTTGAAAAAAAACTTGTTCTTGCGAAGTCTGGAGAAGAGGTTTTTATAGGTCTTTATGTCTATCCGGAAGAGACTCCTGTGCCTGACCCTAACTTTGTTTTGCTTTCTCAATACGGGTTCTGGTATCCACAAAGGATAGAAGAAAAGTTCGAAGAAACGGTTGCCTCCTTTTTTACAGGAGCTTATGGCGATTATGAATTTCTTAATGTTGTCCCTGAAAACGTTGAAAAGTTCCAGACCCTGCAACGTGATTTTTCGAAGACACTTGAAAATCAGGGATGGGATGGGCCGGATGTAAAAGTTGTTGAAAAAATTATGCCGGAAGATTAAGTTTCTGTAGAAACTATCCAGCCATAGAGTTTACTTTCTCTTTCCAGTTTTTTCTGGAAATTAATTTCCCTTTTATTTCCTCAGTTTTGACTTTTTGTTTTTCCCACAGAATATTTAAATATTGAAAGCATACGCAGTTTCAGGTACATATTCAGTGTTATTGTTTGCTTTTAGCTTATGGCTTTTATAGTAATCATTTTTCAGAAGGTCTTTTATGTTTTCGATAAACTCCGAATGTATCCTTTCAAAAAAATCAGAAGATATTCCCCCTTTCTATGTGATGGAAGTCCTGGAAAGTGCCAAGGCTCTGGAAGCTCAGGGCAGGCATATAATCCACCTTGAGGTCGGAGAGCCTGACTTCCCTACTGCTCCCCACATATGTGAAGCCGCCTGTGCTGCTATTGGTCGGGGATTAACAAAATATACTCATAGCCAGGGACTGCCTGCTCTTAGAGAGGCAATAGTTGAGTCTTACTATCAGAAGTTTGGAGTTGACCTGGATCCCGGTCAGGTCATTGTTACTTCGGGGACAAGCCCGGGTCTTTTGATGGTTTTTATGGCTCTGCTTGAAAAGAGGGATGAAGTAATTATGTCAAACCCTCACTACGCCTGCTATCCTAATTTTGTAAAGCATCTGGGGGGGACTCCTGTTTTTGTTTACACAAGTGAGGCAAACGGCTTTGCTCTTGAACCGGAAACTGTAAGGCAGTGCCTGAGCCCGAATACGAAAGCCATCCTTATCAACAGTCCTTCAAATCCCGGAGGGCATGTCATGTCTCATGAAAGCCTTCAGGGGCTTGCCGCGATAGCTGAGGAAAGAGGGATTCCTATTGTTTCGGACGAGATCTACCAGGGCCTGATCTACAGCGGAGAAGAACACAGTATACTTGAATATACTAAAAACGCTTTCGTCCTGAACGGTTTTTCCAAACTGTATGCAATGACCGGCTGGAGGCTCGGCTATATTATCTGCCCTCCGGAATGTGTACGTGCGCTTCAGAAGATCCACCAGAACTTCTTTATCTGTGCTAACTCTTTTGTGCAGGAAGCAGGTATTGCAGCCCTGAAAGGTTCTCAGGAACACGTTGCTGAAATGGTCCAGACCTATAATACTCGCCGCCAGTACATGCTAAAAAGGCTTCTCGGCATGGGGCTTGAGGTCCGCAAAGAGCCAATGGGAGCTTTTTATGTCCTTGCCGACGCCCGCAAGTACGGCAGCGACTCCCTTGAACTGAGCCGCCGTATACTCAACGAGGCAGGGGTGGCAGTAACTCCAGGCATAGACTTCGGAAACGGGGCAGAAGGCTATCTGCGCTTTTCCTATGCCAACAGCCTGGAAAACATTGCAGAAGGCATGGACCGGCTGGAAGCTTTTCTGGCAAAAGAACTTGAAGGATGAGGGCTTCCGGATAAGGCAGCGGTCACTTTCTGCTTATTAATTTTTCTAAGTAATTTTAATTGATTTTTCTAGCCTATTTTTTAATAGGTTTTTTATAGATTTTCATCAGACTTTTTCTTTATTTTTGTTGGCTTTTCTTCTTTACCGTATACTTAAAGTCCGGCTCTGAAAGATTCTCCAATTCTACAAGACCACCAGTATCTGGAGTTTTTTCACCCAATTTTTCATCTCCTCTGGCTGGCTTTTTATTTTCTTCGATTTCCGTTTCTTTTGTTATTTCTGTTTCTTTTGTCGTTTTTTCCTCTACCCTCACTTTTACCTCTCTTTTCCCTGCTCCCTCCTGAAGCTTTTTAAGTACTCTGCCATCTTCCGGAGTTTTTATTGGAAACTTAAATTTTAGCTTTTCGGGATTTCTTTTTAAAATAATGCCCGTAACCAGCATAATCAGGGTTGCAGTAAAGTAAGTAAAGAGACTGAAGTGAAGTTTTTCCTCTATTACAGATGCTGTCTCAGATGAGGCATTGATCTCTTTTGAAACCGTGCTGTATCCAGATTTCTTTATGGTCAGTTTGTGCCGTCCTTCCTCTACGTGAAATACTACAGGAGTTACTCCTTTGTATTTTCCGTCAAGGTAGACACTTGCTCCTGAAGGGACTGAAGAAATGCTGCACACCCGTTTGCTTATACTGAGCTTTTTTGTGAGTGAAAACGTTTTACCGGGTTCAACGCTTACTCGCGCAAAAACATCTTCATATCCTTCCTTCCTCAATACTACTTCATAAAAACCGGGAGGTACTTTCTCTATGAGAGCCGGGGTTTTCTTTCCCAGAGGCTTTTCGTTTATGTAGATCTCAGAACCGTTCGGGATTGTTATAATCTCGATTTTCCCATAACTCTCTTTTTCCGCTGCATCTGGGTTTTCGGTCTCTTCACCTGCGGAACTGTTTTGCTGGACACCTGTAGTACCGAGGCCTGAAGTATCGGAACCTTCAGCAGCCGCATTCGCAAATGCAGGGCTGACAGCTAAAATAAGTATCAGAAAGGAAAATATTATGCAGGAAAAGGCTTTCCTGATGCGTGCAGGTTTAAGGTTATTAAGGTTAGATTTGCTCTTTATAGAGGACCCCTTCGTTTTTAATGATGAGTATTTATTTTTTGTAACTGATATTTAAACTCATCACCTCTATTTACAGGGTTCATTACACTGCTGGATTTTATCTGTTATCACGCAGGCTGTTCTTTTTTCACTTCAGCAGATGTTCTCTTCTGCCTGAAATCTAAGATGCTTCTCTGATTACCACTTTCTTTTTCAGGATAGAAAATTCCTGTGATCAACCAGGTTCCGTACGTGAAATGAGTCCCCATGATAAAGTAGAGTTCTTTTTCTTTCAAGTGTTCAAAGAGCTGTTCTCTTATTCTCTTTTTCACAGCCTGAGGTTCCTTCTCTTTCCTTATGATATTCCGTACGGTTTCATTGAGTTCCCAGTCAAGCAGGATTATTTTATGTCCTCTGCAGGCTTCTTCTCCTTCGCACCTGAAAGTATACTTTATCTCAACGGGCATTCCGGCTTTTTCCCCTTTTTCCAGAAAATTCCCTATCGTATCAAAGTACTGCTGCCGGTCAAAAATCTCAAGACTATTTACCTTCACCTCAATATTAAGAAGCTTCGGCTTTACCACTCCAAGGCTTGTCCCTTCGATGTTCAGCCTTTCTAAAGAAGTCACCAGCGGCAGGATAAGCTCTTTCATTTCTCTGTCCTTTGCATGCCTTTCCAGGTTGACGTAGTCAAGGACTTTCCTGCTTTCCAATCTGAGGTCATTCTCGGGCCTGGTAACCGTAATTTCAAGCAGGTCATTTCTCCTGAAGTCTACCAGCCCTTCACCGTACCTGAACCTGAAAGGATAAAGCCTGAGGAGTTCTCCATGTTTGTTGATACCGGTCACTCCAACAGCATATCCATCCCCGTTTCTTTTGCTTTTCTCCGGAGTAGCTCTGACAAGGACTGCAATTTCTTCTTTTTCTCGCTTCAAAGAAGAACCTCGGTCTTTTAAATGAATATAAAAAATCGGATCTTAGAAGAAGATTATACTTTGGAGGTAATAATCATTGGGGGAGCTTTGTGAAAGTAATTATTCCCTAAACTACAGGTTTCCCTACTCGGTTTCTCCAAATATATAACAGGTTAGGAAATGAATATTTCAAAAAGTGAATATCAAAATTAAAGAAAAAGAATAAAAACGTGGGGCTGGTGAGATTCGAACTCACGATCGACGGGTATCTCCGAACAACTGCTTTAACAGTTCTCTGGTGAGCATCTATCAGTGCTCCAACGGTTCCTCATTGTCCTGCCCCGTCGGGAAAGACTCGGTAGACCCGTTGTTCATCATTTATCCGCTGGAGCCCATCGCCATGCCGGGCTAGGCCACAGCCCCTTTACAAGGATAGTGAAATAGCCCTTCTCTCTTAAATAGTTAACGGCAGAAAAGAGTGTTTCTGAATAAAAATTTTAAAACTTTATTATTTTTATAAAGTCATTATTCCTTTTTCAGTACATTAAAAGGAAATAGATTATCCCCGCAAGTATTAAGATCACAAGGATTGCAAAGGAGATAAAGCCGAGAAGGCGGACTGTGAAATCATACGTACTTACCTCACCTGTCCATTTGCCTGTTCTTCTGCGGTCAAAATATTTCATCAATTTTTTGTTCAGTTTCAATGAATTCAGGGCTCCCTTTTCAATTTCCTTCTATTATCTGGGTTTTACAAATAAAGATATTTGTATGGCTCTGTGAGATTAGGAAAGTAGAACTACACAAAAACCAGATAACCAGAGAACTTGAACAACCAATTTGTAATTTGTTTAAATCTGTAATTTGCTTGATGTTCTCATGAAAACAAAACAACAAGACAAGGTCATTAATGGGTTTCAGTCTGCTTTTGTGCAGAAAAAAAGAGTCATTTGGCAGTAAAAAGTAGATAGAGAGCTTTTTCTTATCCGTTAGCTCTCTTTATTATGCTGACCGCCAAAGAAGCCGCTGTCCTGTCGCAGTTTTCAGTCGATTTTGTTGAACTTGGATGCGGCTGCCCCACAGATCGGACAGTTACCTTCAGGCTCGCCTTCTATAGTATGTCCGCAGACAGAGCATACGTAATAATCAACTTCTTTGTTATTTCCGATTTCTTCCAGTGCTTTTTCGTATAGCATTGCGTGGATCCTTTCTACTTTATTTGCCACCTCAAAGCTCCAGAGAGCCCTTTTGTCCTCTTCCGTCTTTGCTTCTTCTATAAATTCTGGGTACATTTTAGTGAATTCGTATGTTTCCCCGTCAATGGCATCTTTCAGGTTGTCCATTGTAGTTCCAATCCCTCCCATACGCTGAAGGTGATTGAGAGCATGGACTGTTTCCGCGGCAGCAGCGGCTCTAAAGAGTTTGGCTATCTGAGGATATCCTTCTTCGTCTGCTTTTTTCGCAAAGGCAAGGTATGTCCTGTTTGCCATCGATTCGCCGGTAAATGCAGCTTTAAGGTTGTCTTTGGAACTCATATTTATCTCCCCTTAGTTTGAAATCTTTTTTTACCCTATTACCAGGTCATATTTATTATTTTTAACGCTCAGAATATCTGAAACCAAAATCTGACTTTGCATATTGAGTACGTTTTGAAAAAAAGAGATCCTGACAACCATCTATTCACTATAATTCACTATAGAGTTTGCAAAAGAGAGAAAAGGGAATTCAGTATTAAATAAAAGAAAGTAAATAAAATGCCGGTGAGATACGGTTACATTTGATTGGTTATAAAGATCTCACACACTTGCAAACGTTCTTTTTTTGGAGTTCACACACATATACCAGCCAATTGATGATCAAAGTAACAGGTTTCTTTTTGGCGATTACTGTCCGAACCCTCAAAAACATATCCAAAAAGAGGTGTTTCGACAAGGATAATTTCATGCTCCTTCAGGCCCTTGTTCTTTTTTATACTTCCTTTTATAAGGACATTGATATGATCTCCGGTATATCTGCTTTTTATAATGCTCTTATATACTAACAGTTTCTTTGTGTCTGGATATAAAGAAAGCAGAACGAACAAAGCCGAAAGTGCCTCAAGTGTTACTTTCAGGGTTGCTTCCCTTTTATTTGTAAAGCGGTTACACTTTATTTTAGTGTATGCATCCCACCACTCAAGCTGATTATTTTTAGAGATCAGCTTTTCCGGTAGCCAGTCCGAAAATGGGATGATTTTTTTAATAGCGTTTTCAGCTTTTTGGGGGTTCAGAATGTATATTTCTCTATCATACAGACGATAATATTCATTGAAAGCATAGTAATAATTAATTATACCGCACTGGAGTTTATTTAGTTTGATCTTTTCTCTCTCCTTTCTAATGCTTTCAACATCATCAAATACCGGGTCAAATATCAATTTTCCAAAAAATAAATCTAATAAGTTCCCTGTTTTCAACAAAATATCGCCAAGCATTTGTGACCATACGTTGTAATGGTCTTCTATTAAAGGCACGTACTGCAAACAATCCAGGAATTCAGTTTCCAGTTTCCGGTACTCTGTCCATATGACTTCTGAGTCCAGCAAATGTTTCTCCTAATCTTCCATAGTTATAACACTTTATTTTTTTATGAACTAGTTCCTTACATTTTTAAGTAATCCAGTTTTTATTGTTCAAAATTATCTAATTCATTAGCCTTCAGAAATGATAACTTTAATTTATTTTCTGTGAAAAAACTCGGTTTTTTTCCAATTAAGTTATTATATATTTTAAATATGTATATTATAAAAAATCGTGATTGAGAGTATAAGTAAATTTTTCTCTCAATCATCGAGGGGTTTTAGATCTATTTGGTGGCTTATGTTTTAGTTTTTTTACTTTTTTTGTTTTTGCAAGTTATATAACTTGTTGTTCTGTAATTATTCTTTTTATATATAAACTTTTCCTTTAAATTTTAAAACTTTTTTGTATTGTTTTAGTTAATTAATTTAAACAGTAATTGGTTTTTTGTTTATGCTCTAAGCTTAGGATTTAAACTATGCTTATAAATTTAATTTTCCGGGCTGTGTGCTAATACCTCTCTTTGGCTGGTTGCTCACAGGACTGTACATTCCGGAGTATCTGAACTTTGAAAAAAGAAGCTGCAGGTATGTAATGAATTTATTTCAGTCGAATACTCCGCTAGCTTGCTGCGGGGTGCGCCAGCGCAACTTTGATTAAACAGTCGGCGTCCTCAAAAAAAGAGTTATGAGACAAATCCTGTGAAAATCCATATATTTATTTCCGAAAGGACTCGAATATAACTGGAATAATGTTAATTTTTCCAGAAGAATGTCAGGAGAAAAAAACTCCTTTTACGGACTCTGAAGCCTAGGACCGTGTGGAATAAATAAAGCTCATAAGGCATTTTGTAACTGTCAGTAAAAAATATATTTTAAGCAGTTATGTTTCTAAATAGATTTCAAACAGTTTTCGGTTAGTTGTTACGCCCAGGGCAGGATTCGAACCTGCGATCCCCCAAGGAGAAACGGTTTTCGAGACCGTCGCCCTACCGCTAGACGACCTGGGCACTTTGATAATTACTTTCTATATTTTATTTTAGGTTGCTTCGTTTTAAGTATTGAACGGACGTCTTATGTAATTATATTATTATGTAATAAGGAAGTTTCCGGGCAATGCCCGGCGTTTTTGGTGCAGAGTTAAGTGAATATACTTTCTATCTTATATATTTTATTCTCAATGGGATTCAGGATCTTAAAAATCAAAAAGAGATTTCTGACCCGCAGTTTTTTCTGAGCTCTCTTCCTCTGTTTTTTTTGTTCCTGCTTTTTCGGCCTTTTCAACATCAGTCTTTAATGTCTCCACCGCTTTTTTTTGCTCGAGGTCAGAGAAAGAAATCTGAGATCCGGGCTTTTTTTTCTCCTTTTTTATCACCTTCGAATCCTTTTTCTTTTCCTCGCCGGTTTTTCTGGCAGGCTCAGCCTTATTCTTTTTCAGGTGTTCAGGCAGTTCTAGCCAGCCGTACTGTCCGCCTCCGCCCGGATGAATTATTACATCGCCTTTCCTGAAGGCGAGAATTGCATTTACTATCTTCTCGTCCACAATTTTCAGGGCTTCGGGTTCTGCATAAATAAGGGCTTCAACCTCATTTCCGAAATGTTCTACAAGGGTTTCCCAGGCTGTTTTTACGCCTTTTGTCTGGACGCTTGCGTGACCGAGTGCCATCTGTATGATTTCGGCAAGAGGGATGAGGTGAAGGTAAGGAGGGCGGTAGGCAGGATGCCTTGGCTCCTCAAAATCCGCGAGTTCGTTGACCCGATCAGTTACTCCTTTTTTTATAATGCCTCCGCATACAGAACAGCGCCATTTAATAGCTTCGGCTTCGGGCAGAGTATACTGAGTAAAGCATTTGATGCAGGCAGACCGGTTGTATTTTCCTTCTTCAGGGAAAAAACCGACATTCAGAGTAGCTCCGTAGTCCTGTTCCCTCAGAATTGCTTTCCTGAGTCCTTCAAAGGTGATATCAGGGACATTGAACTGAGTGAATTCCCTTGCCAGTTTATTTGTAGAAGGGGAATGAGCATCTGAGTTCGTAAGGAAGGTCAGTCTGTGCAGTTCTTCAATCCTGTCAGCATAATTGCTGTCTGCACTAAGGCCAAGTTCAACAAAAGAAACATAATCTGTCATACTCCCATAGCAGCTTTCCAGGCTGTCATGGTAGCCGTAGAGAGCAGTCCAGGGAGTAAAAGCGTGGCAGGGGCCGATAAGAGCTTCAAGATCCTTTGCAATCTCAGCAATCTCACAGCCGTCCAGTTTAACTGTAGGGCGTCCGTCCGCTTCAAGGTTTCCGAAAGGAGCAATTCTTTCTGCCAGTTCTTCGGCTTTTGAAATCGAAGGTAAAATCAGGAGATGGTGAACCCTGTCTATATCTTCGATTTCTGTAGTCGGGATAAAAAATATATTTCCTATCCGGATTTCTTCGTCTGAAATGGCTGCTTTCTTAATCTCTTCTAGCCATCTCGGATGGGTGCAGTCCCCTGTACCGATAAGCTCCATCCCTTTTTTCGAGGCTTCACTTGCAATTGTGGGCAGTTCCATTTTTGCGGAACATGCCATAGAGTACTTTGAGTGGAGATGGAGGTCTGCATTGACTTTCATTTCCGAACCTTTCGCCAGAAGTTTTTAACTATCAGGTTCTTTAATTGTGTATCTGTCCGGATTCCTGATCCTTTATACTCTCAACCTGGAACTTCTAACCGTGTTTATCCAGCTGTTTATTCACCCTATGTAACGCAGGTCTTCTTCCGTGGGTTTAACCTCGGGGAAATTCTGCTGCTCTTCTTTTTCTTTCAGTTTTTCAAGGATACTCTCCATTTCCTCGGCTTTTTTCTTAAGAGAGTCTGTATTTACCTCAATTCCGAAGATATTGCACAGTACTTTCAAAAGAGACTGGGCACTTTTAGGATCCATCAAGTATCCGGGTGTCATTCCCATAAGGCAGGCGGCATCTATACCTCTCATTCCGCTGAAAGCAACAAGCAGGCCGGATGCTCCTACAATTCCTCCGCTTGGCTCGGATTCCCTGAACTCGACTCCGTATTTTTTAATCTCTTCGATCAGGTCAGTGCTGTTAGCAACTCCAAGGACTGTCTCTTCATAGGTGAGCTTACCTGTCGGGTAGCCTCCGAGTGTGTAAATCCTGGGTACTTTAAGTTCCTCAGCTACATCCAGATATAGAGAACAGAGTTCGTAATGCCCCTGTGAGGTAGTGCTCTGGTGATCCCCTACAAGAAATAGAATATCAGTTTCGTTTGCCTTCCCATGATATATGGTGTTACTTACCGGGCGGATCGTACAATCTTTATTGACAAGGACCTGAGGTGGAAAATGTGGGGAATAAACCTCCATAATCTTTTCAGCCTCAAGTTCGTCTACCAGATGTTCTGCCACCAGCTTGCCCACAAGCCCTACACCCGGAAGTCCGACTACCAGTATAGGGTTTTTGAGCTCAAGTTTTTCTTTCAGGCGGACAAGTGTACTTTGCTGCATAAAAATCCTTATCCTTTCTTTGCCAGTCTGCGGTACTTACCGTAAGGGTCCTGAGGAGAAAAGCGAGCCGGAATAGCGGGTAAGGTATCTCCCCCGCAAACCGGACATTTTTCCCTTAAAGTGTACCTGCCGCAATTTTTGCATTTGCGGATCTTTTGTCCCAAAGGGTATCACGCCTTTGTCGATTCGATATGCCGTTTGAAGGTCCCGTGTCCGCCAAGTTTGGAAATAGTGTCTACTGCCGTCTGGGCAGACTTCTTAAGGACGGATTCGGCTTTTTTATAGTCAGGAGCTATTACCTTTATCCTGTATCTCGGAGCCCCTGTGTAGCTTATCTCGAGCCTGACATCTTTTCCATCTACATCACTGATGGAGTTTGCAGCATTGAGGGACTGCTTTATGACCTCTATGCCATTTGGAAGATTACAGGTCAAATCCACATACCCTGCGATATCCACGAAGGGCAGTTTGATATTTTCTCCTGCGATTTTGGCTATGCTCTTTAAGTACTTCTTGTTGACTTTGAGCCCTTTAAAGGCTTTTTCTCCTTCGATAGCTGCTTCTTCGAAGGCAGAATATGCACTTCCGAACTCTTCTACAAGTTTCTCATGCAGAGCCTGCAGGCCGCTTTCATCGGTCTTTGTCTCTTCAGCCACGAACTGGAGCCATTTGGCGGCTTTCTGCTCATTCTTCCATTCCTGGATTTTAGCCCGCCGCTGGTGCTCGTTCACGTCTTTCAATGAAAGGTCTATGTGGCCGCGGGAAGGGTCCACGTTCAGGACCTTGCAGACGATCTTCTGCCCTTCCCTGACGTAGTCCCTGACGTATTTGACCCAGCCTGCTTTAATTTCGGAGATGTGGATGAAACCTTCCCGTCCTCCGAATTCCTCAAGCTCGACGTAGGCTCCGAAATCAGTTACATTCTTCACCGTACAGACAACAAACTCTCCGACTTCGGGCCAGTTATCGTTTCCCATTCGTACCACTTCTCGATTTTTGTCTTTTATTACTCTCTACTGTACTCCTGTGCAGTGCTTTTACCGGTCCGGTTATTCAAGCACTTCCAGGATGTGAGTTGTAATTGTAGATTTTCCACCGGTTGGTTCGGCAAGGGTTCTTCCACAGACAACGCAGGTAATCTTGCGGCTTGCGCTTCCGAATATGATCTGTTCGTTTTCGCAGTCGTTGCACTTTACGCGCAGGAACCTGCTCTTTGGTCTCTGGGTGTAGTCTACCATTTTATCTTACTCCTTGAACTCGAACTTCTTTGCCCTGAATCCAGGTCTCTGGTGGGCTTTCTTGCATACCGTGCAGCGGTACCTGAGCCAGATGCGCTTTGTTGGCTTGTCGCCACCGGGTACCTTGGAGAACTTTCCGCTGTTCCCTATGCCTTGCTGTCTCTTCTTCTGCCTTGCAATGTGAGTCATTGATGAAGCCTGGCCCTTCTTGACCCTTTCAACTACGACTTCGTTGTGGGTTTTGCAGAATGGGCAGTAAGTTCTGAACCTCTTTGGAATCTTCATTCTTTACACCTTTTTGATGATTATTGGTACTTGGTGTGCATTTCCGGCTTTTGCGGAAAAGCATCGTTTAATTATATTTATTGAATATACGTATGGCGTTACGTATGGCGTTTTATTTCCTGAGAAGCTATTATTTGGGAAGCCTTTGATTTGATGAGTTTGAATCGTCTTGACCTCTTTTTGTCTCGAATCCTGAGTGGCGGTCTCTATCGGAGATGAGGTCAGAGCACGCTAACAAGGTTAAGCTACACAGATATAGCTACACATATAAATACTAATACTATTGCCTGAAGCGCTATCTTCTTCATAAGACATGAACCTGCTGTTTGCAGTATCTCTGAAATATCTGTCCCCAACTATTTTCTGGCTAAAACAAGCTGCATGTCTCAAGAAATCAATTCTTTTCGGAATTCTTCTCTCCGGAGTTTTCATCTCCGGCAGCAATCATTTTTGCTGCATTCCGCTTTATCAGCCCTTTCGCATTCAGTTGCGGCAAAACAACAACATCTTCAGCATTGACAGTATAGTTCCGGCCGTCCGCACCTGTGAAGGTAGGCAGGTCCTTCAGTATTCGAACAACAACATATTCTTCACTTATATTGTTTTTGCCCGACTCAGTTCCCTTTCCTTCTGCAGCCACGGTTACCCCTCTACCTGTCGTTGCTTCTACAAGAATAGCAGCAGAAGCCTGTTTTGCTTCCCCCATTCCGGGCCAGACAGCAATCTTTCCGGAATCTGGATAAAGAATGGGGCCCAGAAGCTCTATTTTTGCAGCTTCTATTCCCTGAAGCACAAGATCGTAGAGCATTTTCTCAATAGGGAGCAGCTTTTCAATATCCTTTGAGATAGGTTTGTCAGCATGAGATTGGATAGTTGCCCTGGTTATGACCTTTCCTATCCTTTTCATAAAGATAGTCTCAAGGTCGGAAAGTGCCCTTTCGTGCTCGTCATTGAGCATCTTTGATTCCGGAGAACGTGGATTATTTATCTTACCTATCTCTTTCTCGAGTTCCCGGATATATTTTTCGGCTTCCAGGTAAAAATCAGCCGGAATTGTTTTTAATGTCTGGTTTTTTTCTTTATACAGCGTCTGGCTGATTTCTTCTATATCCATACTCTGCAACACCTCTACAAATCAGATATACGGCTGCATACTCGGGAACTTCCTGTATGCCCTCTTCTATTCTTAAATCCTTGCCCTTCAACTGTACTGAAAAAGGCTTTGAAACAGTCACTTTTACCGGCCTTTCTCCAAAAACAACTGCGTCATTAAGCGGATCAAACCCTTCCAGTTCGGACAGGGCAAGTTTCTTAACAAGCATCCCTGATCCGCCGTGCAGGGACCCTGGCACACGGATAAGCCTTTTGATATCTGCAGTTACGGGTTCATCAACGCTAGCTCCGAACCTGTGCAGGAAATTTCCCATCGATTCCTGCATAAAATATGCGGCGATCTCCTTAAAATTTCTTACGTCGAAGTCCAGTCTTCCTCTCTCCAGAATATCCTTTAAGCCGTTTTCACTGTTAGTAATGTTAATCAGCTTTTTGATTGTCGTATCCCCGACCTTCTCATGCCTTCGAAGCTCAGGAAACATATCTTTTTTGTATTTCTTCCCGCACTCTGCTTTCATGTAGTCAGTAAGGTAAAGTGCAACCCTCTTTCCCCACCCCGAATCATATCCCACGAGCGTGCATTTCATCGGTACATTCTTAATACCTTTAAATGTCTTTGAGCCTGTCCCGAAATCTCCGTCCATTGCAACTTCTCTGAAAAAGTACTTGAAATCAATGTCCCTTCCGCTGACATAGTTCACGATTTCCCTTCTTTCGGAACTCCCTAGCTTCAGGACTTTCGGACTGGTAATATGGAAATGGTATCCTCTCCCTCCGGAAAAAACAAGCTCAACCTCCTGTTCTGAGAATCCGAAATCATCTAAAAGGAAGTCCATGAGCTTAAGAGACTCTTTCTTCACAAGCTCAAGCATATCCGCATAGTTTCTCGGGGCATTGGGCAGATGGTCTGCATCAAGGTCAAAAATGAGCTCTGCCCCAAGCCAGTTCTTTTCGTTCATTTTCCGCGCATCAGGATATTCGTAATAAGCAGTAGAATTGTAAACATGCGCAGGAGCCATGCCGTAAAGGTAATCAAGAGCTTCTCCAGATGAGCCGAAAGACTTGTGCCTGTGCATCATCTTTTCCGGCATGTCGTCGTAGAAGATAAAAGCCCATTCTCTATTAGGCAGGTGGTCTGGGAGGCTTATCTCAGCAGTTTTATAATAGTTCTGAAAATGGGATTTCAAATAACGGGCGGTTCGGCTGTCCATGGTTTTAGGGCTTCAGGTTTTTTAGATCTTGGGTAGGGGTCACTTATGATAGACTAACTCATATTTTACTTTTGTTTATATGAGTTTTTTTGAAACCTTTTTCCCGACAGTTCAGGTTTAAGGGAGAGACAGGAAATATCGTATTTGATGAAAAACCACAGCTCATTAGCAATTAAAAAATGAAAATCTGTATTTAACGCAAGTTTGTCATTGAATATGCTTCTTATAAGTCAAAGTGGAGAATTTTGCGCTAAATAAAAAGTACATGGACTATATAAATAAGTTAGCTATGAAACTTAGAAATGAGTTTCCGCCAATATATGACTCTATTATTGTCTCTGCCAATAATGTGAAAAATAGGGAGAAACTATAGAAACTGCCAGAAGCAAGAACTTTCGGGGGGAGGTTCTGTGGGAAGCAAGATCAGTATTATAAATCACATCAATGCAGTTAGGTGTTATCTGAAAAAGGGAGAAAAGGAAGAAGCCAGAAACTCAATTCAAGACTCAATTCAAGACTCAATTCAAGACTCATCCATTGCTGCAAAATCTGGAAACTCAGAAATTCCTGAAACATTCATCAGCTTGTCCACCGGTATGGAGTTTGTATCGGTTCCGACCGGGGAGTTTGATATGGGTTCCTTTTCTGATGAGTTGGGAAGGTCAGACTTCGAATCTCCGACCCACAGAGTAACGATTAAAAGCCATTTTTACATGAGCAAATCACAGGTTACACAAAAACAATGGAAGACTATAATGGGAAATAACCCTTCACACTTCAAGGGTGAAGCTCGCCCTGTTGAGATGGTTTCCTGGGAAAATGTCCAGGAATTTGTTAAAAAACTGAATGCAGCAGAAAATACTGACAAATATCGTTTGCCTTCGGAAACCGAATGGGAATATTCCTGTAGAGCCGGTACACAAAGCAGGTATTACTTTGGCGGTAGCGAGTCCGAACTCAGTGAGTATGCATGGTACACTGAAAACTCAGGTCGTAAAACTCACCCCATTCGCCAGAAGAAACCAAATTCCTGGGGAATTTATGATATGCATGGGAATGTCTGGGAATGGGTTCAGGATAAATGGCACGAAAACTATAACGGTTCCCTTTGTGATGGCAGTGCATGGGAAGAAGGAACTAGCTCCAATCGTGTCTCTCGTGGGGGAAGCTGGTACTGTGATCCCGATTCCTGCCGCTCGGCTGCTCGCTTCAGCCGTGCACCTGAGAGTCGTTTTGCCAATCTTGGGTTTAGACTGGTGAGGGAATTATAAGTACTTTCTACTCAGTTTCTCATCCGAGTATCCTAAAAATACTTCTCCATAGACTGCCACCAACAATAAGTCCTCTTGAGCGAAGCGAAAAGGACAGCGTACCGTCGAGCCGCAACTCGACTGGGAGAACAAAACTTATACGTGAATCCTCTATTATATCCACTTCATGAAACAGGATATGTCAAGTGCAGACGTTGCTGCAGTTGTTGCCGAACTGTCAGCAGGTCCCAAATCTATTATTGATGCGAAGATCGGGAAGATCTACCAGCCGGCCAGCGAGGAGATACGCATCAATCTTTACGTTTTTCATCAGGGAAGGGACAACCTGGTTATCGAGGCAGGAAAGCGCCTCCATATGACCAAGCACATTCGGGCAAGCCCAACACTTCCTCAGGCATTTCCCATGCTTCTGCGAAAATACCTGATGGGGGGCAGGATAGTATCTGTCGAGCAGCATGACTTTGACAGGATCATAAAGATAGGGATTGAGAGGGCTGGAGTCAGAAGCACCCTTATTGTAGAACTGTTTGCGCGAGGTAATGTCCTGATAGTGGATTCGGAAAATAAAATCATCCTGCCAATGAATCCCGTAACTCTCAAGGATCGCAGGCTCAGGAGCGGAGAAGTTTACGAGCTTCCTGAAGCGCAATTGAGCCCTATTGAAGCTAAGGTTTCGGACCTTATGGATGCGTTTTCTAAATCAACGGCTGATATCGTCCGGACTATTGCTACAAGATTCAATCTCGGAGGAGTTCTTGCAGAAGAAGCCTGTGCCCGTGCAGGAGTTAACAAGTCGAAACCTGCAAAAGAAGCCACCGTAGGGGATGCTGAAAAGCTCCGTGATGCGCTTCAGAACCTCTTTTCTCCTCTGTTCAGAGCGAGGGCTGCCGGTAAAGTTGAGGGCGAACTTGAAACTGGCACTCAAGCTGAACTCGAAGCCGAAACTATAATTGAAACCGGGCTTGAAGCCAGCTCTGAAATTGAAGGCGGACCTGAAGAGATTATTAAATCTCAGATCCCCGGACTCAGGCCTCAGCATGTAAAGAAAGAAATTAACGGAAAAATGGAAACCTTCGATGTAGTTCCTTTTGACCTGAACCGTTATTCTGAGTACGAAAAAGAGTACTTTGATTCATTTAATACTGCACTTGATGAGTTTTTCGGGAAAAAGGCTCTTGAACAGGTGGCAGAGGTAAAGGAAGCTGAGAAAAAGGAGAAAACTCTCGGTGTATACGAAAGACGTCTGCTCCAGCAGGAAGAGAGCCTTAAAAAGTTTGAAAAAGATATTGAAAAAAATAATACCCTTGCAGAAACAACTTATGCAAATTACCAGATTATCGAAGAGCTGTTTTCCGTACTTAACGGTGCAAGGGCAAAAGGCTACTCATGGGATGAAATCCGTACCATCCTGAAGCAGGCAAAAAAGACCGTGCCCGCTGCTCAGAAGATCACGAACATTGACCCTAAAACCGGGACTGTAACGGTAGACCTTGACGGGAGAAGCGTAAACCTTGATATCCGTAAAACTGTACCTCAGAATGCCCAGGAATACTATGAGAAGGTCAAAAAGTTCACTAAAAAGAGGGATGGAGCTGTCAGGGCTATTGAGGACACTAAAAAGGCTATGGAGAAAAAGGCTGCTGCAAAGGCTGCAAAGGCTGGAAGGAAGCTACAGGCGTCCAGGAAAAAACACTGGTACGACCGGTTCAGGTGGTTTGTATCTTCAGACGGCTTCCTTGTTGTAGGAGGTAGGGACGCCGATACTAACGAGGAAATTTTCAAAAAATACATGGAAAAGAGAGATATTGTCTTCCATACGCAGACTCCGGGTGCTCCTCTGACAGTTGTAAAGACAGGGGGAGAGGAAGTACCGGAATCTACACTTCAGGAGGCTGCCCAGTTTGCGGTTTCTTATTCAAGCCTCTGGAAAGCCGGGCAGTTCAGCGGGGATTGTTACTGGATTAAATCCGAACAGGTAACAAAGACTCCTGAGTCCGGAGAATACCTGAAAAAAGGAGCATTTGTTATCCGTGGGGAGCGTAATTACTTCAAAGACGTACCTCTCGGCATTGCAGTCGGGCTTGAGCTGAAAGGCGAAACAAGGGTTATAGGCGGGCCTGCTTCTGCAGTCCGGAAGCATGGGGACTATATTCTTGAAATCATCCCTGGAAAATTCAATCAGAATGATATTTCGAAAAAGATCTACAGGATCTATGCGGATGAACTTAATGACTCTCGCTTCGTAAAGCAGATTGCGTCACCTGACCAGGTGGCTATGATGATCCCGGCTGGCGAATCCGATATAAGGAACCAGAAGCCGGAAAGGAAAGGCCAGACAGTCGGTCCAGAATTGGAAGGCCATATAACTCCTGAAATGGAAGCCGAATTTGAAGATGTTGAAGGAGGAACTGAAGAAGAATTCGGAGAAGAAGCCGGAGAGGAGTTTGAAGAAGAAACCGTAAAAGGCAATGAGGTGAAAACTGAGACCGAAGCCAGAGAGGAAAATGGTACGGAAATTGAAGTACCTGGAGTGAAAAAGATATGAGAGTCACAAACCGTTCTCTGAAAGGCAGGGAAGGGGAAATTGCCGTAACAGCCGAGACTCTTGATGACCTCTGGCACCTGAAATATATTATTGAAAAAGGGGACCTGGTCTTTGCCCTGACCAAAAGGAAAGCTGATACTGCAAGTGATAAACTCCGCCCGGAAAAGGTCGAGAAAGTAAAAGTAAGGTTAGGGATCAGGGTCGAGGAACTGGAATTCCACAAATTTGCAAACCGGCTGCGAATACACGGGCCAATTGAGCACGGGATGGATGCCGGTTCCTATCATACTCTCAATGTGGAAATAGGGACTAACATCTCCATCATTAAGGAGCACTGGAAAAACGACCAGCTCCAGCGCATTCAAGATGCAGAAGAAGCCGGAAAACGTCCCAAAGTTGTTATTGTAGCAGTCGAAGAAGGGGATGCAGATATTGGTTTTGTACGCCACTACGGAATTGAAGTATATTCACATATCACGCAGTCATCCGGGAAACGGGAGACAGGACTAAGGAACGAGTTTTTTAAGGAAATTGTTGAACAGCTCAGACATGCGGTTCCCGAAGATGCTTCTATAGTGATCGCAGGGCCCGGTTTTACAAAAGAGGATTTCCTGAAATATTTCCATGAAACCGAACCCGGAATGGCTTCAAAGGCATTGACTGAGGACACATCCATGATAGGAATGTCCGGGTTTCAGGAAGTGCTTCGCAGAGGAGCTGTTGACCGGATCATGCAGGAGTCCCGTATAGCCAGGGAATCCTCTCTTATGGAAGACCTTATCAGAGAGATCTCAATGGACGGCAAAGCCGCTTATGGTTTTGCAGATGTGAAAAATGCGCTTGGATACGGGGCTGTCGAAACCCTGCTCATTGCCGATGAAACCCTGCGGGAAGGGCGGGAAAAAGGAGAGGATATCGACAAACTTCTTATGGAGGTTGAGCAGGCTCAGGGAAAGGTTGTTGTATTCAGCACAGCCTTTGAGCCCGGAGAAAAGCTTCACAAACTTGGAGGGATTGCGGCTCTACTTCGCTTTAAGGTGACTGGTTGAGCCTGAAAGACTTAAGCTGGTATTAATTCTAGACTTTCGACTCTGATTTATCCGTACCTGTTTAATTTCGGTTTTCTTTTTTATTTTTGTTCTTTTTTATTAATCTCTTTTTTTTCATTTCCCTTATAAACATCACCAATTTATTTTTTGTTTTATATTTTTTTATCATGTACTATTTTATTTTTTTTAAATTTAAATTAGTAAGATTTATTAACCAATCCTCTTTATTTGTTGTTACTTTTACTTTAGTTAATAACAATAATTGTTTATTGTCTTCCTTCTGTGTATAGATTAATTAACAATATCTAATAAAAATGAGCGAGATATTTATGAGTTTCAGTATCCGTAAATTATTGCATTCGCTTTTTATTGCATTAGCAATCTGTTTGATGCTTCCTCAGCTTGGTCTTGCAGCTCCAGTTATCTGCGGTATTTCTTTTGATACCAATGAAACTTCATCCGATGGTTTTTGCTGGGATGCAACCACTTTCGGTGGCTTTAACTACCCCGTAAACAAACACAAGGATTTCGTTTCCTCTGAGAACTTGTGGGGAGAACGCCTGCAGTACATTGAGAAAGACGGCAAGGACAAACTTGGAAAAAACAACCCCGGAAATCATGTAATAGGTGAAGGAGAGCTCGTATATTCTACAAGACAGTTCTCAAACAAGTATGAACTTGTTTCCAGTCTCGGGCTTAATGCTAACATAACCCCTGCAGAACTCGGCGGAATGTTTTACTACAAGCTTCCCTGGTTTGGAAAACCGTATGCTACTGTTAATAACGATCCCACACAGCTTGCAAATATTGTTATCACACAGGGCAGCAGTGATAAAAAAACACTTAAAGCCGGTGATATCTGGGATCTTGGAAAAGGTTATTCGCTGATAGTGAACCAGGTTGATGTAGAGGGCAATAAAGTCTGGTTCTCTTTATCCAAAAAAGGGGAAGAACTTGAATCAGGGATTGTGAACACAGACGGCACTGTAGAAGATCAGATCTTTACCGCAACTGCAGACTTCGGAGACGGAAAAGACCAGCTCTATTTCATTACCTATGTTGACTCTGTTTTTGTGAGTGCCACAGACTCCGTTGCTGTCTTCAAGTATACCTGGCTTATTGACAAAGATGATATTCTGATTATCGAAAACGGGGATGAATACCAGGGTTTTGAAGTGAAAGAGACTTCCGAAGACGGGATTGTCCTCGAAAATTCAAAGTCTATTACTCTTAACCTTGATAAGGACGTAAAGAACTACTTTACTGACTCATGGTATTTCCAGACCTCGGATAAAGGAAAAGGCAGCTCTTCTCCTTCAGGATACATTATCCTGCCTGCAAAAGAATTGGACAAACCTGGAAATTATACATTGAGAGGAGTGCCGGTTGATACTGCTGTTACTTCAGCAGATGGTTTTAGCTGGGATGCGACCACTTTTGGAGGCTTTAATTACCCTATAAACAAACACAAGGATTTCGTTGCTTCTAAAAACTGGTGGGGAGAACGCCTGCAATACGTTGAGAGTGACAGTCAGAACGAACTTGGGAGAAACAACCCCGGAAACCATGTCATTGGCGAAGGAGAGCTTTTGTATTCTACAAGGCAGTTCTCCGAAAAACACAAAGTTGTTTCCGAACTCGGACTCAATGCCAATACAACTCCTTCAGAACTGGGTGGAATGTTTTATTACAAGCTTCACTGGTTCGGAAAACCGTATGTTACCGTCGATAATGATCCCACCCAGCTTGCAAACATTGTTATCAACCAGGACAGCAAGGACAAAAAAACACTTAAAGCCGGTGATATCTGGGATCTTGGAAAAGGTTATTCGCTGACAGTGAATCAGGTTGATGTGGAGGGCGATAAAGTCTGGTTCTCCTTGTCCAAAAATGGAGAAGAACTCGAGTCCGGAATTGTGAATGCAGATGGGACTGTAGAAAGCCAGACTTTCACTGCAACTGCAGACTTCGGAGACGGAAAGGACCAGCTCTATTTCATTACCTATGTTGACTCTGTTTTTGTGAGTGCCACCGACTCAGTTGCAGTCTTCAAGTATACCTGGTTAATAGACAAAGATAACGTTCTGGTTATTGAAAATGGGGACGAGTACCAGGGATTTGAAGTAAAGGAAACTTCTAAAGACGGTATTGTTCTCAAAAACTCAAAGTCAATAACCCTGAACCTTGACAAGGATAAAAAGAACTATTTTACTGACTCATGGTATTTCCAGACTTCAGATGAGGGAAAGGGCAGTACTTCTTCTAATGGATACGTAATCTACCCGGCAACGGATATTACCGTTGAAGATAAAAATGCGACCGAATCTGAACGTAATAATACTATTACAGAAGAGGCAAATGTGACAGATACGGTTTCGATTGTAAATGAGTCTGAAAGTATATCTCCTGATCACAGAACGACATCCACTTCAGAAGCATCTTTCGAAGACTCTGAAGAAAACAATAACCACCCTGAAGAAGGAGCAGGAGAAGGATCATCTGTAAAACTTCCGGGTTTCGGAATACTTTCCGGAATTTTAGGGATTATAGCCTGTCTGGCTCTTAGAAAAAAGAGTTAATCTGCTTTCTAAGGTGAAAATCTAATAAAAGGTTTATTCTCTTAGAGGTTATTCTCTTGGAGTTTATTCTCTTTGAGAATTATCTCTCTTGTCTCTTTTTATTTACCTTTTCTTTTTCTGGGAAGAGCCTCCAGGCAAGCTTACAGAGAAATTTATACTTGCTTGAATTGAAAGTTATTTTCCAGGCAAAGGGAAGTGATCTGTCAGCTAGAGAGATTTCGGAAGTGATTCTTTTTTAATTGCAATGCTGGTTTACAGAATATTTTTCTCTTACCTGCAGGCCGGCTCCAGCTCCCTGCGGTGCAGGAAAAAAGGCTGAAAAATTCCTTCCGGATCTGGAACGGATTAACCGGCTAATCTGAACCTGCGTTTTTTCAGATCAGGAGAATAGCTATAAATCCGCTTAAGAAAATCCCATCAAAAGTACCTGCTCCTCCTATGCTTGCAATGGGAGCTCCCAGGTTTTTAATTTTTCCCAGATTAAGCAGGTCAGCTCCTATAAGAGTCCCGAGCACTCCTCCTGTATAAGCAATGATAACACGGCAGGGTTCGGCAGGACAGCCAGGAATCTGGATAGCCGAAGTGAGCAGGACTGCAGTAAGAACAGCTGTAAGGGGTGGAACCAGAGCAGGAGTTGCGATGCCTACCCCTTTAATTGGTCTTGCTACGGAATAGGTTATAATTGAAACAATCGCCACACCGATTCCTGCAAGATAGAATGAAGAAGGGAATTGCGTAAGAAGGTAAGCGGAAATCAGGACCGGAATAACTGCCCCTCCCACATTGATGGCAAGTACAGTTTCGTTTCTGACTATCTGTCTTGTGGGGATTCTATAGGAAATCCCGAAGACCTTTATATAATTTTCTTTGACAACCGGAATGTCAGACTTCAGAGTTGTCAGCGGGATATTGATCCCGCTTCCAAGAAGAGACAGTAGCAGGATTAAGAGCGCGTCTTCTGCAGAAAATCCTATTTTCATAAAGGCAGAAACGATCACTCCCAGAAACAGAGACCCGAGCCCGAAGATCATTATGAGTATTAATAAGAAAAGAAATTTCAGGCTGAAAGGCATGTAGAAAATTTGTCTGCTCATGGAATCACTCTTGGTTCTCTGGTTTTTTGCATATTAAGAGGTATGTGCATTCTCTTTATTAATGAGTATCCGTTTTTCCCTCGAGTTTCCATGCCTGGAATCGGGGACTCTATAAAAAAGGTAATTAAATATGGGCAGTTAAAAAACCGCTAAATATTTTTTTCCTCTGGTGTTCTAAGTTTCAGAGGTATCTTGATGCAGGTTGTAAGGACTCCATACAGATAGTTTCTTTTGCGTCTTTGTATACTCTGAGGACTCCTCCTGACTCTGATACTGTAATTGAAATTGCTACCGTATCCCTGCTGATGGCCGCAGCTGAAACATGGCGCCCTCCAAGTCCTTTTTCAATGTCAATATTTTTTCCGTCCACGTCAAGGTATCGTCCCGCTGCATGGATAATGCCTGTCTCATCTATTACAAAAACCCCGTCAAGCTGGGCAAATTCCTTTATGGATTCCCAGTTTTTTCTGTCAAGGATATTTCTATGGATTTCCTCATGGCCTGCATACGGGTTAAGAATTATCTGATGAGAGCGTTTAAGGACTTCTTCGGAGTCTCCTACAATAAAGGCTGCCCCTATTTTTTTTCCTTCTCTGCCTGTGAGGGCAATATCAAAAGCAATTTTCAGAACTGCGTTCATAACTTCAGGTCTGACCCTCTCTTCACATTCTTTCATTGCTTTTATAAGGGGGTTCTCATCCAGGTTATGAACTATGATAGAGCTGGAACCGCGAGTTTCAACAACACCGACTACAATTCCGCTTCTGGGACCTTCAAGCACATACTCTATGGCTGTGGCATGCTGCAGGTGGTCAACATTGCCTGAAGCCTCTCTGTTGAGCTGGTCACTGAGCTCTTTTGCAGGATTTTTTCCATCTTTACTGGTTGCTACAAGATGGTCTATTATACTTTTGGGACGCATGGAGATATAATAAACCGGAACTTCCCCGGTTTCGATCCCCTCAAAACTCAGATCTCCGGAGACCATGATTGCGGCAGCACCAAGCTCCTGGGAAATATGGGCTGCCGCTTCTGCAATTATACGTGCTCTTTCCATGTCATCCATCCCTTTTTATTTTTACGCAATCATTTTTGCAGTCCTGCTGTTTTAGTCCAGAGTTTATTTATAATCTGCTGTTGATTTTGAAATTAATTATTATTTCTTTGGGCTAATGTTATTTCCATGGGTTAACATTATTTCTCAGAGTTAACATTAACGGTAATTATGTACATAATAAGCCTGTTTATTCTCCAGTGTAATATCTGATATATTATAATTATTCTGTAATTGCTCTTATTTTTCTCTTTTTCGCTACTAACTTTTTCTTAACTTCCATTACTTATTTTCTTTTCTTTTCTTTTTCCAGATGTCGTTCAGCTCACTAGTTCACAATTTCTCAGGGAAACTATATGCTGAGCCTGTTTTTTCAGAAATATAGGCTTACGGAAATCTTTTTCTGTTTCTTCCTTCTAATTTATACTGGTGAAAACCTTGATCAGGACATTCATAGCAGTGGAACTGGACCCGAGTTTCAGGGAGGAAATCAGCCAGATTCAGGAAAGATTTTCCGGATTTGATTTGAAGTTTGTTAACCCCGAAATTGTTCACATAACTCTGAAGTTTCTCGGTGACATTAAAGAGTCAATGGTCGCCCCAATTGCAGAAGCTCTTGATTCCATTATGTGTGAGCCTTTTGAAGCAAGAATTAAAGGTCTTGGAGCTTTCCCAAAACTTTCAAACCCTAAAGTCCTCTGGTTGGGAGCAACAGGGAACTTCGAAACCCTTCATGCTGATGTGGAAACAGTACTGAAGCCCTTTAAGTTCAAAGAGGAGGAGAGGGCATTTACTGCCCATGCTACCCTTGCCAGGGCAAAATTCCTTAATAAAGATCAAAAAAATGCTTTTGCAGATGTTCTGAAAGAATTAAAAGATATCGAACTCGGCAGTATGCGGGTGAATAAAGTGCTTCTGAAAAAAAGCACTCTAACTCCCGATGGTCCTATATATGAGACTCTGCACACTGTATACCTGGACTGATAGCTTTTCTTGCGCTGAACTGTCTCAGTCCTGCATATCAATTCTTTTTAATCTACCAGTTGCTTTTGTGCACCTGAACGATAGCACTACTATTGATTTGATCTCAGATAGAACCTTCTGCTTCATATTCCTTGAACCCGCTTGAATACACAAGCCTGCGGTCCTCGGTTATTATAAGGCATTCAACCCCTTCGAGATTTTCTACCATCTCAAGCCCTTCTTCTTCGCCCATCACGAAGACTGCGGTTGCAAAAGCATCGGCATCAATAGCGCTTCTGGCAATTACCGTGCTGCTAATTATGCCTTCGGAAGGATACCCTGTTCTCGGATCCGAGATATGGGACACCCGCGCAGATTCGTTAAAATAACGTTCGTAGTTTCCGCTTGTTGCTACTGCAATATCACGAGCTTCAATTGCAGTAATATACTGTCCGCTTCTGTCAGGATTCTGAAGGCCTACCATCCAAGGTGTCCCGTCTGGCTTCTGACCTATATACCTTCCGTCTCCTCCTGCGTTCACGAAAGCGTTTTCAATCCCGTTTTCCTGCAGAGACTCAATTGCTCTGTCAACAGCATATCCTTTTGCAATCCCGCCGAGGGCTACTTTCATCCCGGGTTTGAGACTTATATTTCCATCCTCGATGTTTATTTCCGAGTAGTTTACAAGTTTGAGAGTTTCGTTCAGTTCATCTGCGGTAGGTGGTTCCTGAGGTCCGCCTGGAAGGAATTTACTTCTCCAGAGATCTAGTACAGGCTGGATAGTGATATCAAAGGCTCCTCCGCTTTTGTCTGAATAGTACTTTGACTGCTCCAGTACGTGGATAAAAGCAGGGTCAGCGTTTTCGACTTCTCCTCTGGTGTTCAGAATATTGAGTTGACTGTCTTCTTTTGAGGGGCTCATAAGGTCGTCAACCCTGTAAATCTCATTAAAGGCATCATCTATTACTTTTGAAGCTTCGCTTTCATTAGAAGCATATACAGCTACAGTAACTGTGGTATCCATAATGCTTCTTGTCTGCTGGAACTCCTGAAGTTCTCCGTTCTCTTGGGATTCAGACTGCACGCAGCCTGATACTAAAATCGATATAATCAATAAAAACGCAAATAGTATTTTGTATTTGGAATTCATGCTCTATCAATTTTACCTGCTTGTTTTATATGTTTGGGTTATTTTTTTTCTCTTAGATTCTGAAGTCTTTCAAATCTTTTCTTACTCTTTCCGATCTTTTTTCATCTTTACTAGCAAAAACAAAATTGAAAGGAAGATCTTGTTTTATCTTTTTTTTGATTTACTTTTTGTTTATAATGTCTTCCCTTTACTCTCAAGTTTTCCTTCCTACCAATTTTTTTGCTTGTTCTTTGTGGTCTATTTTCGTTGATGAGAAATCTATTGTGCTCTCTTGCTGTCTATTTTGTTGTTGTGTTTTTCTCCTGACTATGGGCAGGACTTTCTTCAGTTGCTCTCTTTAATTCCCTTATGCCTCATGATTAATTATTAATTATTTATTGATTGCCGGTTACTAAATACATGACAAATTTTATATAAATCTTATGTTATATATGTTCAATGGGGCTTTTTTCCTTTACGAGAGGTCAATCACATTTCTTTTTCCTTAGACTATTTGTGCAGGGACTCTACCTGTTTTTAATGTATAATCATGTATATTTTCTTCGGAAAACTATATATATAAAAAAAGTATAAGTTTTAACTTATATCTCAAATATTTTATATATTTGATTAATATACGTCACGTGCTATATATAAAGTATATATTTTAATTACTTTATAAAAATCTATTCAATTCCCTCAAACTTATTTCGAAAGAAATAAGTATTACCTCACGCAAACATTTTTCGTTGAAGTGGAATTTAGCTTTGTTTTTCGGAGTAAAATGGCTATCTAAAGCAAGGAAAGAAAAAAGCCGGTGATCAAAAAACATTCAGGAAAACCAGTGATGCCAATAAGGGCTAGGCTAACCGTTCATGCCAGTTCCTTCTCAGCTTCAGTTTTCCGTTTAATTGATTTTCCTTTCAGTCTCTGGATAATGTCATTGGGGATCTGGAAGGAACGGCAGTGTACACCTCCTGGCCGTGTACGATTCAGCCGTAAATATCCTTCAATCTCATTCATTATCAATATAAGTTTCAAGTTGTTGAACTTTGAACTTTGTTTCTTTCCGAGTATGAACATAACAACGTGAACAAAAAAAGAGAATGTGGTCGTTATGAATAGGTTAAATCTGTTGGTGTCGGGAGTCGCTGTGCTGCTTCTTGTGGCTGCTGGTGCCTATTCTTCTCTTGGATATGCAGGGAATGATCAAATTGCATCCCATTACATGACCAAGGGGGAATGGTCCGATACGGTCTGCGGAGGCTGTCACTTCGACGTCTACGAAAACGTCAATCATTCTTATCATGTACAGGTAAACATGAGCAGGTGGTCTCCCCTCACAAATTTTGATCTTGAAACATCTGGAGAAGAGGAATGGGTCAAAGAGTTCGGGAAGTATCACCCTGGCGGAGGTCCGCTTGCAGCATATGGTATTGGCATTGACTGCATGATGTGTCATGAGCAGTACGGTCTCTATGACTTCGAAGCTCGTGCCGAGAAGATCGAAAATGGAGAATATGCTGATGCAAACGAAGCAGCCATGGTAGAATCAAGCTATACTGCGAGGACCAATCCCGTGCAGTTTTTCGTCTACAATGCTAACCTGCTTACCCCCTATCCCCTGCTTATCGTTTTCCATGACGATGTAAACGGAGCTCCTTCACACGAATCCTGTGCTCAAAAGTGTCACATCCGGAATGTTGAAAAGAGTGCTGTAGCCTGGGGCAATGAGGAAACCTATGAAGAGCTTGATGCCCATGCAAAAGCAGGAGTCGAATGTGCTGAGTGCCACCACACTGAAGGTTTCATTATCACCTCGGACCATCAGATCGGGCGCGGAAATACTTCCGGTACTCCAGACCTTCCTGATAGTCACTTTGATGATACAATGCGCAGCTGTGACGATGAAGACTGTCACGCAGGTATCTCTCACGGGCCCTTTGCAGACTCTCACATGGAATTCCTTGCCTGTGAAGCCTGCCATATCCCCAAGCTTCCTGGAGGGGAACTCGCCGGAGGCAAGCCTCTTAAAGCTTTCAGCTGGCAGAATGGAGAACGTGAAGACGTTTACTGGGAGGAAGAATTCCAGCCCACCCTTGCCTGGTACAATGGGAATTTCGGAGATGTTCTGCCGAGTGTGGACACAAGGAATGATTCCGATGTAAAGGTAACTCCTTTCAACAACATCACCGGAACCTGGTGGGATGCAGGCACTGACCCTGAAATACTCGCAAGCCCGAATACAAGTGTCTCTACGGGAGACCCAATCCCGATAAAATATGTAAAGGCAGCAGATGCTGATGGAAACGGTGAAGTCACAGTGGAAGAGATGCAGGCTTACGATGCAAATGAGGACGGACAGGCTGACTATCCCAATGCGATATTAAGAACAGTGGATCTCTATTACCAGGTATCCCACAACATTGTGAGCAGTGATGTTGGAATAGCTAATCCTTACACCTGCAAGGACTGCCACGGGAATGCATCCGTGATTGATTGGGCATCTCTTGGCTATACGGAAGACCCTGGAGGAGAGGCGTCAGCAGTGAAGAGTATTGACATTAGTTATGCCAGGCCGAGACCTGTAGAGGTTGAAACAAAACCTGCGTTCTAAGGAGGTGACGAACCTGAGTGACGTTGTTAGACTTGATAAACTGCCTGAAAAGGCGATTATACCCATGAGGCAGCACGATGGAATTGCCTGTGCTCCTCTGGTTAAGAAAGGTGAAGCAGTTATTGTCGGCCAGAAGCTGGGGGAATGCGAGGGAAGTGACCTCGCCTATGTCCACTCCCCTTTTTGCGGGACTGTAGACTCAATAGAGCTGATGCCGAATCCCAGTGGAAAAAGAATTCTCAGTGTTGTGCTTACACCTTCGGAGTGTGCACAATCTGTTGATTTCGTGCCTGAGAAAAATGCACCTCCTTCAAGGTTAATTCAGATAATCAAGGAAGCGGGAATTGTAGAATATTACGAAAAGCCCACATACCTTGCCCTGAAGCCCGGAAAGAGGATCGATACCCTGCTCATGAATGCAACTTTTCCCCTTATTACCCATGCTTACCTGAACTCTCTTGATAAGGTTCTTGAAGGGTTCAGGCTTATGCTTGAAGCAAGTGGGATTCCGAGAGGGGTAATTGTTGTAAGAGCAGACGATAAGGAATCCATTAAAGCCTTCAAGAGTGCGAAGGTTGACGGTAAACCGCTCACTGTAGCTCCTATTATCGGAAAAAGGCATGCTGACTACTACCTTGAGGATGTGGAAGATCAGATCATCGTTGTTGCTGCAGGAAATATCACCTACACCCCAACAATGATGAACCTGCTTTCGGCCAATGTGATGGGCAGGAAGCTTCCTCTGGGAGGCGAGCCTTCAGACGCACATGTGGTAGTATGCGGAGTAAAGTCTGCCAAAGCGGTTTACGATGCCATATGCGAGGGCAAACCGTACCTTGAAAACGTAGTAACGGTTAAAGGGGCTGTTAATAACCCGAAGAGTGTAATAGTCAGGTTCGGAACCCCGATAAAAGATGTTATCGAAGCCTGTGGCGGTTACAAGGGCGAGCCCGGAAAAATTATTGTAAACGGGTCCATGGGCGGGATAACAGTATATACTGATGAGGCTCCGATAGTCAAAAACACTACCGGAATAGTAGTTCAGACTAAAGAACAGGTCCTGCGGGATGTAACATCTGCCTGCATACACTGCGCTCGCTGTGTAGATGCCTGTCCAGTAAACCTGCTTCCTACCAGAATTGCGTCGTACTCGGACCTTGGAAAATACGAGGAATGTGAACACCTGTACGCTATGAACTGTATTGAATGCGGTTCTTGTGCTATGGTGTGTCCTTCGAAAAGACATCTTGTACAATTGATAAGATACTCAAAGCTTCAGATCCAGAACATGTGTACCGCTGAAGCAAGAGGAGGCGACTAAATAAATGGCCTTTACAATATCTCCACCTCCTCACATAAAGGAAGGTGTATCGGTTAAAGCATTAATGTGGGGGAGATTTATTGCTCTTCTCCCGTTGTGTTTAGCTTCGATTTACTTATTTGGACTCCCGGCTCTCGGAATTCTTATTTCCGGAGTGCTGGGCGCAGTTTTTATCGAACTGGCAATCCAAAAGATATTCCATCAGAAAGTAACGATCGGTGACGGAAACGCAGCGTACCTGGGCTTGCTTATTGCACTGATAGTTCCACCCTCGGCTCCAATCTGGATGCCTTTTATAGGGGCAGTCTTCGGGGTAGGAATTGTAAAGCATGCTTTTGGAGGGCTTGGCTCTTATATGTTCCATCCCGCTCTGGCTACCTGGGTCTTCCTGAGTCTTTCCTGGGCTAGCCTGATGGTTCCGGGTTCAATTCCCCAGCTTGGCTCGCTCTCTGACCTGATCCTTGAAACAGGAGCAGGATTCCTGGCAGATGCCTCCCCGATTGCCATGATCGGTGTGCTGGTTTTGATCGCCAAAAAGTATGTTGACTGGAAAATCCCTCTAGCTTATTTATTGACAACAGTCATACTGGTAATTTTGCTTGGGGACCCTCTGGCTTACATCATTACCGGGACTTACTTACTTGGAGTGTTTTTCATAGCGACGGAAACATCCACGTCCCCTATAACCAGAAATGGAAGGTTTGTTTATGGAGTAGTTTGCGGGTTTCTGACAGTGATTTACGGGTACTTTACCGGGGACTATATCTCAGGAACACTCTATGGTTTGCTCCTTTCAAACGCGATTTTCCCGCTAATCGAGCGCGCCACCTTACCAAAGCCCTTCTCAGCTCCGGTAATTACACATTCCGCTGCTCCTAGAGCCGCTGGAGGTGAAGAAGAATGAAAAATACACCAGTAAACATAATTGTCAAAATGATTGCGCTCTCAGCCCTTGCAGCTGTGCTTCTTGCTCTGACTTTCGTTCCTACGCAGGCGCAGTTAAAAGTGCTGCAGGCAGAACAGGAGAAACAGGCGTTAAAGGCTGTTCTTCCCCAGGCTGCAGATTTCGAGCCCGTGACCGGAGACCAGGTAGATGCAGACGGTGAACCCATTGTTCTGTACTTCCGTGGGGTTGACTCTTCCGGAAATATTGTAGGGTATGCCTTCAGGAATACTCAACCCGGTGCACAGGGGTTAGTTGAAATCCTCGGTGGAGTAACTGCGGATTTCGGTACAGTGACAGGAATGGAAGTTATGTCCCACTCCGAAACTCCGGGGCTTGGAGCAAAGATCACCGAGCCCGGTTTCAAGTCTCAGTTCCTGAACCTGCCTGTTACAGATCTGAGCCTGAGCAAAAATGGCGGAAAAGTTGACGCCATTTCCGGTGCAACAATCTCTTCTGTTACAGTGGTAAACGCTCTGCACACCGGAATTGATAATGTAAGAGCTGTGGAAGGGTGATCATATGGCTGATAATAGGAATGTAGCAAGTGAATTTATGCGAGGAATCACCAAGGACAATCCTACGTTTGGCCTCGTGCTCGGGCTCTGCCCGACTCTTGCGGTCACCACTTCCGTTGCGAACGGGATTGGTATGGCCGCGGGCACTATTTTTGTCCTGGTCGGTTCAAACCTGCTGGTTTCTGTAATGAGAAACGAAATCCCTGATTCAGTAAGGATTCCAATAGAACTGATTGTCATAGCCACTTTCGTGTCGATTGTGGACATGGTAATGGAAGCGTTCACGCCTGATATATATGCAGCTTTAGGTGTGTATATCCCGCTTATCGTCGTGAACTGTATTGTGATCGGTCGTGCCGAAGCATATGCTCTGAAAAATGGAGTATTCTACTCACTGATCGATGGGTTAGGTGTAGGTACAGGTTTTTTGCTGATGCTTATGCTGATCGGAGGAATCAGGGAGCTTCTGGGAACAGGCGGAATCAACCTCTTCGGAATGCAATTAATTGACCTGGTATCCACGCTCGGGTTTAATCCGATAGGCATGATGACACTGTCTCCGGGAGCTTTCCTGACCATTGCGGTTCTGATGGCTATGGTCAACTACCGCAGAATCGTAAAAGCTATGAGAGGTGCTTAAAATGGCAGACGCATCTCTGTTTTCAGTATTCATGGATGGAGTATTCCTTAAGAACTTCCTTATAGTCCAGTTCCTCGGGCTCTGCTCCTTCGTGGGTGTCACAAAAGACGTAAAAAGTGCATCAGGGATGTCAGGAGCGGTTATCTTCGTTATCTCGATGTCCGCTTTAGTATCGTACTTCCTGTATACGTACGTTCTTGTACCTTTGAGGCTGGACTACCTTACTACAATCGCATTCATTATAGTGATCGCAGCGCTTGTGCAGTTGGTAGAGTTTATTGTCCGGAAGTTTATGCCCCCTCTATACAGGTCGCTTGGTATTTACCTGCCTCTAATCTCCACAAACTGTGCAGTGCTCGGAGCCGTATTGCTTAACGTGATGAATGAATATACATTCATTCAGAGTCTCACCTTTGGGGTTGCTGCCGGGCTTGGATACACAGTTGCAATGCTCATCATGGCTTCCATACGTGAATGGAGTAATGTAGTGTATGTCCCAAAAGCAGTTGGAAGAGGCGTCACGTATGCTTTCTTCATTGCTCTGATCATGTCGATGTCCTTTGCTAACTACTTCAAGGTGATTCCGCTATGATCGTTGCGTCAGAAGTTATGCCTGTACTCATAAACACCGTTTCGGTACTCGTCGGGCTTTGCATTGCAGTAGGCGCCATGCTGGTAATCGCCTCCAAAGTTTTTAAAGTGGAAACCAATCCTATGGTCGATGAGGTTGCCTCCCTTCTTCCGGGAGCTAACTGCGGTGGGTGCGGATTTGCCGGATGTGCTGCCTGTGCCGAAGCTATTGTCTTAAAAGGCGCACCTATCAACAGTTGCCCTGTAGGAGGGTTTGATGTTGCAAAACTGATCGGTGCAGTCATGGGGCAGGAAGTTTCAGAGACTGAAAAGTCGTTTCCATTTGTCCGCTGCCAGGGTGGCAATGTGAACTGTACAACCCTTTACGACTATGAGGGAGTTGAAGGCTGTAAAGCTGCCCTTATGCTCTGCGATTCAAGGAAAGGCTGTACCTACGGCTGCCTTGGTCTCGGAACATGTGTACGGGCCTGTCAGTTCGGAGCTCTCTCAATGGGAGAAAACGGGTTTCCGGTTGTGAACAAAGCCCTCTGTACAAGCTGTGGAAACTGTATCGCAGCCTGCCCGAACGGCGTGCTCACCTTTGCCATGGACTCCGAGAAAGTGCATGTGCTCTGCCGCTCCCATGATAAAGGTAAAGATGTCAAAGCAGTGTGCGAAGTCGGATGTATAGGCTGTAAGAAGTGTGAAAAAGAATGCCCGCAGGGGGCCATTAAGGTCACGGAATTCCTGGCTGAAATCGACCAGGAAAAATGTACAGGCTGCGGAGCCTGTGCTGGAGTCTGTCCGCAGAAAGCAATTGAGCTCCGGTAATCCGGGCTCATTTTTCTGACCTTGAAATAAATACAGAGGTGAAAAATATGCCGTACAAAACTTTCCTTGGCTTACCTGAAAATATAGTGGCTGCTCTTTGCTACCCTGTTGGCTGGCTCTCAGGCCTGTTCTTCCTGCTCCTTGAGCGCAAGAATAAGTTCGTCCGCTTCCACGCAATGCAGTCAATACTGCTTTTCATGCCGCTTGCTCTCTTTATCTTCCTTGTGGCATGGGTTCCTGTAATTGGCTGGTTCATTGCGGACGGTGCAGGGATGACAGCTATGCTGCTTATCCTTATTCCGATGTACATGGCTTTCAGGGGTTCAAAGTTCAAAATCCCTATCATAGGAAAGATTGCCTACGATTTTGCCTATGGTGAGTAAATAAACAGATTTAACCTGAAAACACGAATTGTCCTGAAAAGGGGCAATTTTACTTTCTTTTTAACATACATTCTGATGTGACTGTTTTCACTCTGATGTAACTGTTTTCACTCTGATGTAACTGTTTTATATCTTCCTTTTTTCTATTGTTTATACATCACGAGTTAAGTGTAAAATTTAAATCCAAAATTATATTTTCGGGACAGCGTTCCCTTAGGTATTCTTTTTTTCGAAATGCGGTCGATGTGACTTAAATATCGCAAACATTCGAAAGTTTAAATATTATCTTCTCTAATTAAGGTGCAAGCACAAATGGAGGACTTTAAGATTAAAGAAGAGATCTGGATTGAAAAATACAGGCCTGTCAGGCTGAGTCAGGTAGCTGGACAGGAAGAAACAATCGAACGCCTGATGTCTTATGTGGCAACTAAAAACCTTCCTCACCTCCTCTTTTCCGGGCCTCCGGGTGTAGGGAAAACAGCTTCTGCAGTTTCAATTGCAAGAGAGATTTTCGGGGAAGATTTATGGCGAGAAAATTTTACGGAACTCAATGCCTCGGACGAAAGGGGTATTGATGTTGTTAGAAATAAGATTAAAAACTTTGCAAAAACCGCTCCTATAGGCGGAGCTCCTTTCAAGATCATTTTCCTTGATGAAGCCGATGCCCTCACATCGGATGCACAGTCCGCACTCCGCAGAACTATGGAAAAATTCAGCAGCAACTGCCGTTTCATTCTCTCCTGCAACTATTCCTCCAAGATCATTGAACCTATCCAGTCCAGGTGTGCAGTCTACAGGTTCAGGCGGCTTTCCGATGAAGCCATTAAAGAAAGACTTGAATACATTGCAGAAGACCAGGGCCTGTCCATTACCGAAGGCGGGTATGAAGCTCTGATTTATGTAGCTCAGGGAGACATGCGAAAAGCCGTCAATTCTCTGCAGGCTGCTGCCTTCATTGATACGGAAAAGCCTATTTCCAGGGAAACCATCTACAGGACCACGGCAACTGCAAATCCTGAAGAGATTAAGAACCTTATCGAGACTGCCCTGCGCGGAAATTTCAGGGCTGCCAGAAAAGAGCTTAACAGGCTGCTTTATGAAGAAGGACTTTCCGGAGAAGATATCATAGGACAGATCTACAGGGTAGTTTCTGAAATGGATAACCTGATGATCCTTGACCTTGGACTGTCGGAAAGGGATATTGTCGCCCTTGTGGATATCATCGGAGAAACCGACTTCAGGCTAACCGAAGGAGCCAGTGAGAAAATCCAGCTGGAAGCTCTGCTTGCACATTTTGCCCTTTCAAGAGAAGACTGAGGTTTCAGAACTTCTGAAAAACGGTTTTGTCGCAAGCTCAGATCCAGATCTCTGAGATAGATGAAAGAGGCAGACTGAAGCGAGCCTTTTTCTTTTAAAAGATTCTAATTATCACTTCTGATTATTATGTCCGTTGAAAATTTACTGGTAGAAATGCTGGCCTCTGTGCCCCACTGGCTTTCAGTCATGGTTATAGGGGCTCTTCCGATTTCCGAACTGAGGGGTGCAATCCCTGTTGCCATGGGTATCTATGGAATGGGACCTCTTGAAGCTTATTTCCTTTCGGTGCTCGGAAATCTAATCCCTGTGGTTCCTCTCCTGCTTTTCCTTGAGCCGGTTTCGAAGAACCTGCGCCGCTACCGGATCTTCGATATATTTTTCACGTGGCTCTTTTCGAGAACTCGTAGAAATCACAGTGAAAACTTTGAGAAATACGGGCTCCTTGCCCTGACACTCTTCGTTGCCGTGCCTCTGCCTGTTACCGGGGCATGGACAGGCTGTGCAGCGGCTTTTGTCTTCGGAATTCGATTCAAGCATTCTTTTCCGGCAATCGCTGCAGGTGTAATGATAGCGGGAATTATCGTAACTGCTGTTACAATGACAGGCATGGGCCTGGCTGACCTTATTTTCGGGTCATGACCTTGAGGTCAGGCTTTCGAAATCTTCATATACCTTAAAAATATCAACTATATCATCAACAGAACAAATATAAATTTCTCTTTATATTTGTAGCCAGTCCTGCTTTTACAGCTTCTAACACGATCTGTTTCCCGTTGTCTGGCAATTCTATGGAGTTTTTTGAGGTGACTTTTAATGGCAAAGGCAGATAAGAAAAACAAAAAAATAGTTCAGTCTGAAAAGTGTATTGGGTGCGGGATATGTTATTCCGTTTGCCCTGTGAATGCAAAATTAATGAAAAGCGATGATTTTGACCCCGAAACTGCCGAGCTTGCACTCCGGATCATTGACGGTGTGGCAATAATCAGCGATGAGCTCTGCATTCGCTGCGGAGCCTGCTCAAAGAATTGTCCTGTGGAATCCCTCACGGTAGTTGAGCTTGAGTCCGCAACTGCATAATTAGTTTACGTAAAAATATGGAAAATGCTGTTTTTCAGCATTTCGTTCTTTTTAGTTCTTTTTCATTCCTTACAGCAGATTCTTATTCTTGAGCCCATACTCTTGAGTCAGTATTTCATACACTGGCAATCGGGTTTCTTTCAATACTCTTTGCAGTATTATCCGTCAAGTTGCTGCTAAGGGATGAGGCTGCGTACTCATGTCCTTTTAACCTGTAATTGTTTGCCAGGCAGATCTCTTTAATTTACAACATTCTTTTAATTTACAGCATTTCTTTAGCTAGCTTTATGTCTTCAGCCTTTACGGTTTTCCTGCCGGCGTGTTCTGCAAGTTTTATAGCTTCTTTTGATATCTGAAGCCCATAATCTTCCAGGATCTCCGTAAGAGCCATTCCTGCACTCTCGCTCACTCTGTGGGCACCTGCTGTCCTTATTAAACGCTCGATTGGTGCGAACGGTATAACTTTTGCTGCCATATTATCCTCCAAGCTTCTTTTCTTTAATGTAATTCCTTCTAATCTCTGATTTTGTAATCAGATTCTATAAATACTTTTGCTTATATCGGAGTTTTCTTTCCATCTTATTCAGCTTTTAATGCTCTTTTTCCCCTTTATTTACTTTGTAAAGCTTATTTTTCTCTTTTTTTATTTTAAATTATTTTTATAAGGATTCATCAATGCCGATAAATTTCTATAAATCTTTTCGACTCTTATCCTATCAATTTTATTAATTTGTTCTCGCTTCAAATTCCTGTTACTTTATTTTGAATCTCTTTTTCGAAATCTTGATATTGGATTATTCGAATCTAGTGAAACATGCTCTTACAGGAACTCCTTGGCATAGATGAAGAGATCTACCTTATAGAAGAAAGTTATACCTCCCAGAGAACTCCTGAGCGTACGCTCCAGTATCTTAACAGATTCCGAAACTTCCCCGATTCAGGGAACACTCGGGTTATAAGGGTCAGGGAGGCAGGGCACACACTGGGGTTGCTGTTTTTCAATCCTGCAGACGGAGACGTTCCTGTAGACTTCTGGTCAGTGTTTACCGGAGCCTTTGCCCCGGCTGCTCTGAAAGCCAGATTTGAAGCCCTTGCAGATTCCCTTCTTGCCCTTAACCCTCCTGAAAAGAATGTTGAACTTTCTTACGAAACCTGGCTGAGCGCAGTAAATGAATATTACTCTCTTATGCTTGTTAACCGGAATCTCTGTGTGAGTTGTTCTGTCAGACCAGAGTCTTACAGCAGTGTTTTTTCAGAAAACCGCATAAACAGAGTCACAGAAATTCTTGAGCTTCTACGAAAAAAAGGTTATTATCCAGAAGGCAGACTTCTTGAGGTTTGCTGTGGGAATGGGATGTCAACGCTTGCACTTTACAGATCCGGGCTGGATCCCCTGGCAATAGAAATCAATAAGTGTACTGTCTGTCAGGGACTCGAGCAGCAGGTACTGAACCCTCAAAAAGTTATGGTCATGGATGCAACAGCCGTCTCGAGATACTTCGACCCTGGGAGTTTTGATGCAGTAATGGGTTTTATGCTGGGGCTTATCTATGAATTTAATAAAGAACTCTGGATCCGCATTATAAGAGAGGCTGTTTCCGTTGCAGCTGATGGGGCAGTCCTACTTTTTACAGTAAGCAGCAAACCTGAGATTGAAATTCTTGCCAACGCTCTCTCTAAGGCAGGGGTTGAGGGAGAGATTGTGGATAATAAAGATGTAGAGGGTGCTTATGACCAGTGGCTCTTTGTGGGGCGGAAACAAAAAAGTGCATTATCCATACAGTGAGTTTTTGTAGAATTTTCCTTTTGTTTATATCCTCTTTTTTTCCTTTTTTCTATCAGGCTCAGGAACTTTTTGTCTTTTTATTGTAATTATTTTTCAGCCTGAGAAGCTTCATTTTAATAGGTCATTTCCTAATGTTAACGGCAGCGAAAAGTATTTACTTGTTAACAATGGTATTATTAAAAATATTCATATCGACGCAAGACTCATTGAGTTTTGCAGTATATATCCGTAATATTAATTTTCTCCTGCTAAACTATGCGGTACCGGAGATTCGGTTCTATATGACCGGACTAATCCCCTCTCCAGGTAACTGCAGGTTCCTGCAATCGACCGCTATCAGGAGAGTTCTATGCTTTGACAGAACCGGATCAAAAGACAAGCTCAAACAGGTCCAATATACTCCGGAAATCCGAAACAGTCTCTCTGGAGAATACATGATTATTTCAATAGATCTCGTTTTTTGATTCGATTTAAGAGGCTCATCCATGCGCGTAAAAATTACTGAAACCGTCCTCCGGGACGCACACCAGTCCCTTCTGGCAACCAGAATGCGGACAAGGGATATGCTCGAAGTGGTGGAACAACTGGACCAGATTGGGTATTTTTCCCTCGAGATGTGGGGAGGTGCCACCTTCGACTCCAGTATTCGCTACCTTAACGAAGATCCCTGGCAGCGCCTGAGGGATCTCAAGAAAAAGATGGACAACACATATGCCCAGATGCTGCTACGCGGCCAGAATCTCGTAGGGTACAGGCACTATTCGGACGATGTGGTTGAAAAGTTCGTCACCAAAGCCTATGAAAACGGCATTGACATATTCCGGGTTTTTGACGCGGTCAATGATATCCGGAACATGGAACTTTCCATCAAGGTGGCAAAAGGACTGGGAGCTCATGTTCAGGGCACGGTCTGTTACACCATAAGCCCGGTACATACTGTAGAAAAATATGTGGAACTTGCAAAACAGCTTGAAGAGCTGGAATGTGACTCCCTCTGTATCAAAGATATGGCAGGGCTTCTTTCTCCCTATGAAGCTACTCAGATAATCAGTGCCATGAAAAAAGAAATCTCTATCCCTATTTCTCTCCATTGCCACTGCACTTCGGGAATGGCTCCCATGAGCTATATGGCAGCCTGCGCTGTCGGGGTAGATGTTCTGGATACAGCTCTTTCTCCTCTGGCATGGGGAACCTCCCAGCCTCCTACAGAGACAGTTGTCGCAGCCCTTCAGGGAACTCCATATGATACAGGGCTTGACCTTGGAGCTTTTGAAGAGGCTGTCAGGTACTTTAAAGACCTGAAAGAAAAGTACCGTGGAATTCTTGATCCCATTTCCGAACAGATCGACACGAATGTTCTTATCTACCAGATCCCGGGAGGTATGCTCTCAAACCTGGTTTCCCAGTTAAAGGAGCAGAATGCCCTTGATAAATACGGGGCAGTACTTGAAGAGATGCCAAAAGTCAGGAAAGAGCTCGGTTATCCACCTCTTGTTACTCCTACAAGCCAGATTGTAGGCACACAGGCTGTGCTCAACGTGCTCATGGGAGAACGCTACAAGGTCATTCCAAAAGAGGTAAAAGACTATGTACGCGGGCTCTACGGACGTTCTCCTGCCCCGATAAGCCCTGAGATCATAGGAAAGATCATAGGCGATGAAGAACCGATTCACTGCCGTCCTGCAGATCTTCTCAAGCCTGAGTATGAGAAGAGGAAAAAAGAAGCAGAGGAAATGGGCATTGCAAAATCCGAAGAGGACATCCTCACATACATCCTTTACCCGGCAATTGCTCCCAAATTCCTGAAAGGGGAAATGGAAGAAGAGACCCTGGCAGTTATCGCCCCTGCTCCCGCAGCTCCCAGGGAATATTCAATCCCGACTCACTTCAAGGTCGAGGTAGACGATGAGGTCTACGAAGTTAAGGTAGAGCCTCTCGGCGGCGGCGTTTCCATCTCCGAAGCGTCTCCTAAAAAGCCAAGTGCCGAATCCGTCAAAGGAGGAGTTACCTGTTCAATGCAGGGTATGGTGCTTTCCCTTAAGGTTAAAGTAGAAGATGCTGTCAAAGAAGGGGATACCGTAGCTGTTATTGAAGCCATGAAGATGGAAAATGCTGTTCATGCTCCGCACGCGGGAATCGTTAAGGAAATCTTTGTTGCCGAAGGGGACACTGTCGCTCCCGGTGACATAATACTGTCAATCGAGTAAATTGGACAGGGTGGAAGGTATCATGTTCAAAAAAGTACTCGTTGCAAACCGCGGTGAGATAGCGATAAGGGTTATGCGTGCCTGCCGGGAACTCGGAATTTCAACTGTAGCCATCTGTTCCGAGGCCGACAAAAATGCCCTTTTTGCCAAATATGCAGATGAAGCCTATTTAATAGGACCTGCCCCTTCCAGCCAGAGTTATCTGAACATGGAAGCCATCATTGCAGTTGCAAAAAATACCGGAGCCGATGCAATCCATCCCGGCTACGGCTTTCTTTCCGAAAACCCTGTCTTTGCAAAGCGCTGTGAAGAAGAGGGTATTATTTTCATAGGTCCTCCGAGTCATGTAATCGCTGAAATGGGAAGTAAAATCAGGGCTCGGCATCTGATGATGAAAGCCGGAGTGCCTGTTGTGCCCGGAACAAAAGATGCGGTTGAGGACCCTAACGAAGCCATGGAAGTTGCGGAAAAGATCGGTTATCCCGTCCTTATCAAAGCGTCTGCCGGAGGCGGAGGAATCGGGATGAAAGTCGTTCATTCCAGAGAAGAGCTTGCTACGTCCTTAAGTTCAACGCGGCAGATGGCAGGTTCTGCTTTCGGGGACTCCTCAGTATTTATTGAGAAATACGTAGAAGAACCCAGGCACATCGAGATCCAGATTCTCGCTGACTCTTACGGTAATACGGTTTACCTTTCGGACAGGGAGTGTTCCATTCAGAGAAGACACCAGAAGTTAATTGAAGAAGCTCCTTCCCCTATTATGACCCCTGAACTCCGGAAGCAGATGGGAGAAGCTGCCGTAAAGGTTGCAAAAGCAATCGGTTATGTAAACGCAGGAACTGTCGAGTTCCTTTATTCTAAAGGAAACTTCTATTTCCTCGAAGTCAATACCCGTCTGCAGGTGGAACATGGGATCACCGAAATGGTCACTGGTATTGATATTGTGAGGGAACAGCTCAGGGTTGCCTGGGGCGAAAAACTCGAATTCGGGCAGGAAGATATAGTCATTGACGGGCATGCAATCGAATGCAGAATAAACGCTGAGGATCCCTTAAACGATTTTGCTCCCTCTCCAGGAAAAATCCGGAGGTACCGTTCTGCAGGAGGGCCCGGAGTAAGAGTGGACAGTGGTGTGCATACCGGTTATACGATCTCTCCTTATTATGACTCCATGATTTCCAAGCTCTGCGTCTGGTCAAGAAAAAGAGAAGACGCTATTGCCAGGATGGAAAGGGCACTCTACGAGTATGTGGTTGTAGGAGTAAAAACCAATATTCCCTTCCATAAAGCTGTCATGAGGAATCCGGCATTCCGTAGAGGTGACCTGACAACCGGTTTCATCGAAGAGCAGAATATTCTTGAGGCTGTGGAAAATGTTGTCAAGGCTGATAGCGAGAAAGGGGCTACCCTGGCTTCGGCTCTTGAGGCAAAAGACAAGAAGGTTGCAGCGATCACAGCTGCGGTACACGCCTATGTTAACATGGCCCAGAAAACACAGCGGTGACGCCGTTTACTCTTCGGAAAACAGGAAAGAGAAATTCCAGCCTTTTATGGATGAAGCATATGTCTGGACTAAGAGAATATATAAGGTGGAACATATACATTTGTATGGGGTGCACGGATGGGAGATAAAAGATCTCGAATTATTAAGGCACTTAAAGATGCACAGAAGACCCCTGTTTCTGGAGAAGAACTCGGGCTCAAGCTTGGAATTTCCAGGACAATGGTCTGGAAATACATAAAGTCTCTCCAGGCCGACGGATATGAAATCGAATCGTCCCCCAAGAGGGGTTATGTCCTGAAATCCGTGCCTCAACTCCTGTACCCTGATGAGATCCAGATGGGGCTCAAAACAACTCTTCTGGGCAAGAAAATCCACTACTTCGAGGAAGTTAGCTCCACTAACAGTGTTGCTAAAGAAATTGCAGCTTCAGAAGAAGAAGGAACCCTTGTTATCGCTGAGATCCAGAAAGGAGGCAGGGGCCGCATGGGCAGAGAATGGGTCTCACCTCACGGCGGGATATGGATGTCAGTAATCCTTAAACCCGGGATTCCTCTCAGGCATGCCTCAAGGCTGACCCTTGTTGCCGGGCTTGCAGTTGCAAACGTTATCCGTGAAATAGGGCTTGACGCCCGCATCAAGTGGCCAAATGATGTCCGTATTAATGGAAAGAAAGTTTGTGGAATCCTTACCGAAGCAAAAGCCGAAGTGGACAGAGTGGATTATGTGGTGCTGGGAATAGGAATCAATGTAAATATGGATCTGAAAGATATCCCCGAGTCTTTCCGTGCAGGTTCGACCACTCTGAAAGTGGAGCTCGGAAAACACATCAGAAGGGTTTCGTTCCTTCAGGACTTCCTTTTAGAGCTTGAGCAGCAGTATATAAGCTTCAAAACTCAGCCGTTTTCCCATATCCTCAATGACTGGCTCGCTCTCTCGGACACGATCGGTAAAGAAGTAAAGGTCACCACACCTTCCAGGATTATTGAGGGCAGAGCTATCGGAGTGACTCCTGACGGAGCACTTATAATCAGGAAGGCAGATGATACGAAGGAAGAAATTATTGCAGGTAGATGCATTTATGCGCGCCCCAAATGAATACGGAAGAAAGAGCAGGAAAGGAATGAGACTCATCCCTGGACTTTTTTTTTCCGTAACTGTCTTTTTTTTATTTTCGATTCTCTTCTCCTGTGCAGTCTTTCCTGCCGCAGGTGCGGACGACGAAAGACTTTCTATTATTTTAATTGATGGTGACGAGATTTATGTGCGGTCAGGCAACTGCTACACTTTCTTACAGGGTTATCAAATTTATGTAAAAGGCGCCAATTCTGAAGATAGCAGGGTATGGATAGAACTGCGCAGAAACGAAGTTTTCCTTGAAGACGCTATTGTCGGCGTGGGCGACACTTTTGTATATTCTAATAATTCTACAGAGATTCTGAATCTCACAGTGGAAACCATATACGGTGGGGCAAACGGAGTGCTGGTAAAGTTCTCTCCAGTCTATCAGTACCTTGACCCTAAACTTCCTATGCCCCAGACACCGGTGAATCCTCCTGCCAGCAGCTCTGATAACAATTCCTCTATTCCTCCTGTATTTGAAAATCAGGCAGAAGGTTTTGATTTGCCTATCTTTCTTTTGAGCATTGGAGCAGTGTTTTTGATTACTGGCGTTTTTGCGGGAGCATATAAGAAAAAGTGATTTTAAGAAAAAGTGATTTTTTTTGAAAAGAGAATTAAAAAAGAGGTTAGTAACCACTGATTTATCATAATTATATAAAGCAGAAGTCGGTATTTTGTGTGGGAACCGAAATCTCGGACTAAAGTCCCAAATAAAAAGAAAAGTCTGAAACAGACTTCTTAAAACCGGCTTCCTACTGCCTTTTCCTTGCTCTTTCTTCCTGATTCTCATTCGTTTGTAGAGAACTTTACATCTCCTTTTTCTATGAGAAGCTTAAGGTCTTCCAGACTGAGACGAGCATTTTTCTGTAGCTTTTCGCGGGCATCGCTGTGCTTCTGGCTTACTTTATGTTCATCTTTTGTTAGCTGAAGGTCTTTCAGTCTGTCAAGATATAACGAAAGCTCTTTCCGACTGTTGGCAATACTGTTTTTGAGGGGATCGATTTTTTCTTTAATGGAATTTATGTTTGCAATTTTGTCTGTAAGCTGAGCATGATATATGTTTGCTTCTTTTCGAATTTCGTCTGCGTTCTTGAAATTCTCGAGCATTTCCAGGTGACAGGCCTGAGATTCATCCGAAAGTGCCTGGATTTTTTCGTGGAATTCGTCCCCTTCTTTATGGATTCCCTTTGACTCTTTATAGCTGTCCTGGATCTGTGCGTGCAGCTCATTTGCCTTCTTTGCAGCTTCAAGGCGTTTACTCAGGTCGTTTAATTTCTGGAATATCTTGATTTCCACAGCAAGGGGGAGATCTTTGTTTAAAAAAGCATCAAGCTCTGCCTCATACGCTCTTGAGAGGGATTCTACACTTCCGTGAGAGAGTTTATTACACTCATCACGCTGTTCCTTGAGGTCCGCAATTCCAGAAAAAAGCTCCTGGGTTTTGGAGTTTATGCCGCTTCTTTTCTCCTTGTAGTCACCAATCTGCTTATTAATCTCGTCCCGTCGATCTCTAAGTGCCTGTGCTTTTGCAACCCTTTCCTTTACCTGCTGATTCAGAGCATCCCTCTTTCCTTTCAGTTCGTCGATATCGGTCCTGTTCATTTTCAGGTCCTTGAAAATCGAAGCCAACTGCCTTTCGCTTTTCTCTATCCTGCTCCTGAGCTCGTTCACCTTGCCCTTGAGCTCCCGTTCGTTAAGGTTTGAAAGGTCGGCCGTTGCAGTTTCCGCTGTTGAAACGTCGTTGTTCATGTCCTACCACCCACGTGTTTTCGAAAACATTCATACTTTTTGTTTTTCCCAGTAACTCAGGGCTTCTTCGTGACTTTTTATTTTACTGCCGAGCCATTTGTGCTGGGGTTTATTTTTGGAAATTTCGCTGTTTTTGCTGCCGTCATCCTCTTCAAGTTGTTTTTCTGACTCTTTTATATCTTTCAACTCCAGATTTGAGTTTCTGGCTTCCTCCAATCTGGCGCCAATATGCAGGAGAAGAGCATCTCCCACTCCTTTTTCTCTGGAAAGTTCGCGCAGGTTTTCCATAAAAGAGTCTTTTATTTTCTGTTCTTCTTCGGGTTCGATCTGTCCTTTGAGTTTTTTGATATCTTCCTTTATTTTATCAGCAGTTACAGGGTCAAGCTTTGGGAAAAGCTCTTTTTCGAGCAGTCCTTCTGCCTGATGGTAATACTGCTGTCTTTTTTCTTTCAGGACTTCTTTTCGCTCTGCCATCCGGGTTCTGGAGATCCTGGCATTTTTTGTGTCTTCTTCAAACCGGTTCAGTTTGCTTTCCAGTTCTTCAAACTCCTTACGGTACTCTTCCAGGAATCTCCTGTGTTTTTCCACAACTCTGGGAATCAGTTCCCCTTCTGTCAGTATTCTGATCCCGGCTTCTTCGATATTTTCGCTCACAGTATCACGATCTTGCAGTTTATTTCTTATAGTTCTACGTTTTTATCAAGCTCTGGCAGAGCCAGCCCGGAAGTTATCCAGGGAATTGCCATACCCGCTCTTTCAGCCGTTTGCACAACTTTTGAAGGCCGCCAGATTTTTTTAAATTTTAAAGGCCTGGGCATGAGGTACGCAATCGATCATAATTACGGAGTCAGGGTCGATAAACCCACACTTTATGGCGCATTTGATTGTTTTTTCCCCGAAGAGATTTGCAGTAGTAGCTTCTTCCAGAGCTTTCTGGAGTTTTTCTTCAGAAACAAGCTCTCCTTCATAAAAAGCTCTGCTTATTTCCACTGTAGTATTACCATGTTTCAGGGTTTTTCCGAGCACTTCCTTGTCACAGGCTGCAACAAGTATATGCCCTCCATTTTTATAGACTTTTAAATACATGTTTCCCCTTTTTAAATAATATTTCGCCCTTTTAGTATTTACAGCTTAACCATCATTGTTTTATCTTCGGGCAGAAATTCCCGGCTGCGAGAACTTATGCTATGCAGCAACTTTCCCGGATTATGAGATATCGTTGTTTTTTACTTAATTAATGAGCCTGATGTGATTTTGATCCGGAGAGAGAATGTCGCCTCTCTGCTTCATCTTTTTTATATACTCCTCTGCGTGGCCTCTGTCTATCCCGTGCTCGCTTTCAGCCTCTGCGTAGACTTCTTCGAGAGGAGCTTTGGCCCCTGGATGCCTCTCACAGACCTTTTTTATTATATCTTTAAGGAGTTTTATTTTGTTTCTCTGGCTCATGCTTGTGCCCGAAGCAAGTATATCTGCGTCAAGAGCTCCTGTTTCTGGATCGACTCCTACATTTTTAAGACAGTTCATTACTATTCTGATAGTTCGTTTTGCGTCCTCAAGGGTGACTATATTACTCAGGCGGACCCGTGCACTAGCTTCGGAGAGGCGAACCAGCGCTTCAAGCTGCCTTGCTGTCACGGGTACGGGCGTATTCTTACCTTCTCCGCTTTTCCTGAGGCCTGTATAAAAATCGATAAGGTGATGTCTCGCATCTTCTTCCATTACCGGATATACATTTTTTCGTGAGTATGCAACATACTTCCGCATAATTTCTGCTTCTATCACAGGCTTAATTACTTCCAGTTCTGCATCAACAAAATCTTCTGTAATGGTAGACCCGGGAAGTTTTTGCCGCTGTTCGGAGAGCTCTCCCGCATAATGCGACTGGAGAATATGGTTTGCTATTCTGCTGTCCATAGAATGGTTTGGGGTATCGAGCAAAACGAAGATCAGGTCAAAACGTGAAAGCAGGGCAGGAGGCATATTTATTTGCTCTGCAAGTCCCTCGTACCTGTCAAAGCGGCCGTATTTCGGGTTTGCAGCTCCAAGAAGGGCACACCTTGACTTCAGGGTTGCAATAATCCCTGCTTTAGCTATACTTATGGTCTGCTGTTCCATTGCCTCGTGCAGAGCACTCTTGTCCTCTGTCCTCATCTTGTCCATTTCGTCAACTGCAGCAACCCCCATATCAGCCATGACAAGGGCTCCACCTTCTATTGTCCACCTGCCGTCATTCATGTCATCTTTCACGGCAGCGGCAGTCAAACCGCTTGCAGATGCACTCCGCCCTGAAGCAAAGACTCCTCTTGGAGAAAGTTTGACCACATAGCGAAGCAGCTGACTTTTTGCAATACCGGGGTCACCTACGAGCATCATATGGATATCGCCTCTTGTCCTCGAGCCGTCAGGAAGGTTTTTCACAACTCCTGAAAAAAGCTGGAGCGCAAGGGCTTCTTTGATATCTTCATATCCGTAGATAGACGGTGCAATGGATCCTATTATTTTGTCATAAATTGCCGGATCACGGGAGAGCTCAAGGATCTGTTCCTCGTCTTCGGGAGTTATTTCAAGCTCATCGAAATCTTTGTCCAGGCGCTCGATGGAATTTGCTTCCAGTACGAGGTCGTAAAAAGTGGACTTCCCATCTTTAAGGGTTCGCTGCCTTGATTTCAGGACTCCGTTGATTATTACACGGTCACCGGGGGTAACATTTCCTGTGAGATCGTCTTCAGCATCCACTTCAAGACTCTGGGGCTGCGAACCTCCCTTGAGGTTTTCCGGAGATTCCTGGATCTGAAGTTTCTGGGCATCGATAAAGGTCGAGTCTTCAATTGCAACCTTGAAGGGTCCTTTCTTTCCGCAAGTCTCATTTTCACAGCCTGCAAAAGGCTCTTCGAATTTGAAGCTGTTCTGCTCCACAATGGTCAGGTGCCCGCATCTGAGACACTGGAAGGCAGCTTTCGTGATTCTTGGCCTGACTTCTGTTGCTTTCCTTATCATGCCCTCGATTGCAACAAAGCGTGAGAGATGTTTGCTTCTCAGTTCCCTGATAGGAACCCTGTTCGGGATTTTTATAACCCTTATATGAGCCTGCTCAAGGCTCTTTTCCACAGGCAGGTCGATTTCTTTCAGGGCAGCTTCAGCTGCAAGTATGAGTTCTCCGGGCTGATCAAGAAATTCTTTCGAAAGCTCCCTGTCAAACTTTTCTATATCTGTAAAATCGACTCCGAGACTTCGCTGGTCAGGATATTCGTTTGCCAGCTGAAGGATTTCATTCCAGTAGTAGTCTTTGAAGAATCTTTTTAGTTTCTCGTCCCACTTGCTTTCTGTTTCAGTCATAACATTCTCAAAAGTTGGCTTTTATGTAAAACTTCTATCTTTGATCAGGTTGTTTCTACTTGAAAACGATCCTAAAAAAAGTCAAAAAACGTATAATAGATTCTGATGTAAAACAGGTTTATTATCATATGAACTTTTCTATGCTTTCCGAATCTTCCGCTTTCTGCAGGGCTTCTGCCTCTGATGCAAGCCTCATTTTTCTCTCGCTTTTCCTTATTATGCCCCTCAGAGTCTGGACTTCTCTCGGAGTAAGTCCTGCTCTTCCGAATATCCTCCTCAACATCAGAGAGGTTTTGTCTTTTTTGTGAGCCGGATAATCTATTTCCTCAAGCAGCTCATCCAGGTGCCCGTAAAGAAGCTGCAGGTCAAAGCCTTCGGCAAGTGGGTTGCTTCCTCCTTCAAGCTCAGAAAGTTCGTAAAGCACAATTGCAACGGCGTGAGAAAGGTTCATAATCGGATATATTTCCGAAGTAGGGACTGTGATGAGCATGTCAAACTTTTTAAGTTCATCATTTCTAAAGCCGTTGTCCTCGCGCCCGAAAAGGACTGCGATAGTACCGCTGTGGCCTTTAAGCTTTTCTTTTAATTCCTTTACAGTATAAAGAGGGAGGCGGATATGTTCTCCCGTTTTCAGGCTTGAGACTCCTGTAGTCCCTATGAGCAGGTCTGCACCTTTTACGGCTTCTTCAAGTGTTGAGGCAATTCTTGCCCCTTCGAGTACATCCCTTGCATGAGAAGACATTGCTCTGGCTTGCCCTTCAAGTTCACAGGGATTTACCAGAACAAGGTCGGAGTATCCGAAGTTTTTCATCGCTCTTGCAACGGACCCAACATTTCCCTGATACATGGGTTCCACGAGTACTACCCTAATTTCAAGTGACAAATTTCTCAATCCTGAATGTGTTTTTTTAAAATCAGTTTTCAAGGGTAATTGCATCTGCCATGCAGACAGTCGTGCACATCCTGCACGCCAGACAGTAAGAGGGGTCCTTCACAACACAGACCTTTTTACCATTTTTTTCTTCTATGGAATAAACCCTCGGGCCTTTAGGGCATGCAGCCTTACATGCTCCGCAGCCTGTACATTTTTCCTCATCAATATAAATTTTCATGCTGGTTATTTTCCATCCGTTTTAATGTATTTCTTATCTTTTTAGAATATCTTATAACTCAATTTATATATTTACATTTTATTTTATTGCACTTTTATAATTCTATCTACTGTAATTTCTTTATCAAAGTATGCAGAGGTCTTATTCATTTCCTTGATATATTAGAGTACGCTTTAAAATTAATTTATGGGGTTAAACTGGGTATTTAAATGCATTAACGAAATTAAACACAATGACCCGAAAAAAAAGTCATTTTGTACACATACTATTTTATATTGTTTCGAGCAATATATTCTCTGAACTGGTACTCTCTTTTACGGGTCCAGAAGTTTAATTCCTCTAATCCGGAAGGGTGCCGGATTATTGAGGTTATGCAGTTATGTAGGGGTCTAATTTCCTTGGTTAAACAGGTTTTCGGATCTGTTTATTTGCAGATCAGGTTTTTTCGGAAACTCGGCCTGTTCATCAACTCAGTTTTTGCCCTGATGTCTGAACTTCAGGCTCAGGCTAAGCGATAATTAGATCCTGAGATAAATTTGAAACTATCCACCTGGAGAGTGTAAAACTATGACGAAAGAGTACGTTAAGGGGGATCTTCCTGAGAAGGCTGCAATTCTGCAAAGAGATGGGGAAACTTATGCTATTGCTCCGCACATTCCCGGAGGGATCGTATATCCAGAGACCCTCAGAAAGATCGCAGACATTGCAGACAAGTATGGCGCTGCGGCTCTGAAAGTTACTTCAGCCCAGAGAATTGCAATTGTAGGTCTCAAGGAGGAAGACCTGGATGCAGCATGGGGTGAACTCGGTATGAGCCCGGGAGCTGCCATCGGTCTCTGTGTCAGGAGCGTCAAAATCTGCCCGGGAACCACATTTTGTAAAAGAGGTAAGCAGGACTCAGTCGGGCTTGGCCTGAAGCTTGACAAAAAATACCACGGCATGCAGCTTCCTTCCAAATTCAAAATGGCTGTTTCAGGTTGCCCTAATTCCTGTTCCGAAACGAGCATAAAGGATATAGGTATCATGGGCACGGCAAAGGGCTTTAATCTGACCGTTGGAGGCAGTGCAGGTCCGAGTCCAAGGCTTGGAGATTTAGTGGCAAAGGATCTTTCCGAGGAACAGGTGCTGGATCTTGTTGAAAAGATAATTGATTTTTACAAAGGTTATGGAAAGCCCAAAAGGCTCGGAAAAGTTATAGATGAGATCGGGATTGAGAAATTCAAAGAAGGTATAGGGCTGTAAATAGCCCTTTTATAACACGAGCCAATTTAGTTGAATCAGTTAATGTCTGATTTCAAATACTGGTTCCAAAAAATCTGTTTCCAAGTAGTTTAAGAAAAAGCTGGACAGTTCGATTTCAGAAGAATCATGCTTTCAAATATCTTATAACAATTTATTTGAACTTTATTTTTTCTCCAGCTTTTTCCAGTCTGTTATTATGTTTTCTGATCGCACCTGCTATTTTTCTGCGTTTTTTTAAACTCTCTGCAGTCGGATTTTTTCATTTACAGTCAGGAAGAGTTTCAGTAAATGGATTTATAATCTCTATATTATAATTTTATCATTATTTTTCAGGCTTTCTTTTTATTTTACTTTCGAATGGCTTTAATGCTACTCTGTTTTCGCGGCTCTTGCGAGCTTTTCGATGCATTATGTATTAAAGATAACGTTTAAATATAATAGATACAAAGACTAACAGACTATTCAAACCTTATACAGACAGTCGCTACGGTTCTCGCTCTGTCTTTACTGTTATTGATATTCTGTAACATGAATGATAATTCTAAAGCAGTATCAGTTCTCAGTTTTTACCCATATATAGGAGGAATAAATTATTAGCCTTGAGATGGAATACTTCTCTGGATTCTCGGATGCGCTCAGGATTACGTTTGTCCAGATTATGATACTCAGCACAATAGCTATTGTGATTTTCTTATACGGTATGATCGGTAACCTCCAGAAATGGGGTGCAGGAGTGACAGGTTACGCCCTTGAGCCTCAGGAAGGAAAGAAAGGAAGTGCAATCAGATTCTTAAAAACCTGGTGGGAACAGGTTAAAGAAGAGTCTCATCACGGACATGGAAAACCCATCCTTGAAGTCCTCGTCCTTGATGTTCTCTTCCAGAGAAGGATCCTTAAAAGAAGCCCTCTTCGCTGGTTCATGCACTTCACGATTTTTGCAGGCTGGATGACTCTGTTTGCCCTGTCCGGGATGATGTTCGCGGTTGAAATGACTGAAAAGTTCGGAATAGAACTCCCGTTCACCCCCGCAGAATTTAGAGAGTTCCTGTCCCTCCCGAACTATATCTTCGGCTATGTCCTGCTTATCGGAGTCATTATTGCCTTAGTAAGAAGACTCTTTGTTTCTGAAGTCAGGGAAGCTTCCATCATGTATGACTGGGTCCTGCTTGGAGGAGTTTTCATAGTCACGATTTCCGGTTTTATTGCCGATGGTATCCGGACTGGGATCGTCTGGGGCTTCGGACTTGACCCCGCAACCGCACCCCCTGCAGCTCTTTTTCACTCCGTGATTTCCCTGTTCTTCTGTATCGCATACATCCCATACAGTAAATACATACATGTAATCGCTACCCCCCTTGCAATCCTTGCAAATAAGGGAGGAGAATAAATATGGCAAAAAAAACTCCATCAATTGACACCAAGAACCTTACAGCAGTTCAGCTCATGGAGCTCGACTCATGCACCCGCTGTGGTGAATGTGTAAAATGGTGTCCAACTTATGCCGCTTCCGGCCAGAAGCCCGGGCTAGCACCCAGGGACAAGATTCTGCGCTGGAGGCAGTACATGAACAAATCCTACGGGATTAAAGCAAAACTCTTCGGCCCAACTGAAATTCCCCAGTCAGAGCTTGAAGAATTCAAAGACGACGTGCACGGTTGTACCACCTGCGGTATCTGTGCAACAGTATGTGAATCAGGCATTAACACCGTGGAACTCTGGGAATCCCTGAGGACAAACCTTGTCAAGAGAGGAATCGGTCCTTACGGGAAACAAAACATGTTCCCAAAACTCATAGGACAGTACCACAACCCCTATCTGCTTGACCAGAAAGACAGGCTTGCCTGGGTACCTCCAGACGTGAAGATTGCAGATAAAGCAAATATCGTCTACTTCACAGGTTGTACTGCGGGATACAAACAGCTTGCTCTTGCCCTTGCAACTTCCCGTGTGCTTAACAAGCTAGGCATTGAATTTGCCATGCTCGGAGAGGATGAATGGTGCTGCGGCTCTGCCCTTATCAGGACAGGTCAGGTCCACGTAAATGACGTTCCCCGTGAAACTGCAAGACACAATGTTGAAGCCATTAAGGCAAAAGGTGCCACAAAGGTTCTCTTTGCATGTGCAGGCTGTTTCCGCGCAGCAAAGGTTGACTGGCCGAGACTCATCGGTGAAGAACTGCCTTTTGAGGTTGTTCACATCACAGAGTTCCTTGCAGATCTTATCAAAAAGGACAAGGTTAAATGGGAAAAGTCTCTCGACAAGACTGTCACCTATCACGACCCCTGCCACCTTGGACGCCACGTTGGTGTCTTTGATGCCCCGAGGTTTGTGCTTTCCCACATTCCGGGTGTTAAATTCGTCGAAATGGACAGAGTAAAAGAGTTCCAGCGCTGCTGTGGAGCTGGCGGTGGTGTAAAGGCAGGTATTCCTGACCTTGCAGTCGGTGTTGCAGAGTCCAGAGTCAAGGATGCCCTTGCAACCAATGCGGACATCCTCTCCAGTGCATGTCCTTTCTGTAAGAGGAATCTTATGGACGGCCGCGATTCTCTCAAAGCTAACATCGAAGTCGAGGATGTAATTGTACTGGTTGCACAGGCCCTTGGTCTCAGTACAGAAGAACCCAAAAAAGCTTGAAGGCTGGTTTTCCAGCTTTCTTTATTTCTCTTTTTCATGATCCTGTATTTTACTGTCTTATAGCAAAGTTTAAATACCGATACATTCTTCCCCTTGAATATGCAGATCCCTTACGAATTTTTAGGAAAAATCTTCGTTTATATGCTGCTCCTGACCCTTGCAGGTACCGGGCTTGCCCTTCTTATAGGAGCATACTCGTTTAAGAAGCACAAAATCATTTTTCCGGAGTTCGTATTGTTCACACTGTATCTTTTCTATTCTCCTGCAAAATGGATCTGCAGAGTTTTCCGGATTAGAGATACCCTTGTTGATGATATCCTGATCGATGTCCGGAATGCTGTTATGTATGATGATTTCCTTAATATCAAAGGGAGGAGAATTCTTCTTCTCCCGCAGTGTTTGCGCCATCCTAGCTGTAAGGCAAGGTGCGACCCTGTTTATGGTTATGAGTGCAAGCGGTGCGGGCTCTGTGATATCGCAAAACTCTGTGACGCTGCTGACAGGTGTAATTTTAAGGTTTTCGTAGTTCCGGGGGGGAGTTTTGTTAAAAAGATCTTCAAAGAATACAGGCCTGAAGCCTGTCTGGGGGTTGCCTGTTATAATGAGCTTTCCGAGAACATGCAGGCTGTCTCCTTTGTCCCTGTTCAGGGAGTTCTTCTCTTAAAGGACGGCTGCTTCAACACGGAAGCAAATGTTGAGGAAATAATTCAAAAAATGGAGATGTGCAATGTATAACCTTATCGGGCAGGCTCTTTTTATCTCCATGCTGGCATCTTTCATCCTTTCAGGGATTGCTCTGCTGGTCAGCCGGAGGAGCCTTACACGCAGTGTTTATCTGGCAGGTTTTTTCGCTAATGTTCTCGACTTCTTCTATCTGCCTCTGAGACAGATTTTTCTCAAGTTTTCGGATACGCGCGTTCTGGACAAGTGGATGGCCTCTCTAAAAAATCGGGCTCATAAGTCTGCCTTTGAAAGAACGAAGAAAAGAATCATTCTTGCCCCTCACTGCATGCGTAACCTTGACTGTCCTGCCCATTCCACACAGACAGGAATCCAGTGTAAGTCCTGTGGAAAGTGTGTTTTTACTCAGTTAAAAAAAGATGCCGAAAAGTACGGATATAAAGTTTTTATTCTGACAGGCTCTTCATATGTGAAGAATATCTTAAAAATGGAAGCTGCAGACGGAGTCCTTCTTATCGCCTGCGATTATGAAATCAACAAAGTTATGCGTGCTCTCAAAGGGAAGAAAGTGATTACTTACGGGGTCCCTATGGAAAACGATGGCTGCTTCGGGACATTTGTGGATTATCAAAACGTGCTTGATGTTTTTGAAACGTTTAATATTTCCCGTTACTGAGATCGCTTTTTCGGAGTTATTTTTTATTTATTTTTCAGATTTTAAGAGTTATATGTCGAAAATTATATCATAGATTGAAAATCGTATCATAATTATTTGATTAGAAACCTGCTCATCATGCTTTTTATTATTCTTCAAGTAATAACCTGTTCATTACGCAAAAATCGTCATCTTTTAATTAATTTTTGTAACCCGGCTCTTTACAAAAGAAAAAATATAAATATTTCGTAATTCCACTGTCTGCAGGTGTTTACTTGGACAGAGAGATAAATATTATTGGCGGAGGGATAAGCGGCCTTGCATGTGCAATAATTCTTTGTCAAAATGATTACAAAGTCAATGTTTATGAAAAGGGCAGTTACATCGGTAAACGGTTCAACGAGGACTGGCAAGGGTTAGAAAATTGGTCTGAGAAAATTGACGTCCTGAAACAGGTAGAATCATATGGTATTGATTTGTCTTTTGAGTACGAACCTCTTTCGGAGTTAGTTATCCATTACTCAGGGAAACTAAAAACTATCAGAGGAAAAAATGCCTGTTATCTGGTGAGAAGGGGAGGCACAGAAGGATGCCTGGATAAGGCCTTGTTTGAGCAGGCCGAAAAACTGGGAGTAAAAATTCATCTAAACTATAAGCAGGAGAATAATCTGCCTGCTCAGGTAAATGCAAAAGGTCCCAGAAACGCAAATATCCTTGCAAGGGGAATTAAATTCAATACGAACCTGGACTGTGGTTATCATATGGCTTTTGGCAAGGATATAGCCAGAGGGTTCTACTCCTATCTTCTGGTTAAAAATGGGCATGGAACAATTGCGACTGTTTTTGGACGCAAGAGCGCTCCTCGTTCGGAAGAGTTCCTTAAAAACACAATTAACTATTTTTCAGATTTTCTTGATGAAAAAGAGCTTTCTGCCGGAAAAAAATTCGGTGGCTACGGGCGTTTTGAAATAAAGAAAAACTATTATGACGAAAAAGGAACAATGTTCATTGGAGAAGCAGGGGGATTTCAGGACTATTTATGGGGATTTGGAATGAGATACGCCTTTCAGAGTGCTAATCTTGCTGCAAGAAGTATAATAGAGAACGAGTCGTATAATGATTTGATAAAAGAACATTTACTTAAAAAATTGAAGCATTCAAAAAGAAACAGACTAATTTCTGAAATAATGGGCTCTTTAATGTACCCTATAATCTATTATACATTTACATCCAGTAAGAATCCCCTTCAATTTTTGAATATGTGCTACAAATAATTTTAAAGATGGCGTCTTAACATGTATGATCTAATTATAGTCGGAGGAGGGCCTTCCGGAGCCTCGGCCGGAAGAAGGGCAGGAAAACTTGGCCTCAATACACTGCTGCTTGAAAAAGAAGAATTCCCAAGGTACAAACCCTGTGGAGGAGGGCTTTCGAGACACGCGATTTCTTATCTTGATTTCGAGCTTCCTCAGGATATCATTGAATGGGAAGTTACAGGAGCACGAGTCTCTTTTAAGGAGCAGACAATTGAAGTACATAAAGACCACTGCCTTTCCACAATGGTATCAAGGGATGTTTTCGATAACCTCCTTCTTGAAAAGGCAAAAGAGACAGGAGCCGAAGTCCATACCGGAGAAAAAGTTTATCGATGTGCGGAATCTCCCGGATATGTGGAGGTCACGACAGAAAAAGAGACCTATCAGGCAAGGTTTGCAATCATTGCTGAAGGGGCACACGGACTTCTTAAGACCTGTGTAAGACCTGTTGATAACGAAGAAGAATGTGGAGTCTGTGTGGTTACCGAAATTCCAGCTGAAGAAGAGGAGATCAAAGAGAAGATCGGCAAAACCGTTGATATGTATTTCGGAGTGGCTGGCGGCGGGTACGGCTGGATTTTCCCTCACGGAACTTATTATTCAGTTGGAATTGGAGGGCTTATTAAAGACCTCCCTCACCCTAAGGAGACTATGCTTGAGTTCCTCAAATGTAACGGCTTTTCCGGCAATTACAAGCTAAAAGGGCATAAAATCCCTCTGGGCGGGGTTAAGCGAAAGATTACGGGCTCAAGAGTTCTTCTGAGCGGGGATGCCGCAGGATTCGTAGACGCTTTCTCAGGCGAGGGGATTGCTTATGCCATAAGCTCGGGGCAGTTTGCTGCTGAAGTGATTGCCGGAATCTGCTTGTGTGGCGGAAGACTAAAAGACCTGAGTAAATACGAGTCTCTCTGCCAGGCCGAGTTCGGAACTCACCTTAAGTATTCCCTTATGTTTTCCAGAATAATGCACCGCTTCCCGGAAAAGACATTTAAAATCTTCACATCAAGCGATAAAATGATTGATAAATACCTTGAAGTTGTGGATTTCAGCATTGATTATAAGGATTATCTCCGCTGGTCTCTTCTGAATTTCAAACTCAGATAATCAATATGGTCTCTGGTTAACGGTTGATCTATGCCCGCTGAACCAGGGCTGTAATCCTTCAGTTTTCTCTCTGAAGCTCTCACTCAGTCTGTCTGGAGGCTCTTCTCAAAATAAAAAAAAGAAAATTGAAACCGGGGAATGGCAGTCTAATCTGAGGTATGATCTGAGATTTGAAAGTCATTCAATAGTTTTAATAGAGTCTTTTTCTTCATTTTTTCTTTCTACTTTCTTCTTTTCCCCTATCTTTTTATTTTTCCACACCAATTTAGTTTATGGGGTAAATTATTCGTTTGGGGCTGTCTGTTAAAGACATGCCTCTAATCTATAAGCAGGTGTTTTGGGTATGTACGATCTCATTATAGTGGGTGGAGGCCCTTCGGGATCTTCTGCTGGAAGAACAGCCGGAAAAGCAGGAATTTCAACTCTTTTGCTCGAAAAAGAAAATTTTCCGAGGTATAAGCCCTGCGGAGGAGCTTTATCTCCTTATGCTCTCTCATGCCTGGATTTCGAACTCCCTGAATACTTAATCGAGAGGGATATTTCAAAGGTGAGGATTCATTTCAGGGAACTCTGTACTGAAAGGCAAAAAGACTACAGATTAGCTTTGCTTGTTTCCAGAACAGCTTTTGACAATTTCCTGCTTGATAAAGCCAGAGAAACAGGAATTGATATCCATTTAGGGGAAAAGGTACTGAACTGCGAGGAAAGAGAAGGATGCGTTGAGGTTAAGACCTCTCAGAACACTTACCTTGCAAAATTTGTTCTTATTGCGGAAGGTTCGGAAGGCACGCTTAAGCACAATGTCAGGCGGCATAGAGATAGGAGGACAGAGTATGATCTTGCCCTTGTTTCGGAAGTTCCTGAAAAGGACGAGGTGATAAGTAGTCGGTTTCCGGATCTCATAGATATTCGTTTCGGGATCACACCCGGAGGGTATGGCTGGATTTTCCCTCATCAAGGGTATTATTCCGTGGGAGTTGTTGGAACAGCTGAGTATCTGGAGCATCCAAAAGAAATAATGCAGGCGTTTTTGCAGACAAACGGTTTTTCAGGAGATTATCAGATCCATTCCCACATTATCCCTGTAGGAGGGATAAAACGAAAAACCGTAAGTTCAAGGATTCTTTTGAGTGGAGATGCTGCAGGTTTCGCAGATGCTTTCCTGGGAGAGGGTATTGCTTATGCTGTCCGGTCAGGGCAGCTTGCGGCGGAGAAAGTAGCTGAACTTGTACTCTATGACCAGAGGCTGGGTGATCTTAAAGAATACGAAGCAAGGTGCAGGCAGGAATTCGGGAATTTCCTTGTCAGTTCCCTTAAACTTGAAAAGGTTATGCACCGTTTTCCTGAGACCTCTTTCAGACTTGCTCTCAGCAGGAAAGAAATTCTGGATAAGTACCTGGATGAGGTTATGATAAATAGAAGCCACAAAGACTATGTCAGGTGGTTGCTGCTCAATTTCAGTCTGTCTGAACCTGCATCTAAAATGAGATCCATTACAGAGAAGAATCAGTAATATAAAAAATAAGAAAAACATAAAAAATAAGAAAAACAATTTGAGTAAAACGATTAATTTGATGAGATATATCGGATAAACAATAGATTGAATAAAAAGAATGATTAAGTGCGAGTGAGGCGTGTAAGCTCCCTTCTGTTCCTGCAAAGATTTCTTACACCCATCAGTGTAAGAAATGGTTCCTGAGAACCTTGCAGTGACGGCATTCGGCTAAGCGTTACCAAAACCAATCGGGACGATTCCGGACTGCTCGTTTTTCCCGATTTCCAACTTGCACCCACGAGGATTCGCCGTTTCATCCACTCTCCCTGCGACCTCAGCTTACGGCATCATCGCATTTGCAGGGGGTGGTTCTCGTTTCTGTGCCAGGGCCCGGGCTCTCGCCCGACATCCTTTATAGACGTTCGTGTGTCCGGAGCGGTGGGGAGACTTTCCTCAGACCTGAAGGTCCGGCAGCCGTCCAGCCTCTCTCGCACGTTACTGACTAGCTGGCTCTATCTATTTTTTGATGCTATATATATTTATGGGAGGATATTTCTATACAGGGGAATCGACTGAAAAGAGCTTATGGTCAGAACACCTTTATCAAATTCGGGTTGATTTTTCTGGCTAGTTTCAGTTCTCTAAGGGTCTGAATTAAGCAGGTGCATTTCTTCCGCGTACTCTATATAACTTTTGCGTTCCTGGAGGTATTCCCAAATATTAATATATATGTATTGTAATCGTGAAAATAAGATGGATTTTCCATTCTCGCGAATTCTTTGAAAAAAGATTCTCATAAGCTTAAAAAATTCGTTAGTTTAATATCTGACTATAACTATCATTTTTGTGTTCAGTTTCCATGCTTATTTTTAAGAGGTAAAACATGAGTGATTGTCTATTTGATTTGCATATTGGGTATGTTCGTTTTAGAAATCCTATTGCACTGGCACCTATGGCAGGAATTGCCGACAGCGCCTTTGCCAACCAGTATGCAGGTGATGCCGGGCTCGTAGTACTCGGAGCCTTCAATCTGGATAAGGGGTCTATGAAAGTTGCATCAGACCTTGTAGCCCGGGGCAGGAAAGAGTTCATTTCCGACGAACCTCTGGAGCTTATAAAAAAGGAAATTCGGGCAGTAACCTCCGGAAGCGCTGTTGCTGTAAACGTAAGAAGCACCACCCTTGAGCCTTTGATTGAAGCTGCAAAGCTTGTAAAGGAAGAAGGGGCAATCCTTGAACTAAATGCCCACTGCAAGCAGCCTGAAATGCTTGAGGCAGGCATAGGTGAAGCCCTTTTGCGCGACCTCCCAAGACTCTCTGCCTGGATAAAGGCAATAAAAGAGACCGGAGTTGTGCTTTCCGTAAAGGTAAGAGCAAATGTAGTAGATGATGTCAAACTTGCCAGGCTTATTGATAAGGCCGGGGCTGACATTATCCATGTGGATGCCATGCTCGAAGGCTTTGGAGCCGATCTTGATGCGATCACAAGCTACAGGGATGCTACAAGGCTCTTCCTTATAGGCAACAATTCGGTTACTGACTTTGCCGCGGCAAAGGACATGTTTTCCCGGGGAGCCGACATGGTCTCTGTTGCAAGAGGTGCCATGGAAAACCCTGAGCTGATAAAGGAACTTGTAGAAAGTGTCACTTCTTATCAGGAGTCAATAGGCTGGTATAATGCTCCCAAGCACGTTTGCAGTGAAGGAGACTTCAGAGCTCTGGCTTTCTGTTGCCTTCCGGTAAAGCCCTGCCCTGTGCATGAGAAGTTCAGAAAGCTGGGATACACCGCAGAAGAGTTCGCCAGAACTAAAATGGAATTCGCCAGGGGCACAATGCTCGAGTTCGGAGAAGATACCTGTTTCGGCAGCCTTGTCTGGTGCTGTAAGATTACAAAGCCCTGCTGGATCAGGGACGGTGTACTGAACACTCTCGATCTATCCGATGCAGAATACATGAAGCTTAAAGAACAGCTGGCAAAATATATCCTTGACCACGCCAGGATTCCGGTAAATGAATCCCACTAATACTGTTTTCTCCTGCCATACTTCTGAATGGTCAGGAGAGTCCTTTACCCCGAGCATGATCGCGCGCTGTGCACAGCTTGCCATGCTGCTTGAGGTATCGGCTTCTCCTAAGCCAGGGAATGTTGACAGGGAACATAACTATCCTGATACATGTTTTGAGCATTTTGTTGCCTCTTCGGTTTCCGTCTATCCTGTTCTTGAGCTTGCTGCAAAGAGCACGGAAAGGATAGGACTGCTTCTCAGGAGTGCGGTTTACGAAAGCTCTACTTGGCAGCAGGGAGGAAACACCCATTTCGGGGCTTTTTTACTCCTGGTCCCTCTGGCAATGGCTGCAGGCGAACTTTCAAGAGAACAAAAAGAACAGGTTCGCTGCGGAAAAGCAGGTTTCCGGCTTGAGGCAGAGGAATTTGAGGAACTTGCTTCCCGTGCACATTCTCTTGTCCGGGCAACTGATTGTGAAGATGCTGTTGAGTTCTACAGGGCTTTCGGGCACGCAGGAGTCAGGGTAAATAATGTGGATGAATTTGACCTCAAAGACCCTGAAGCAACTGCCGATCTAAGGGAACAGAATGTTACTCTTTACTCCCTTATGGAGATCGCCAGAGGATATGACCTGATCGCAAACGAGTGGACCTCTGGGTTCGGGCGCTGCCTTGAGGGAGCAAAAAGCATCCTTGAGTTTATGCAGTCACGAAACTGCGGAAAAGAAGCTTTGACCGGGGGTTCGGTTTCCAGCTGTTCTGGCACAGGAATCAATGAGGCTGTAGTATACACTTTCCTTAAACTGCTTTCAAGGCACAGGGATACCTTTATCCAGACCAAGTTTGATACCGAAACTGCAGATTATGTTTCTTCCAGAGCAGGCGAAATTTTTTTAGGCTGGGAAGCTTCAGGGAAAACAGCCAGGGACTTTGCCTCCATCCTTCCCAAAGTACAGGAGTTTGACTCCGAGCTCCTGGAAAAAAGGATTAATCCCGGCTCTACTGCAGATATAATTATTGCAGGGCTTTTTATTGCCCTTCTCGGAGGCTTGAGATTTTGACCGGATTCTCTTCTGACTGCAGGGAACTTGAAAAACCTCACTATGCTATCGACCTTCCTTCATTCGGGATCAGGGAGGGAATTTCCGAGGTAATAGTGAGTACAGGCTTTGAATACCCGAATGCCGCTCCGATAGGTATTATCACAAAGGGCGGAAGACCTTTTGTCCGCCTTTTCAAAGGCAGCCATACCTGGGCAAATGTCCTTAAAGAGAGATACCTGGTTTCAAACGTTGTCTATGATTCCCTGCTCTTTGTGCGCTCGACTTTCTTCGACCTTGAACCTTCAGAATTTGAGTATGTAATTTCAGGCGGGCTTAAGTTTCCGATCCTTAAAGAAGCCGTATCCTGGGTTGTTTTCGAATGCATAAATATTAAAAATACGGATCAAGCGCTTGTTGCAGATCTCGTTCCCATAAATGCGGGATTTAACGAACTTAACAGAAAAGAGCTTCCTGTGCCCAATAGAGGATTTAACGCCGTGATTGAGGCTACTGTTCACGCAACCCGTTACCAGCTTTCTGGAGAAGAAAAATACCTTGACTGGATAACGCACTATGAGTCCCTTGCTTCCAAATGCGGTGGCGATGCTGAAAAGAAAGCTATGAAACTGCTTTATGAAGTTCTCGGGCTTTGAGTTTTCTTTTTCATTCCGATTGTTCTGTTTTAGAAAATTATATTATCTCTCTAGGCATGACTTCTTTTCATGAGCTTTCAGATCATTGCATGGGGTATTACAGGAGCAGGTCATTTCCTGAATCGCAGTTACCAGGTCTTTAAAGAACTCAAACGCAGGAACCCCGAACTTTCAGTAAACACTTATATTTCCAGGGCAGCTGAAGAGGTGCTCAGGATGTACGGGCTTGAACAAAAGCTTGTGAAAATCTCGGGAGGAGACTACCTTGAGGAAATCTTCCGGGAAACCGAGCAGGGTTCAAGTTCCCCCAAAGTCGGACGTTTTCTTCTTGACAGATATGATGCCCTCTTCGTTACCCCTGCAACTTCAAACACGGTTTCAAAAATAGCTTATGGGATTGCCGATTCCCTTGTAACCAATGCCGTTGCACAGGCTGTGAAAGGAAGGGTCCCGGTCTATATCGTTCCTGTGGATATTGAAGGCTCGATCATATCTGAAATGCCCTACAATATTGACAGGAAACAATGCAGGCACTGTGAAACCTGCCCCCCGCGGGAAAACTGCCCTCACGGCGCAATCACTGAAAAAGACGGCATCACAGACCAGATAGAACTTTTGAAATGCAAAGGCTGCGGGATCTGCAAGGAATTGTGTCCTTACAATGCCATCAAGGGCGGGCCTGTTGAAGTCCTTGTCAGGGACGTGGATATGAGAAACGTTGAGATTGTAAAAGGGCTGCAGGGAATCACTGTACTTGAAAGCCCTGAAGCGGTTCTGGATCTGTTTTAAACCCAGGCTTTCAGTTCTCCTCCTTCTACCTTTTTCCCTACACGAAACTCGGGGCTGAAAGCTGTTACTCGATTATCTTCAGCTGCCCGTTTTCAAGCACTCCATAGCTGTCGGACATAAAGCGGATAACAGCTTCATCATGGGAAATAAGGAGATAGCCTGTGTTTCGTTCAGTCTGCACCTTTTTAAGCATGTGAAGGATCTGTGCCTGCACTGAAACATCAAGGGCAGAGGTCGGTTCGTCAAGGACAATGTATTCCGGGTCTAGCAGGAGAATCCGGCTGAGGGCAAGGCGCTGGAGCTGACCACCTGAAAGCTGGGAGGGGTAACGGGAAAGTACTTCCTCAGGGAGGCCTGCGGTTATAAGCACCTCTTCTGTCTTTGAGGCATATTTGCCTTCGGGAACCCTGAGGAGTGCCAGGACCTCAAAAATCGAATGTCCTATCTTTTTCCTGGGGTTAAAAGCATCCGTGGGATCCTGAAACATTATCTGGACTTTACGGCGGAAGGCTATTTTTTCAATTTTTTCCATCCCGGTAAGAAGGGTACCTTTATAATATACGGAGCCGGTTGTGGCTTTTTCAAGCCCGGCAATGACTCTTCCTAAAGTGCTTTTCCCTTCTCCGGATGGCCCCATAAGTCCGAAAGTCTTTCCTGGCCTGATTTCAAACGAAACCTCCTGGAAAATGCATTTTCCCATACTCAGCAGGCCAGACCCGTAAGTCTTTGAAAGCCTGTCCGCTCTCAGTGATATAAAAAACACCTCACAGCTCTTCCATTAATTTCTGTAAGGTCTGGATGGTTCTCAGTACAGTGCATTTTTCTCAGGGAGCAGCGCGGGTGGAACCTGCAGCCTGAAGGAGGGTTACTAAGAGAAGGAGAAAAGCCGGGTATGGGAATGAAGCCTTTCTCGGGCAGGCTGTTCAGGAGCCCTTTTGAGTACGGGTGGAGGGGACTCTCAAAAACGCTTGAGGAATCTGCAATTTCAACAATTTCTCCGGCATACATTACTGCGACCCTATCTGCAAGCCTCTTTACGAAACCGAGGTCATGGCTTATAAGGAGCAGAGCAGTCTTTTTTTCCACTTTCAATTTCTTAAGCTCAGTTTCAAGTTCGGACATGCATTTCCTGTCAAGCCCTTTGCCGGGCTCATCTGCTATAAGGAGGGCAGGGTCAAGCATAGTTGAAGCTGCAATCAAAAAACGCTGGTTCATCCCCCCTGAGCACCATGAGGGGTAATAACGAACATACTCGGTGGCATTTGCAAAACCCATATTTTTCAAGGCTCCTGCTGCCATGGAAAGCGCTCTTTCCTTCTTTTCCTTTCTGTGCACATGCAGAGGTTCTGCAAGCTGGTGTCCTATGGAATACACGGGATTAAGGGCAAGGGACGGATTCTGGAAAATGATCCCGATCTCCTTTCCTCTGATCTCTATCATTTCTTTTTCGCTCAGTTCGAGCAGATTTTTTCCCCTGAATTTTACAATCCCTTTTACCCTGGACTCAGAGGGCAAAAGGCGCATGATTGCGTGTGCAACCACAGATTTTCCGCATCCTGTTTCTCCAACAAGAGCCAGGGTTTCGCTCTCACCAATCGAAAAAGAAATCCCTGAAAGAGCGGTTATTGTTTTTATTCCCTTAAAAAAGACCTGGAGATCCTTTACTTCAAGCAGCGCGTTAACAATACCGGCACTCACATTGCATCCGCCCCTTCTCCTGCGTGTTCCTCTCCTTGTGTTTCGAGCCCGAACCCTATCAGTGCAATAGATATCACGCAGAGAGTGATGCAGATCCCCGGAGGAACATACCACCACCACATATCACGGATAAAGCCACCCCTGAAAAAGGCAAAAGAAAGCATGGTACCCCAGCTTTTCATGCTTATGTCGCTTAGTCCAAGAAAAGAAAGTGAGGCCTCAGAAATCATTGCCGAAGCTGTTGCCAGCATGAATTTGGGCAGCAGGACATGGTAGAGGTTGGGAAAAATATCCGTGCTCATTATGTGCCAGGAAGAAAAGCCCATGCATCGGGCACTTTTAACATAGCCTGCCTCTCTGAGCTGGAGGGTCTTTGAACGGGTAACCCTGGCGGTAGACTCCCAGGACAGGAGACCAAGTACAGGGATCAAGATCCAGATGCTCGGCTGCAGGTATGCTCCCAGCACTATGATTAGAGGAATTTTCGGGATAATAAGGACAACATCGGTAAAGCCCATGAGCACCTCATCAAGAGCTCCCCTGAAATAGCCTGCACAGATCCCGAGTACAATCCCCATCAGGGTTGAAATCAGAGCTGCCGCAAAGCCCACTGTCATTGAGATCCTTGATCCGTACACAAGTTCGGAGAGAATATCGTTTCCTATGTCGTTTGTCCCGAGGAAGTGATCCCAGGAAGGCTCTTCATAGTGTGTGAATCGCTCGTTTGGAGCATAGGGGGCAAGAAAGGAAGGAAATAACGCCATGAACAGGAAAAAAATAAAAAGGAGAATTCCTCCTTGATTCAGTTGCCCCAGGAGACCTTCTAGCTTTCTGGAAACCCTGAATAAAGGCTCTCCGGGAAACTTAAAGTTAAGGTTGGAGTTTTCCTGCTGTTTTTCAGGATGCTCCTCAGCGCAGGCTTCTGTGATGCAGGAACTTTCAATACAGGCAGCTTCAGTACTCATGTAGGTCTCCTTACCCTGGGATCGATTAAAGAATAGAACAGGTCAGCAAGCATGTTTGCAAGCAGGGCTGTGAGGGCAATTACCAGAAAAGCTCCCTGGAGCAGGGGATAGTCCTTTCCCATTATTGCACCGTATATAAGGGTCCCCATGCCGTTTAAGGAGAAGATGATTTCTATAAACAGTGCCCCGCTGAAGAGAAACCCGAAGTCCAGGGCGAGAAGGGTGATGATCGGGAGTGAGGCATTTTTTATTATATGCCTGAAGAGTATGCCGATATCGTTCAGGCCCTTTGCTCTGGCATAGAGCGCGTAAAGCTGTTCCTTCTCCTGGATTACGCTTCCGCGCATTACCAGATAATTTCTGGACGCTGAAAACACAGACATTACACAGACAGGTAAAAAGAGATGATGAAGAATACTCCCTATTTCCAGGACATCATAAAATCCCTTCGAGGGAAAGAGCCCCAGCCTGAAAGAAAAGAGATAGAGGGAAAGGAGGGCAAGAAAGTAAGGCGGGGTGCAGGAGAGCACAATAAAAGCTAGACCTGTAAAGCGGCTCATTCTCTTTTCAGGTCTCCACCCTGCAAGGGCCCCAAACAGGCTTCCCAAGAAGGCTCCGATAAGAACTGATATTCCCACAAACAATAGGGTCCAGCCCAGCCTATCCAGGAGGATTTCTGCAACAGGAGCGTGAAGGTGATAAGAATACCCCAGATCAAGATGCAGGAGATCCGAAAGGAAGGACGCAAATTGCTCGTAAAGAGGCCTGTCAAGCCCGAGTTCTGCCCTCAGCTCCTCCATCACGTTTTCGGACACATAAACATCTTCCCCTATCAGGTTTTTTACCGGATCACCGGGCATGAGTCTGGGAAGGGTAAAATTAATGATGATTATGAGTACGAGTGAGGAAAGGTATCTGATTCCTTTTCTTGTTATTCCTGACATTGCTCTTATTTTTTATTTTGTTTTATGCCTCTATTTTCCTCACATTTACAAAGTTGTCCAGGTTATAGATCCCGTAAAGAGGGTCAGTGTACCAGCCCTCAAAGTGCCTGTTATATGGGGTAACAATGCTGCTCCAGTAGAGAGGAATTGCAGGCAGATTCTCTGCATAGTAGTTCTGAAGCTCGTATGCATAGCTCTGGAGTTCTTGAGAGTCTGTGGTTGCGAGAATATTATCGCAGAGCTGCATGAATTCGGGGTCATCCAGATTATGCATAACTCCCTGTCCTGTCCGCCTTGAATCAAAATAGCCGCTTCCCCAGCTTGCATGCATGAGCATGCCCCAGGGGGTGGAGCGGGTTACTGTCAGGTCATATTCGTAGTTATCCTTGAGAGTGACCCAGGTATCTGCATCCGCAGTCCTCAGGTCTGAGGCAAGACCAACCTGCTCAAGATATTCTTCAAGAAGCTCGCCTGTACGGGAATATTCCGGCCGGATAAGGATTTCAAGCTTGATGTCTTTCCCGTCTTTTCCTTCAAGGATTCCGTTTCCGTTACTGTCCGAGTATCCTGCTTTTTCCAGAATTTCCCTGGCTTTTTCGGGGCTGTACTCAAGTCTTTCGGTTTCCTTGAAATTTTCCATGGAAGACGGCACAAAACCGCGATTTGGAACTTCTCCATACCCCAGTGTCTCGAGACTTACAATCTCTTCGTAATTTATTGCATAAGCCAGTGCTTCTCTGAATTCTGTGTCTGAGAAGGGAGCTTTTTTCAAATTGAGAGCCAGAAACACGAGCCCTATATCTGTCTTTTCAATAAAGTCGAAATTTCCTGTTTCTTCAAGTTGCTCAATACCGGAATAGGGGTACGAACCTGCATATTTGTAATAAGTGTCGATCTCTCCGTTTTTAAGGGCAAGGGTGGCAACATCAACACTTGAGTAAAAATGGATCTCCACGGTTTCGGGTTCCGGAGCTTTTCCTTTCCAGTAAGGGTTTTTCTCAAAAACAAGTTTTCCGGCGTTAAGGTCTATCAGCTTGAGATAGTAAGGCCCGCAGCCCACATAGGGACCGTTGTTTGTATACTCTACCGGGTTTTCAATTGTTTCCCATATATGGGCAGGGAGGATATTGTAGGTCGCAAACTCCAGGTCAATGCGGGTGTAAGGCTTGTTAAATTTGAAGGTCACGGAATTATTTGCTTCCGAAACAGCCGCACTTTCCAGGGTGTCATTTATCCATCTGGCTGAGGGTGCCTCTTTTCCGTAATAACGGATTGAAAACTCAATATCTTTCGGAGTTACAGGTTCTCCGTCGCTCCAGTAGAGGTCGTCTCTAAGGTAAAATGTCCAGCAGGTATTATTTTCAGAGACCTCGTAACTTTCTGCAAGCTGGCCGACAAGATGTCCTTCAGAATCCATTTTCATGAGAGGAGGATTTGAAAGATGGGCAAAAACTCCGAGGTTTGAGTCTCCTAAAAAGGACGGAGATTTTATTACGCTTGGAGTTGCAATTTTCAGGACTGCTCCTCCAGTATCTGCCGACTGCTGCATACCTGCGGCGGCCGCTTCAGAAACCGCTCCGGAGACCTGCGTTTTTTCTTCGTCTCCCAGCAGGCTTTTTATATATGTTATAATTCTGTCAAAAATCCCGTCGTTTGAGGGTGTAAGGTTTTCCTCGGAATTCTCAGGTTCTGCCGCTACTGCCGGATATATGTTTGAGTAAACAATAATCGTGAGTACGGCAAAAATCAACCACTGCTTTAACCCTCTGTTTAGTTCTGATTTAGTGAAATTTTTTCTTTGTTTCATCCTGCAGCCTCTTCCTGTCTCGAATTTTCTCCTGGATTACGCAAATCGCTCCAAAGGTTCAGGTTACTTTGAAAATGATTTCTGTTCTGCTCATTCTTCTCCAATTTTCTGCTGATCAACAGGAACATTGGAAACATCAATTCATGAAGTATGCGTAAAATATGAGCTGGAAAAATAATGTAACCTCAATGCGCCCTTTTCTTCAAACTTATTTGCATCCATTATTAATATTAGATATCTGAGTATTCAAAAATCATACAAAAAATTTGATTTTTATGCTATAAATTCTAAACAATTTCGTAAATAAACCTTTCTATTTTTTTCATATATTTGAAATCAGCCTCTATATAATATGTTTTTATTTTTGGGGCTTTATCAAACTTGAGAAGAAGAAAGTTGGAGTTAAAAAATGTGAAAAAAGAAAATGTGAAAAAAGAAAATGTGAAAAAAGAAAAGCTGAAAAAAAGCTGAAAAAGGAAAAAATGAATTTTTACTTCTGGCTTTTAATCTCAATTTTTTTTTCGATTTTCTTGGCAAAACTCTTTTCCGAATGAATGTAAAACGAAGCCGGAATCCCTGTATTTGAGATCATATAGAACAGGTTCATAGCTGTCCGGTTAAGTCTTGGAGAATAGTTTAAAAGAGCGCTTCTTGAGATTTTTACAATTGTATCCAGGGACTTTATTCCTGTAAGGTAATTTTTTATATCCCGGTTCTTCTGGCTCTTTTCAAAGATCAGGTCTATCCAGGTATTCATTTCTTCGATCAGGAGCTCTCTTGTAAGGTTTTCGGGAACGATGTAATTTTTCCCCTTTTCTATATTCCTGAAATACTCCCTGAAGCTGTCTCCTTTTGCCAGGGTATATACCTGCCCCACTTTTCCGGAATGAGTATCAGTTGTCGCAACAATGCTTTTGCCAAACCTCTCTGCAAGAGCTATCGTAAGCTCGTTTTTCTGCTTGAGCTCATGCATATTATATTCAAGTACGGGAAAGAGCTTTGCCAGTTTCGGTACTGCAGAAGGATTTTGTTGCTGATGGAACTCAAACCAGAATGGATGATTGTAAACAAAAGGAAGCCTGTGCCTCTTGAGGTATCCGATAAAACCTTTGAGGTCATGCTCTATTTCTGCTATTTCTCTGAGTTCCGAAAATTCCTCCCTGTCAAGCTCAAAAACGTTAATATGTAATGTATGTCCTGCAAATTCCGGATCATATATGGTCATCTCAACCCCCGGGACAAGATTCTTATGTTCCCATCCGAGGATTTCATATGCCTCCATTGTATTGTGATCAGTAAATGTTATAAAATCCATGCCCATCTCAAGAGACTTTTTGTAGAGACTCTTGGGATCCAAGTCCTTTGCCGGAAGCACATCAAAAGAACAGGTTGTATGTACATGCAGGTCTGCCCGTTTCCATCCTTCTTCTATAAGCTCAGCTGCCTGTTCCGGTGCTATCAGCTTTTCTTCATAGTTCCTGTGCCTTCCCCCTATAGGCGTAGAGTCCTGAGATTTAAATTCTTCTTTAATTATTTTAAATAAGTTTTATATTTCTACTATTATAGTATAATCCTTTTTTTAGATTAAGGTTTTCCGGAAATCCAAAAGACACTTTATTAAACCCTTCAATTCTGAGAAAAAATAGGCATAAACCGGAACTGATGTAGTTCTTATTGAAAATAAAAAAGAGTGTTCTTATACTGGACTTTGTAAGATGCTTCCCTTATGAGCACAGTCTCTATTTTTTGATATTTTCATACCACCACATTTATAAATATGTTAAAATATCCCACTATTTTCTCAAAAACAATAGTGGTGTAACTATGGGTCTGTTTAGAAAGCTAAGGAAAATCCTGAGTATCATTCTTGAGAATGAGTCCGAACAAAAAGGAGATGATTTCGAAAGGTGTGTGGTAGACCTCTTTGATGAAAAAAACTTTTCCATTGTGCAGTGGACTACGGATATGGCAAGAAAACATACCAGGTATGTGGAATCCGACTGCGGTCCAGACCTCGTCCTCCGCCACAGGCGCACCAATGAAATCTTTTGCGTGGAATGCAAATTCAGGTCAAAACTCTTCAAAGGTAAACTCCAGTGGTCAAGTCCCAAACAGCTGGGGCGTTACAGAACCTTTGCAAACGATAACCTCGTCCCTTTTTTTGTGGTTATCGGACTCGGTGGAAAAGCCAGAAAGCCAAAAAGGATCTTCTGTATTCCTCTCGAAGAAGCAAAGTATCCTGCACTTCCTCCGGAGTTCTGTGAGAAATTTGAACGGAGCCCGAAGAAAAATTTCTCCTGGAAAAAAGGAGTGTTGAAATAACTTTTAGATTCAATTCTTTTATTTCTCCTTAAATTAAATACATGGAAATTTAATATTCATAAACAGCTCTTTTGGGGAGAGCATCAAAATCAATTTTTAGCTATACCATTTTTCTGAGTTATTTGATTTATATGCCAATTCATGTGCAGATGATTGATAATTTAAGGGGGAACTGCATTGTCCGAATTAACTGAGCAGGATGTACTGTCTAGACTGACCGGATTAGAAAGGAAAATGAATAATCTGGATAACACTGCAAATGCTCTTATAGACGAATTGGAGAGTCTGCAGGCTGTGGCAAGAGAGTTGAAGATGGAAAATTATGTCGATAAATTCAACGAATACATGGAAGAAGTAGAAGATATTAAGCAAGACCTGAGCTGCAAAATATCCGATGAAATCGAAAACGAGCAGATGAGAAAACTGATAGAATCAAGGATGGAAACTGTGCTAGTAGATATTGATAACTTAAGAAGCGAGTACAGCTATGTTCGCGGTAAATTAGCAGAAATAAAGGGTGAGATAAGTAAAAGCAATAAGTAAAATCAAACAGGTAAAAATAAACCAAGAGCTTGGGTTAAACATTATAGTTTTTCTGCTTGAGAACCACCTTTAGTGAATAATAAGTTTGTATCTTTTTATCTTTTTCCTGCATATTTTTTCTAATACTGCTGGTATTTTATTTTTCTCTTATTCACTCAACAAATATATATTACTGTTTAAAGTATCTTTTATTCATGACACTTGAGCCCGTGCATATGCATAAGATCTCGGAGCTTGCAGAAAGAATTGACCGATCATTTGAGCTTGATGACCCGAAAACGGCAGCGGATATTTATAAGCTGCTTGAAGAATTGAAGATTGACGGGAAGGTAATTCTTAAGGCTGTAGACAGGCTCTTTCGTGGCATGGTCAGAACCGAGCTGATGGCTCAGGGCGAGGACCCTTATCCGGTTACCTATGCCTGCGACAGTGGGAGCACGAACCCCAGGACTTATGACAGCGGGCTTTTTGTAGACTTCTGCCACTGCGGGCTGGCTGCAACACCTACTGATCTTGATGTCCAGAGGTGCAGGACAATTGTCTGTGCTGCTTATTCCTCTTCGCAGAAAATAGCAATGCGGGCGACATCAGGCTGGGAAACCTTTGATGAAGGACTGGGAAGGGCAAAGCTGGTCACAATTGCTCCGGATGAGCTGAAAAGAAAGGCTCCTGACATGGTACATAGTTTTGCCATGTACCTTGCAGAATCCGAGCACCTGCTTTTTATGAAGGACAGGATAGAGCCTGAGAGCTTTTTCATAATGGACGGGCCTATTTATCCGAAACAGCTCATGTACTGGATGGTACTGGACGACGACGAGGTAAGGATTCGGCAAAATCCTGATGCCCGAAAAATCCTCCAGAACTATATTGATGTTATGGATCATTTTCTGGAAAAAAAGAGTCCTGTAGTAGGGTTTGTAAAAAATCCTACTGATGTACAGATTATGGACAGTGTCCGGAAGAAAAAAGAAGGTTTTGATCTTCCATGGCTGCTTGATGCCCAGTTTTTCCGAAACCTTCTCTCGCCGGATAAAGCCGGCAGGACTTCCGAAAACGGGCATAACGGGTGGAACTCAAAAAATAACGGGAATAACGGGAACAATGGCAAGCTTAATGGCCCCAGAAGCGCTTACATCACTTACACTAACTGGTTTTTACAGCCTAATAGGTTTTATGAAAGGATGCTTAACGGAACTTCCCCTCTTGCAGCCGGGGACATGATTCAGCAAAAGCTCAGGCACAGGTTCTCACCTGAAGATTATGCACTCTGCTTTTTCATGCTTTATGTGCCTTCAAAGGATGTGGTTTTTAAGGTTGAAGCCCCTTACGGGCTTATTAAAGATGATTTCCTGCGCATGCAAATTACTAAAAAAGTTCTCTTTGACCTTTCTCTGCACGGTTTTCCCCTTACCCTCACAAAGGCAGACCACCTAGCAAAAATCAGGAAAGTGGAGAGGCAGGAGATCGATAAATTCTTTGAAAATATGAGTCCTGATATAACTTATAATGACACCCGGTGGGGTAAGCTCAATGAAATATGAAGACGCCGATATTTTTGCTTTTATTCCCAATAAAATGAAACAGACTTCTGCTCCTGAAAATGCCACTATTTCCGAAAAAGACGCGGGTTCAGGTAAAACCACAGCATCAAAGGAAAGTCCAGATAATGAGACAAAGGGCCGGAAAAAGGACTCATTTAACGAAACCTCTGATCCAGATACACAGCCAGTTTTTGAAGAGTTTCCTGCTCCTTCACCTGAAACACTCATAGAAAATGATCCACAGAATTTTTCAGATACTGGTTCAAAAATTTTCGCGGAAAGTCTTTCCGGTCCTTCTGGCCTTTCTGGAGCTGTTCCTGAGCCGGTTTCTTCTTTTTTCCCTGATGATTTATCGATTGCTGATTTTTCCGAAAAAGAAGAACTTCCGTTTGAAACTTTTGAAAAGTACGATCCTGGAGTCTCCATAGCTACTCTCTCTCCGGTTGAGGCTTTCGGGATTGTTACAACCGGTATAGAACCCCTGGAAATAACTCCTTCGGGAGCTACGATTACAGGATACATTTCTTCTGCCCACAGGAGTGAAATCAGGCTCGGAACATATGTTGTCGTGCCTTATGAGGATGAAGAAAAGCTCTTTGCAAGGGTAGGCAAACTCCAGTACAGGCAGGAATTTGCAGTGGACGATGCAACCGAAATCCACTCAAGGCGCATGCTGAATGCCCGGGCAAGCCCTATAAACGAAGCCGACTACAAGTTCCTTGCCTGCCTTGATCCTCTCTGTATCCTTTACAGAAAAAGAGCAGAAAGTGAACTCACGCGCAGGATGGCAGACAGAATTCCCCGTCCTAATACGCCCATACTGCCTGTTACGGACAGGCTTGAAGTCCAGACCGGGCTGAACATTCCGGAAGAAGGAGTTTTTCTTGGGCACCTCAGTGTTGGAGGGGAACTTTTAAAGACCCACTCCGAGCCCGAAACAGTTGCTTATTACCTCAGAAATGATTATTCGATGGGCGACCCCCTTATTTTCAGGCATATGCTTATCTGCGGGAGCACGGGAACAGGAAAGACCTTCCTTTCAAAAAATATCCTGCGCCAGTTCATGACTGATGGTAACCGGTACAGACTTCGCAGCTCTCCTGATAAAGCGAAGAAAAATCCTTGCCTGGTAATTATGGACCCTCAGGACGAGTATTCCCAGATTTTCGAAGATAATGATACCTTGACAGATGACGACAAATTCAGGTTTGATTCAGAAAACGTTACTTACGGCAGGGTTCAGTCAACAAAGGCTTTTGTGGCAAAAATCGATGGGCAGAAATATCCAGGAGACAAGTCAAGGGCAGAGCAGATAGAATTTACTATTCCTTTTTCCCTTGTGGAACATAACTCCTGGCTGATTGCAGCAGCAGGGATGTCCGAGCTTCAATATATAGGGCTTGAAGTGCTCCTCGTGGACTTCTTCAAATTAAGTGTGCCTCATACCTACCAGAACTTTATCAGCCACATTGAAAACGAGGGTACGCGTTCTTACTACGTTGACAGCAATAGAATCCATGAGTCCTCTTACGACGGTATCGTGCGGAGAGTAAACAGCAAATTTTTCTCAAAGGTCTTTGACCGGGATGCAACCCCGATTACTGATGTTCTTGACAAAATTTTCAAGCCGGGACAGATTTCTGTTTTCCCGACAGAGTACATAAGTTCTCCAAGAATCAGAGACCTCATAGTGCTCACAATCATGAGCCTTATTGTTGACAACAAGCTCAATACCACAGGGATTGATGCCATCAAAGAAACCCCGATTATCCTGGCACTGGATGAGGCTCACCGCTATCTTTCAAAGGCAAACGGGGAGCATGCCCGCCTTATTATCTCTCGCTTCGCAGACGCGGCCCGCCAGGGCAGAAAAGAAGCGCTCGGGCTCTTTTTAATCACTCAGGATCCTCAGGATATCGATGACACTGTCATCAAGCAGGTCAACACAAAACTGATTCTCAACCTCAACAATGATGCTGCAATCTCATCTTTAAAAGTCCCCAAAGAATACGAGCGCAGAATTCCCTATCTTAAAAAAGGGCAGATGATAATCCACAGCCCTGATAACAGTGATATCGTAGAAATCCTTGGGCTTTCAAACTGCGTTGTAAGGCACCGCTAAAAGAACATAAGATAGAAAATGCAAAATAAAACATGAAATAATAAATAAGATACAAGAACGAAAAAGTTGGAATCTCTGAAAATGCACTAACCTGATTTTTCAGGAAAAGATTATTAGCGCATGCCTGTCACATGAGATACAGGCATGTGCTTCTTCTTTCGTGCTTATTTTTCCTTTTCAATTCCTTTATTGAGTTTTGTTCCCTCTTTATGGAATTTTGTCCCTTCGTTTTTAGCTTAAAGCTGCTCGAAGAGCTCCATATTGTCGAGGACTGACTTGATCTTCCAGTATACATATCTCTTATATGCAGCAGGATCTGGGATATCATATATTACGTTTGCATGAACGTTCCACGCAACACTTTTGACAAGCTCGCTTCTTTCCAGCTCATCTATAAAATATCTGAGCTGGCTGAGATCGTCTATACTGTCCCTCCAGTCTCCAGCCCTGAGTTCGCTTCCCCTGTCCTCCTGTGTCATCTCCATCTTCCGCAGGGCAAATGCATATACCTCTAGCAGGCTGATGTTTGTAGACGAGACGTTCCTGACAATCGGGTTTCCTTCCCGCATACTTTCTTTCAGCCTTTCAGTGAATGAAAAGATGTCTTCGGATGTCAGGGTATTTTCAGCTATCTTTCCTTTTAATGTTTCGAGAGTCTGTTTCATGATATTTTACCCCTACATAAAATAACTGGTATAGCATAATTTCAAAGGGTGAGTTCCAGGAAATACTTATTCACACCTAAAATAAGTAATCAGTTTCTGTATTAAAATGATTCTAAATCAGTCAGTTCTACGAAGCTATTAACTCACGCTTAAAATATGATAAGATGCTTTTCAGTATTAAAATTATCCGTCATTTATAAAGATATTACTTAAGAATTAATATTTTTTAAGCTGCAATTTTAAGCCTCGTTTTAGAATACTACGTCAGAGTTAATGTTTTTTAGATGGGAATATAAGTTTCAGTGCTTACGTATTTTTGCATGTCTGATTGATAAACCCCTGGTAAGATGATGAAAACAGTTAAAGTTATAAAAGCGGTCAAAGGTTATACAGAACTAAAGGTTATACAGAATTAAAGGTAATACAGAATTGAAGGTAATACAGAATTAAAAGTAATAAACAATTAAAAAGGATTTAAAAACTGTTAAGTAATTCTTTTCTTCCAAATTTTCGAAAAATTTCCACAAAAGTAAAAATGATGGGATAGCGCGGATTTGAACCGCGGTCCAAGCGTCCCAAACGCTCGAGGATGGACCAAGCTACCCTACTATCCCATAAGGGCTTCCTCTCAAAGGAGGTTATCCTTTATATAGCTTTCGTTAGATCATACGGCTGTATTCTGACTTCAAGAATCAAAAATCGGTTTTATTTGCTTAACTTTCGAGTTTCTTTGCTTCATTTCAGGATTTCCTTACTTAACTTCCGGATTTACTTAACTTTTAAATTTGTGAAGGAATCCATTTGTCCTTCTGCCATTTTTCACTCCCAGCGCTGATAAATGTCATTTTCGATTCCTAAAAGATCAAGTGCCCTGCCAACCATGGTATCTATGATCTCTTCCAGGGTTTTCGGTCTGGAGTAGAAGCCCGGACATGCCGGAAGAATGCTTGCTCCTGCTTTTTTGGCTTTGAGCATGTTCTCGAGGTGGATAAGGTTCAGGGGAGTTTCTCTTGTCATGAGGATCAGTTTTCTCTCTTCTTTGAGGCAAACGTCTGCGGCCCGTGTTATCAGGGTATCGGATATCCCGTTTGCAACTGCCCCGAGGGTTTTCATACTGCATGGAGCAATAACCATCCCTGAAGTTTTGTAAGAGCCGCTGGCTATGGGAGCTGAGAAGTCTTTCTGAGAATAATTCCATGTTGCCAGCTTTTCCACTTCTATGGGTAAGTAATCGGTTTCGATCTCGATTATCTGTTTTGCAGCTTCTGTCAGTACAAGATGGGTTTTAATCCCTTTTTTTGCCAGTACTTCAAGCAGGCGGATTCCATACTGAACCCCTGAAGCCCCGCTGATACCTACAGTTATTTCCATTATTTGCTTCTCCTTGCGGTCATATCACTTTTTTCACAGGATGCGATAAAGCTTCCAACCATTTCCTCTGCAGTTGAGACTATTTCTTTTATCTCTTCCAGGCTGATGTTATCCACATGGATACCGGCAACAACTACCGATGTTTTCCCTGTTGCTCTGCTGACCCTCCTTGCGCTGTCAAGAGCAAGCTGTTCTTCCCTATGTCCTGGCAGTGTAAGTACGGAAGAACTGGCTCTACCGCTCTTTTCATCAAACACTCCCACTGCAACTGCACCCACATGCTCTTTTCCGCCGGTAAGGGTCAGCAGATAGTCTTCCCCCAGTTTCTTTACTTCGAGCGTGATTTCTGTTCGGCTGATTTTTTTTGTTATTTTAAACAAAATTTTACTCCTGCACTTTAGTTTCTTCCAGATCGCTCAGCTTAAACTGTTTCGTGACTTTTTTTACGTTAAAGTATTCCTTTGCAGCTTTTTCCACAGCTTCACAGTGTTCTTTTGGGCAGTAAACTCCCATTCTCCAGTTATCCATGTGAGCTTCCTGCAGTATGGACACAAAATGTGAAGCTTCATTAAGGGGGATCAGTTTACGGTCTGTCTTTATCATTGCTTTCATTTCAAGCATTTCAGGAGTTTTTGGAATGTCCACAAGCACGCACTGCTGGTCTACCCCGGCAAGTTCTGCAATCTCCTTCTCAGCTCTCTCGATTTTATCCCTATGCTTGAGTACACCTTTTCCTGCTTCCTCAAGCCCTATATAAAGAGCCCGTTTATAGAGTTTTCGTGTATCGAGCCGTCTGGCAAGTTCTCCCCCATACCCTTTCGCGTTTCGCATGGCTGCTACGAGGTCTATATCGTCCATCTGTCTTAGCCTGAATGGATCAAGCTCTCCGTTCTCGATCATATGCTGAACGGCTTTTGAGCACATAGCTTCCGAGATCCTGGTCACATGATGATAATAAACCGAGGTATTCATCCAGAAGCGGGAGACCAGAAGAGACTCGGCTGCTTTAAGTCCCCCGTAATCTATGACAAGCCTGTCTTCGTGAAAATGCATCTGGTTAATCAGGCGATTGTAATCAACAACCCCAAAAGCAACACCTGTATAATGAGCGTCCCGGACAAGGTAGTCCATCCTGTCCACATCTATTTCACTGCTGAGGATCTGTCCTAAAGAGGTTTCGCCTTCGACATGTTTTGCAATGTCTCCTGGGGAAATCCCGTACTTTTTAAGGACTTCTTTTATTTCCTCTTTCCCTACAATTTCCTTTATCTCGTCATGCCTGCGCCTTGTATATTTATAAATAACATTCTCTGTTACGTGGGAAAAAGGGCCGTGTCCTACATCGTGCAAAAGGGAAGCAGCTCTGATCTCCATTTTTTTATCCTCGTCAATCGAGTCGAGGTTTTTCATCAGCATAGAGGCAAGGTGCATGGTTCCGAGAGAGTGTTCAAAACGGGTATGGTTTGCTCCCGGGTATACAAGGTTTGAAAAGCCAAGCTGCCTGACTCTTCTGAGTCGCTGCATCTGGGGGATAGCCAGAAGTTCCTGGACGATTTCATCCAGTTCTATGTAACCATGTACGGGATCAAGGACTACTTTCATGACAAATAAGCAGGGTACCCGTGACTTTAGTCATGGGAGGAATGCGTCAACATCCCCTTGCTGCCTTTTTTCCACCTCGTTAATTATTTTCTGTATTAAGTCATTTATATATTATGTATTACCCGATACCTCTTTTGAGGCGAGGCACTTCTGAGGAAACAGAAGAGGCGAGGTTGAAGTTCGGGGTAAATACAATGCCTATCAGGTAAAGTGATTGGTAACAATCTCTCTGAAATAATTTTTAAAGGTTCTTGGTAGTGTAGGGCGTGCTTTCGAAAGCTACGGGTCTGGTAAACCCTGTGTCAACCGTCCAAACGTAGGAACATGTTACCAAAGTAACGGTTACTTACAAGCTTTCGACTGAAGTCGAAAGTAGTTGACTAATCTTTAGACAGATGTCATTATATATTGTTGTATCTATTACTTTGATGCTATTGCTTTGATAAGCAAATTACAGGGCACCTGCTGCCCGAATGCTGAAAAAAATTTAGAAAAAGGCATTAGAAACAGGTATTATCATGATTATATTTTCAGGCGGCACCGGAACTCCCAAACTCCTTGACGGGCTCAAGGAAATCCTCCCGCCGGAGGAACTGACCGTTGTTGTAAACACTGCCGAAGACCTGTGGGTTTCTGGGAACCTGATCTCTCCAGACCTTGATACAGTGCTCTATCTTTTCTCAGACCAGATTGATCGGAAAAAATGGTGGGGCATAGAAAAAGACACCTTCAGGACTTATGAACGCATGCAGGAACTCGGAGTCGAAGAGAGCATGAAGCTCGGGGATATGGACAGGGCAACTCATATTATCCGCTCGAACCTTATCAGGGGTGGAGCGTCTCTGACAGAGGCAACTTTAAAACTTGCTTCCATTTTCGGAATTGATGCAAAGATTTTGCCGATGTCTGATGATCCTGTTTCCACTTACATAGAAACCGCTGAGGGAGTAATGCATTTTCAAGACTTCTGGATAGGAAAACGTGGAGAACCCGATGTGCTGGGAGTCGATATAAGGGGAGTCTCTGAAGCTTCGATTTCTCCAAAAGTACTCGAAGCCCTTGAAAAGGATGGCAACGTCCTTATAGGTCCAAGCAACCCTATTACGAGCATAGGTCCTATTATTTCCCTTCCCGGAATGAAGGAAATATTGCAAAAGAAAAGGGTCGTAGCAGTTAGTCCGATTATTGGCAATGCCCCTGTCAGCGGGCCTGCCGGAAAGCTGATGCAAGCCTGCGGGCTTGAAGTCTCTTCTGCAGGAGTTGCGGAATATTATCAGGATTTCCTGGATACTTTTGTTTTCGATGAAAGAGATCAGGCAGATGAATTCGCGTTTGAAAGGATTGGATGCCGAGCTGCCCGTGCCGACACCCTCATGACCTCAACTGAAAAGAGCAAAGAATTGGCAGAGATAGTAATAGGACTTTTTGATACTATTGTCTGTCCTTAATCTTCCTCCTTAATTTTTCTTTCTCTCTTCTTAATTTTTTCCTTCTCTCTTCTTAATTTTTTCTCCTTTTCCTCTTCTTCCGGTAAGTTTCGTTCTCCTTTTTCTAACCAGTATCTGTCTTCAGCGTTAACAAAATCCGAAAGTTTTATGTATTATTTTCTTAATTTTTTGTAACACTAAAAAACATAAAAATAACAATTTATCTTAATTATTAATTTAAACGCATCTGGCAAATGTTACTTTTGTCAGATTAATTAAGCAATTAGAGGTAAGAGTATGATTAGAAGAAGTGTGTTTGCCAACAGGAAAATCAAAGCAAAAGTCACAAGTTTTATTTTCCTTACAGTACTCATTTTTTCCCTTGGTTCCATTCCGGGGGCGGCAACTGAAACTAATAATCAGGAATTGATGGCTCAGGTCTTTGCCGCAGCCGAAGAAGATCTGGGAGTTCTTGGGCCTGAAGATGCCCTTATAATTACGGATCTGGGCTCTCCTGCAGAATCTTATGTCTTTCTGGACAGTTTTTACTCGGAATTTTATGGAAGGGACCTGAAATATACAGACAATCTTCTTGTCGTTCAGAACGCAAGAAATGCCCCCCTCTGGTTTGCTTTCTTTGACAAACCCAGCGGAAACTGTACTTATATTGAGGTTTCATATGGAGAGAATAATGAGATAAGCTACCAGGTGACGGAAAATATCGACTTTGATGTACTTTCCGAAGGCCCTGAGTCCGTAGCAGCCTGGAATGAAAAAGTAAACTCAAAGGTTTTTGACGGGCGTGAATTTGCTATTCTTACAATTTGCAATGCCTGGGCAACCGGAGACCTTGATTACGAACTGATGCAGTGCCTTGAAATACACAACCACTTCTGTCCGGGAGTTTCCAGTGGCTTTGTGCTTGCAAACTGGATGGAAGAAAACTACCCTCTTGAGGAAGGGGTAAGTTATACGGTTTTTTCCTGCCCTAACTGGTGCAAAGAAGACGTTTTTATAAAGCGCTGGGATGCCACCCCCGGAAAAGGAGGGATCTTTGTCTCTGCGCTTACGGATGAAGAAATAGAAGCAATCGGGAACTCTCCTGCCGGAATCTTTGTGGTTACGGATAAGAACGCAGGAACAACGAAGGCAGTGGTTCTCGGGTTTGATTTTGATGTCGTGAATGAGAAATGCGGGGCAAAAGAAGATGATCCTGCATGGGTTTCTAAATACCTGATGGATCTCTGGCTTATGGACAGGGATAACTGGGATGAGAAAGGACTTGTTACGAAAATCGCAGTCATTGACATTGATAAGGATACCCTGAGTGAAATGAAACGGGCGGGTTCCAATCCCTATGAAGTTCTCGGGCTTCTCAACTCAACTGGAAATGTTAATCCTCCAGTTGATAACAAGGAACTGATGGCTCAGGTCTTTGCTGCAGCCGAAAAAGAGCTTGGAACTCTCGAACCTGAAAACACCTTTGTATTGACTGACATGGGTACTCCTGCTGAATCCGATGTTTTTCTAAATGACTTCTATTCGGAGTTTTATGAAAGGGAGTTACAGTATACAAAGAACCTGCTTGTAGTCCAGAACGCAAGAAATGCTCCCCTCTGGTTTGCCTTCTTTGACAAATCAAGCGGAAACTGTACTTATATTGAGGTTTCATACGGAGAGAAAAATGAGATAAGCTACCAGGTGACGGAAAATATCGACTTTGATGTACTTTCCGAAAACGAGGAGTCCGTAGCAGCCTGGAATGAAAAAGTAAACTCAAAGGTTTTTGATGGGCGCGAGTTTGCTATTCTTACAATTTGCAATGCCTGGGCAACCGGAGACTTTGATTACGAACTGATGCAGTGCCTTGAAATACACAACCACTTCTGTCCGGGAGTTTCCAGTGGCTTTGTACTTGCAAACTGGATGGAAGAAAACTACCCGCTTGAGGAGGGAGTAAGTTATACGGTTTTCTCTTCCCCTCAGTGGTGTAAGGATGATGTTTTCTTAACACGCTGGGATGCTACCCCCGGAAAAGGAGGAATCTGGGTCTCTGAACTTCCCGACGAAGAAATTGAAGCAATTAACGACTCCCTTGCTGGAATTTTCGTTGTTAAGGATAAAAATGCCGGAACTCTGAAGGCTGTTGTGCTCGGGTATAACTCTGATACTGTGAGTGAGCGGTGCGGGGCAAAAGAAGACGATCCTTCCTGGGTTTCAAAATACCAAAAAGACCTCTGGCTTATGAATCCTGAAAATTGGGATGGCCTTGTTACGGAGATCGCAGTCATTGACATTGATGAGGCAACCCTGAACGAAATGGAACAGGCAGATACAAATCCTTATGAAGTTCTCGGACTTCTCAACTCGTCAGGGAGTGTCAGTACCTGAAAAATTAAATTCCTGGAATCGGTAACTGGATGAATAAGTTTAAAGTAGAGCAGAATGTCAGGTACAGATGATTAAAGGCTTTTGACGGGTTTTTAACTTTTTTCTTTTTTACCCTGACTTTTTTCTATTTTTATAGTTTTTTACATATTTCCTTACCTTTATTATCCTTAAATTTATTAATACTGAGATACCTATTTGTTATAAATTTCCTGCACCCTGAACATAAACGGGCTCGAATTGGAAAACCAAAGCTATATCAAGTACTTTGATGTTTCCTTGAAAGCGATTTATCTTTCCCGGCAATAGGTCTGCACACTTTATCTGCATACCTGTACACATATCTCCGGGAAACATTACACTTGAGGGAGCAGGCTTAATTTCAGACTTCTACTTCCCGGAATATCGAGACAGCCAGAAAGGTTAAAACCATGCTTGAAAGACTGAAAGATTCACTGATTAATTCCCCTGTGATCAAGCGAGGGGAATACAACTATTTCATCCATCCTATCTCTGATGGCGTACCTTCTATCGATCCCCACCTGGTTGAGGAGATCGCTGAATATATTCTGCAGATTACCAATATTAAAAAAATTGATACCATTCTTACGATTGAGGCTATGGGCATTCCGGTTGCAAATGCACTCTCCCTGAAAACCGGAATTCCTCTTACTATTGTCCGGAAACGGCCTTACTTCCTTGAAGGGGAAGTGGAACTCTCCCAGAGCACAGGGTATTCTAAGGGTGCCCTCTATATAAACGGGCTCAAAAAAGGGGACAGAGTAATTATCGTTGACGACGTTATCAGTACGGGGGGAACTCTCCTTGCCCTTGTAAGGGCGCTGCAGAACATGGGCGTTGAGGTAACGGATGTAATCTCCGTTATAGGGCGCGGAGATGGTTATCTTAAACTGAGGGAGCTCGGAGTTGAACCCAAGATTCTCGTTACAATTGATGTGAGCGAGAAAGGTGTGGAGATCAAAGATGCCTTTAGGAATCAGTGAAGCATTCGACCTGAGACCTGACTATATAATCAGCGTAATAAGAGATACGAAAGCAAGACTCGTAGGCTTTCAGTTCCCTGAAGGGTTAAAACGCAAAGGTCCGGAGCTGGCAAAAGCGGTTGAGGAAGCTACCGGGGCTGAAATTATTATCTCAGGGGATCCGTGTTTCGGAGCCTGCGACCTGGACAGGACTCTTCTTGACCACGTTGATATTCTTTTCCACTTCGGGCATGCAGAGCTGGAAGATATAAAGCTTTCAGATAAAGTATACTTTATCGAAACACGCTCCTCAATTGATGTTCGGCCTGTTGTTAAAATGGCTGTCCCTGAACTTAACGGGCAGAAGATAGGGCTGATTACCACTGTCCAGCATGTCCATAAGCTTCCTGATGCGTGTAATGTGCTCGAGAGCCTGGGAAAGACCTGCGTTATAGGACACGGTGACTCTCGCATCGCCTATGCAGGACAGGTACTCGGATGCAATTTTTCGGCGGCGCGAGATGAAGATTGTGACGAATACCTTTATATCGGAAGCGGAGATTTCCATCCCCTGGGAGTAGCTCTTTCCACAAAGAAGCGTGTCCTTGCAGCCGATCCTTTTTCCGGAGAAGTCCGTAAGGTAGACCCTTCAAGGATTCTGCGCCAGAGGAGTGCGGTAATTGCAAAATCTCTGGATGCACAGACTTTTGGAATAATTGTTTCAAGCAAAAACGGACAGAAGAGAATGGAGCTTGCCTCTTCTTTAAAAGAACTTGCAAAAAATCACGGGAAGGAAGCACACCTGATCCTTATTGATCTGGTAACCCCGGACCAGCTGCTTCAGTTTAAGGTAGACGCTTTCGTTAATACTGCCTGCCCGAGGCTTGCTGTGGATGAAGTCGGACGTTTTCCTGCCCCTATGCTGACGCCTCAGGAGTTTGAGATCGTGCTTGGAGAACGTGAGTGGGAAAAGCTTGTGCTGGATGAAATTACCGAAGAGCCTGTGTAATCACCAGATCTATGGTTTCATAATTTTATCAGACATATAATTGAGTAATTGAGAAAAATCAAAAGATATGAAACAGAGAAAACTTGAAATTCTGCTTGAAGAAATAGAAGGTTTTTCCGATCCCGAACTTGAACTGGAGCAATACCAGACTCCCTCTCTTCTTGCTGCGGAAATACTCCATTTCGCTTATATGCAGGGAGATCTTGCCGACTCCATTCAGGATCTGGGCTGCGGTACAGGAATTCTTGCAATAGGAGCGAAACTTCTGGGAGCCAGGAAGGTAGTGGGATACGATAAGGATCCTGAAGCTCTTGAGATTGCAAGAAAAAATGCCGAAAAACTTGGAGTGGAAGTTGAATTCGTTTGTTCCGATATCACGGAAGTTTCGGAACGGGTAAAAACCACACTTATGAACCCTCCTTTCGGGGCAAGAGTTAAAGGCAGGGATAGACCCTTTCTTTCGTCAGCATTAAGAACAAGTGAAGTAATATATTCCATCCACAACCGCGGAAGCCTTGCTTTTATCCAAAAGTTCATTAAGCCTGCGGTCATTACACACTCGTACGTTGCGAAGTTCCCTCTAAAGAGAACTTTTGACTTTCACCAAAAAGAAAGAGAAATCATTGAGGTAGAGATTTACAGAATTGCTGTTCATGAATAAAACCTGGATTCAGGAATCCTTTAAGGTATCATGTTTTACAGCTTACATCTTCATGCTCCATTCTAAAAGGTAGAATTAATAAGTCTTTTGAACAAAGAAAAGATCATAAGATAGAGAATAAATCCATAATATAGAAAATAAATGTACGATATAAATTGCACATCGGGATGAATAATCTCAGGTGTACTCTGAGCGAGTACTCATAATTAATAGCCTCTGTGCATTATACAGTAAGTATAATGCGTACTGAAAAAAAAAGAATTGCTGGAAAAGAATATAGAAACAAAATGTTTTCCATTTCTGAAATGAGTGAACTAAGATTCATTTCTGCCAAAAATTCCGTAATGATTAGAAAAATTGTTACAATGATTATCTATATCACTAATAGCGATAATTCGAATGAGGGATCATGATTAGAATTCGAAAAAATAAAACTACTAGGAAAAAATTAACGGGTCCTGGTGAAGGAAAGCCTGGAACTGATAAGTCGGTTCCAGCAAATGAAGAAAGCAGGGATCAATTTAAGGGCCAGCAAAGGGACCAGCCTAGGGTTCAGTTTAAAAGTCAACCAAGAGACCAGCCAAGAGACCAGTCAAGAGACCAGTTTAAAGGCCAGTCCAGGGCTCAGTTTAAAGCTCAACCCAGAGACCAGTCCAGAGATCAGTCCAGGGATCAGCCCAGAGGACAATCAAGGGACCAGTTCAAAGGTGATCCTAACAAAAAGAGAAAGTTCCCCTACCCCAAGAAAGGTCCGAGAGATAGAAAGGAAGCACCGGGTTTCAGGCCGCCTGCCGGAGAAGCCGTGAAATCTGAAGAAGATCTTGAGAAAGGGGGTTTTGTACTTCCGGGAGAGCTTGTCGGCACTACAGAGGAGTTCAAACCAGGCGATGGAACAGCAGTAATTGGTGGAGACATTTATTCTACTGTTACAGGCAATGTATTCATTGACAGAAAAGCCAGAGTAGTCTCTGTAAAGCCAAATACTCTTACTCCCAATATCCTGAAAGTAGGAGACATCGTATACGGCAGAATCACTGACGTGCGCGAGTCCGGGGCAATGGTGGAAATTGCAGGAATCGAAGGAAAAGAGAACAGGGAAATCGTCAATGTAAGACCCGGAGATATTCATGTCTCCAATGTCAGGGACTCCTACGTTAAGAGGCTGGCAGATGAGTTCAGACCTTCCGATATCGTAAGAGCCAGGGTTGTTGACGTTGAAAGAATGCGCCTTACCACAGCTGAAGATTCTCTTGGAGTTGTAAAAGCTTACTGCTCAAACTGCAGAGGAGAACTCGTGCTGGAAGGGAAAAAGCTTAAATGCCCTGTCTGCAATATGACTGAAACCCGTAAGATCTCAACCGAGTACGGGAAGGGAATCAAATAAATTTCTCCTTCCCTATCTTACTTTATGCGGGTTTCGGCATTTATGGCAATCATGTATTTTACGGCAACTAGTCATAGCCAGCTATATTATTCACCATTTACAGGTGGTCACCAGTGGAACTGAACATTCTTAACAAAACAAATAACGAGCTTGAAGTCGAGCTCAGAGGCGAAACTCATACCCTTCTCAATCTTCTTAAGGACCTCCTGATTAAAGATGAAAGGGTTGAAACGGCTTTTTACGACATGAAATATGTGAGCATCAGTGAACCTGTCCTTTATATTAAAACCGATGGCACGGATCCGATTCTGGTTTTAAAGGAGACCGCAGAAATCATCGTTTCTCAATGCGATGAATTTATTGATGTCTTCAGCAAGGCAGCGAATGCCTGAAGCTGGACTGCATGACGTCTTTTTAAGGCGTTTTTCTCCTTTTCTTTTTTATCAAGGGGATTTTAATGATAAAGTTCGGGCGTCTGCTTCTACTGTCTTTTAGTTCTTTTTATAATTGTTTCTGGAATACTTTTTTATGAGTTCTCGGCATATCACTGAGTGCATAGAGCCTTAAGAGTTCAATTAAGGGAAATATAAACCTATCCGGTAAATTATTTTTGAATTTTAGGCTAAATTTACACTATAAATCAGGAATTTACAGTTCTTACATGAGGTATAAAGAAAATGACACTTGATGACTCATCCTTACAGAAGTTTGGTTTTATAAAGAGAGAAACCCTTGGCAGCATAAATATCGACCCTCTTCAGACAGGAGGACTTTTGACCGAGGCTGCTAAACGCTCCCTTATTGAATGGGGAGATGGTTACTCTGTCTGTGACTTCTGTGGTGGAGTTCTCGACCTGATCAAAAAGCCTCCTATCCATGATTTCGTACATCAGGCTCTTCCCGAGTTTCTGGGCTGCGATGAGGCAAGAGTTACAAACGGAGCAAGAGAGTCAAAATTTGCAGTGATGCACTCCATGGGAAAACCCGGAGACTGGATTGTGCTTGACGGACTTGCCCATTATTCTTCCTATGTTGCAGCCGAAAGAGCCGGCCTGAATATTAAAGTAGTTCCGCATGCAGGCAGCCCGGAATATCATATTGATCCGGAGGGATATGGCAGGGCAATCGAAGAAGTTACAAAAGAAAGCGGAAAACCTCCAGCTCTGGCACTTGTTACTTATCCTGACGGAAGTTACGGAAATATTCCTGACGCCGGGAAGATTGCATCTGTCTGCCATGAATATGATGTGCCTCTTCTTTTGAATGGGGCATACTCCGTAGGCAGAATGCCGGTCTCGGCAAAAAAAATCGGGGCTGATTTCATCGTGGGCAGCGGGCATAAGTCTATGGCGGCGTCCGGTCCTGTCGGAGTTCTCGGAGTAAGTGAAGAATATGCTCCTATCGTACTCCGGAAATCCGTTCATAATAAAGTAAAGGAAGTCGAACTTCTGGGATGTACTGCCCGCGGGGCAACGGTTATGACTCTGATGGCTTCTTTCCCCGAGGTTGTAAAACGAACCCGAAACTGGGATCAGGAAGTCGAAAACGCCCGCTGGTTCTCTTCAAGGCTTGAAGGCATGGGCTTTATCCAGCGCGGGCAAAAACCGCATTCTCATGACCTCATGTTCTTTGAAGCCCCGGGTTTCTATGAGATATCCCAGAAAGTCAAGAATGGACGGTATTTCCTTTACAGGGAGCTCAAAGAGCGCAACATCCACGGCATCAAGTCCGGACTTACTAAATATTTCAAACTCAGCACCTTCGGACTCGGAAAAGAAAAACTCGGTACTGTTGCGGATGCTTTTGATGACATTCTGACGAAATACGAGGGCATTTAAGCCTGCTCAAATTGTCTTTTTTTGACGCCTGAATCTATTTCTCAATTGAAGTTTTAGATTCTGGGCTGTTCTATTTCTTAATCACTTTATTTCCTTATTTCAAGCTACTTTATTTCCTTATTCTTAATTTGCTCCTTGTTGTTTTTGTTCATTTTTTTCTTTCCTTTTCTAATAGTCCAGCAGAGACAGAAAATATTGGCTCTTCGCTGTTTCTCGTGGGCAACTCAAATTTAAGTTTTCCTAACTTTGGTTTATCCTCAATACCACTTTGGAGACCTTCCTCCAAGTAGCGCTTCTTGACTTCCCAACAGTATTCCTGCTGACATCCGGTACTTCAATGATCTCTATATCTTTTTGGGCTTGTTATTCGAAGAATATCATGTGTTTTTTATTCTTGTTTGCAAGTAACAGTGTTCGTGCTCTTGTTAGTTCTCGTGCATCTTTCTGCCCCTTTTTAACAAAGCCTCAGAGGTATTGTTTCTCATCTTCTTCAAGTTTGATTTGCGCCATCATAGATTTATAAACATTCAAGGTATGATGGTGCACCAAATTTAAGTTGCTAAAACACTAGTATAGACTTCTACAAAGCTGTTTTTTCGACATAAAGATTTACTTACTAACTGCGATATATTTAGATCTGCTTTCAGTACTAATGCTTCCCGAATTATTTACCGTTAAACTAACAGTATATTGTCCTATCTTATTGTATACGTGTACAGGATTCTTTTCTGTTGAAGAATTTCCATCTCCAAAAGTCCATTTCCATGAAGTTGGCAACCCTGTGCTCTGGTCAGTAAAACTGACACTAAGCGGTGCAGATCCTGAAGTTGGAGATGCAGAAAAAGCAGCGACAAGGGGGTCTGAAACAGCAATATAGCTGGATTTTGTTAACGTGTTACTGCCTTTTGCATTGCTTGCTGTCAATGTAACAGAATAAAGTCCTGTTTTATTGTATATGTGTACAGGATTTTCATCTGTTGAAGTATTCCCGTCTCCGAAAGTCCATTTCCATGAAGTTGGCGACCCTGTACTCTGGTCAGTAAACTGAACGGTAAGAGGCATGCTTCCTGAAGTAGGGGATGCAGAGAAATTGGTAACAGGAGTGTTCAAAAAACTTGAGACAGCAATATAGCTGGATTTTGTTAACGTGTTGCTGCCGTTTGCATTACTGGTTGTCAATGTAACAGAATAAAGTCCTGTTTTATTGTATATGTGTACAGGATTTCCATCTGTTGAAGTATTCCCGTCTCCGAAAGTCCATTTCCATGAAGTTGGCGACCCTGTACTCTGGTCAGTAAACTGAACTTTCAAAGGTGCTTTTCCTGAAGTTGAGGATGCAGAAAAATTGGTAATAGGAGTGTTTAAAACACTTGAGACAGCAATGTAGCCGGATTTTGTCAGCGTGTCACTGCCGTTTGCATTATCTGCTGTCAATGTAATAGAGTATAGGCCTGATTTATTGTAGGTATGTACAGGATTCTTTTCTGTTGAAGTGTTTCCGTCTCCGAAAGTCCATTTCCATGAAGTTGGAGACCCCATGCTCTGGTCAGTGAAAACAACAGTAAGAGGCATGCTTCCTGAAGTAGAGGATGCAAAGTAATTGGTAACAGGAGTGTTTAAAACACTTGAGACAGCAATGTAGCCGGATTTTGTCAGCGTGTTACTGCCGTTTTCATTGCTTGTGGTCAATGTGACAGAATATAGGCCTGATTTATTGTATGTGTGCACAGGATTCTTTTCTGTCGATGTGTTTCTATCTCCAAAAGTCCATTTCCATGAAGCTGGAGACCCTGTACTCTGGTCAGTAAACTGAACGGTAAGAGGCGTGTTTCCTGAAGTCGGAGTTGCAAAAAAGTCGGTGACAGGGACAATAGAGCCTGGATTCGACGTCACATTATCGCTTTCAGAAGTTACATTTATATAACTGGATTTTTGCACAGCATTACTGCCTCCCTCATTAGTTGTTGTCAAAGCAACAGAATAAAGTCCTGTTTTATTGTATATGTGTACAGGATTTTCATCTGTTGAAGTATTCCCGTCTCCGAAAGTCCATTTCCATGAAGTTGGCGACCCTGTGCTCTGGTCAGTAAACTGAATGGTAAGAGGCATGCTTCCTGAAGTAGGGGATGCAGAGAAATTGGTAACAGGAGCAGCTAAAACACTTGAGACAGCAATGGTTTTAGTCAACACATTACTGCTTTTTGCATTGCTTGATGTCAATGTGACAGAGTATAGGCCTGATTTATTATACGTGTATAGAGGATTCTTTTCTGTTGAAGTGTTTCCGTCTCCAAAAGTCCATTTCCGTGAAGTTGGAGATCCTGTGCTCTGGTCAGTAAACTGAACGGTAAGAGGCATGCTTCCTGAAGTAGGGAATGCAGAGAAATTGGTAACAGGAGTGTTCAAAACACTTGAGACAGCAATATAGCCGGTTTTAGTCAACGTATTACTGCCTTTTGCATTACTTGCTGTCAATGTGACAGAATATAGGCCTGATTTATTGTATATGTGTACAGGATTTTTATCGGTTGAAATGTTTCCATCTCCGAAAGCCCATTTCCATTCAGTTGGAGATCCTTTGACCTGGCTTGTAAAATTAACAGTAAGAGGGGCCTTTCCTGAAGTGGGAGATGCAGAAAAGCTGACGACAGGACTATCTACAACATTTAAGGCAGTAATGTGGCTGGATTTTGTTAACGTATTACTGCCATCTGCATTACTCACTGTTAGCGTAACAGAGTACAATCCTGCTTTGCTGTATGTGTGTACAGGGTTCTTCCCGGTTGAATAGGTACCATCTCCAAAAGTCCATTTCCTTGAGGTTGGAGATCCTGTGCTCTGGTCAGTGAAACTAACGGTAAGAGGCGCGTTTCCTGAAACTGGAGATGCAGAGAAAGCAGCAACAGGGGCTTCAAAACCGTTTGAAACAGTAATATAACCTGATTTTGTTACTGTACTCTTGTTCCCAGTTTCGTTTAATGTCAAAGTAACAGAATATTTTCCTGATTTTCTATATATATGAACAGGATTCTTTTCCGTTGAATAAGCCCCATCTCCAAAAGTCCAGTTCCATAACGTTGGAGATCCTGTGCTCTGGTCAGCAAAACTAACACTAAGCGGTGCTTTTCCTGAAGTTCGGGCTGCAGAAAATATTGGCTGTGCCAGAACAGTTACTGTGGCAAATTTCGAATCGGTACCGTTTGTATTGCTTACCTTAAGCCTTACTTTGTAATTCCCTGCTACGGGGTAAGTATATTCCGGATTCTGCTGTGTTGAATTGGATCCGTCTCCAAAGTTCCAGTTCCACTCATCTACATTCTTCGAGAGATCTATAAACTGGACAGAAAGAGGAGCATAACCGGATCTGAGGTTGCTGCTGAAGTTTGCAGCAGGAAGTACTGGTTGTGCCGGGAGAGGACTTATAAACTGGCCGAAAGCGATAGGATTGGACCCTGCACGTACAGTGGCTGTAATCTTATTTGTTGCTGTGTCAATTATAGAGACGCTTTCGCTGCCATAGTTTGCCACGTATACATTTGTTCCATCCGGCGTGACTGCAATTCCGTAAGGACTTTTTCCGACATTCACAGTCGCTGTAACAGTATTTGTGGCTGTATCAATCACGGAGACCTTGCTACTGCCTTCATTCGCCACATATACTTTTGTTCCATCCGGGCTGACTGCAACTCCCATAGGCCATTCTTCTACAGGGATTGTGGCTGTAACAGTGTTTGAACTCGTGTCTATTACAGAAATAGCGCTATTTTCGCAATTCGTCACATATAGTTTTGTTCCTTCCTGGTTTACTGTAACTCCACAAGGGCCGGATCCAACTTTCACAGTCGCTATAACAGCGTTGGTTGCAGTGTCAATTACAGAAATATCGTTGCTATGACGGTTCGTCACATATAGTTTTGTTCCATCCGGTGTGACTGCAACGCCCAGTGGATTAGATCCTACGGGCACCGTGGCTATAACCTTGTTTATAGCGGGGTCAATTACAGAGACACAGTTGATGTCGCGATTCGTCACATATAGTTTTGTTCCATCCGGTGTGACTGCAACTCCGCAAGGACTGTATTTGTATCCTACAGGCACCGTGGCTGTAACCTTGTTTATAGCGGTGTCAATTACAGAGATAGTATCAATGCTGCCGTGGTTGACATTCGTCACATATACCCTTGTTCCATCCGGGCTGACTGCAACTCCCAAAGGTTTGTTTCCTACAGACACCGTGGCTGTAACCTCGTTTATAACGGTGTCAATTACAGAAACAGTGTTGCTGTTGAAGTTTGTAATATATGCATATGAGGGTGCAGGAGAACCTATTGGTACAACATTCACTGTAGCAAGCTTTGAATCTGTGCCGTTTGAATTGCTTACTGTCAGCCTGACAGTATAGATTCCCGCTGCATAATAGGTATGCATGGGGTTCTGCTTTATTGAATTAGATCCATCTCCAAAATCCCATCTCCACTCGGTTGCATTCTTTGACAAATCTGTAAACTGCACAGGCACAGAACGGAGAACGTAATCTGACGTGATATTGTTGCTGAAATTCGCTAAAGGATAAACTGGTTGTTCCGGAATGGAACCTATAAACTGACCTAAAGCATAAGGGCCATTTCCTGTAAGCATTGTGGCTGTAACGGTGTTGGTTGCGGTGTCAATTACAGAGACAGTGTTGTAGAGGTGGATAGCTACATATACCTTTGTCCCATCCGGGCTGACTGCAATTCCCATAGGATTGGATCCTACGGGCACCGTGGCTGTAACGGTGTTGGTTGCGGTGTCAATCACAGAGACAGTGCTAACATATTCATCGTTATTCGTCACATATGCCTTTGTTCCATCTGGATTTACCGTAATTCCAAAAGGCGCTCGCCCTACCTTCACTATCTCTATAACACTGTTTGTAGCAGTGTCAATTACAGAGACGCTTCCGCTACCATAGTTCACTACGTATACCTTACTTCCGTCCGGTGTGACCGCAATTCCCACAGGATTAGATCCTACAGGCACCGTGGCTGTAACAGTATTTGTTGCCGTGTCAATTATAGAGACAGTTTTGTCGTCTTCGTTTGTCACATATACTTTTTTTCCATCAGGACTAACTGCGACGCCCTTAGGAGATTTTCCTGTATCCACTGTAGCTGTAACAGTATTTGTTGCCGTGTCAATCACAGAGACAGTGTTTTTGAGGCGGACCGCTACATATACCTTTGTCCCATCCGGGTTAATCGTAATTCCCATAGGATTGGATCCTACAGGCACCGTGGCTGTAACTTTGTTTGTAGAAGTGTCAATTATAGATATGTCATTGCTATTGGCATTTACCACGTATACCTTTGTTCCATTCGGATTAATTGCAACTCCCATAGGATTGGATCCTACAGGTATCGTAGCTGTGACTTTGTTTGTGTCTGTGTCGATTACAGAGACACTATTGCTATCCCCATTTGTAATATATGCAAATGGCGATGCGCCTGCGATACTCACCAGTATTAAAAATTCAAGTGCCGTTATCAATAAAATTTTTTTGTAAATCTGTCTTTTACATATTTTATCACATTTCATTCATTTTAGGCCTCAGTATATGGATCACTAAATTTATATGGGATTTTGAAAAACCTCGAGTTTGACTGGTTTTATATAAAGGGAATATAGCAGTTCATTGAAGTGGGAGGTTTTTTCGAGTTAGGTTAGTCACTTCAACCAAACGCAGCTGTAAAATGATTAGTTATGGAAGACTTCGTAAGTTTGTAAATAATATTATAATGTATCATTTAAGAACTTTTCCTTCATGAGCCTATATGACTATAAAAAACAATATTTTTCTCTATATATTTAGGTTATATATAATCAGATTTTTATATATACAATGCCGGTTAAGCGTTAGGAAATTACTCTTGTATGTGCATTTTTTAATAATCTAAACATTAGCGTATCTATGCCTACTCGTTCCCCACCTACTGTTGTAGAGGGGTTTTCTAATAAAAAATCAAGAGTTCACTGGAAAGCCTGCGGTGAATATAGTAAGCAACTTTCTGGAAAAGGTCTTGATGTTGTAATAATAAAGTTTTAAAAAACAGAACATATGATGGCAAACAAAAATAGGATTATTGAAAGTAAGTCTTGTTGTAATATTACGGTGAAGAGGAAAATTATCAGACATATCACAAATATCCAGAAGGATATTTCAGACGCAAAAGACACTGCAAAATTATGTAGAGTAAGATGGGATATAGAGCTGCTTTTCAAGGAATTAAAAAGCAAATACGCACCTGGTGTTCTGGATATAAACATACGCCGTTGCTTGCAGTGGAGTGCGCCAGCACAACTTTGATTGTGTTTGATTTTATGCATCGAGTGTGTAGATCCTTATTGGAAAAACCCTCATGAAAGCTTTACTATTACAGCAAAAATAAGACTATTAATTGCGAGAAATTAATAAGAAAAAGCAAGATTGATAAAGGATAAACAGTAATCGAACAGTTTAAATAATTGGAGAATGTATTTCATTAGAAATTGATACAGTTATAAAATTGTCGTACAGTTTAAGAGGTAATCACATAGGGCAAAGCAGACGAACATGATAAAACCAACAATAGTTTTGCCCATGGTTTTTCCGTCCTGAACGAAGCTGCTGTTTCCTGAAGAAGCTGCTGTTTTTGCTTCAAGTGCAACGAGTACCATCACCCTGAAGCCGAAAAGGTGGCACAAGAGAGATTAATTATGAAAATTGACTATATAAATAGGAATCAAAATAATTTTGATTTATTAAGACTTATTGCTGCATCATTAGTAATATTTTCACATTCATATGTTCTTTCATTAGGAAATCACGAGAAAGAACCATTTTATTTATTGACGCAGAGCATGACATTTGGGAGATTAAGTGTATGCATATTTTTTATGATCAGCGGATACCTAATAACCAAAAGTTGGAATAAAAACCCGAATATATTTTCATATTTTTGGAAAAGAATTTTAAGGATTTATCCAGGATTGATAGTTTCGATTTTATTTTCAACTTTCGTTATCGGGCCTCTTGTTTCATCTTTAGATCCATTAGAATATTTCAAGAATATAGATATCCCAAACGTACTAATATATATGGCTACATTACGCCAGAAATATTTACCCGGAGTTTTTAGTCAAAATATATATCCAAATTCAGTAAACGGATCACTATGGACATTAATTGGAGAAACAACAATGTACATAGTGACAGCTGTTATTGGCTTATTAGGAATATTTAAGAAAAAATGGTTCTTGCTCATATTTATTTTAGCAGAAATTATATTATATAACATCGGAATCCATCATTTTAACGAAAACGAAATCAGATGCATGTATATAATATTCAATGTGAACAATGTGACATATTACTTAATCGGAGCATGCTACTATTTATATGGAGATAAAATCCAATATAGAAAAGATATATTTATTTTTGCATTGATATTGTGGATAATTTCATTTGGTACAGAATTTTTCGAAATTGTCTCATATATTTCTATACCGTATATCGTTTTCCATCTTGCATTTATACCCACAAAATATCTGAAAACGCTTACAGAAAGAGGGGACTTTTCCTACGGATTATACATATATGCATTCCCAATACAACAAACACTTGTCCATTTGTTCCAAAATAATATCACATCATTAAAATTATTTGTTTTTTCCTATCCAATAACTTTTCTCTTTGCATTCCTTTCATGGAATCTTGTCGAAAAGAGAGCGCTCCAATTAAAAAATATTTCGTATCTTTTTGCTTTATCATCTACTCAAAAACTAAATCGAAAACATAAAGGTGACTAAAAACACAAAGGTGACTAAGTTGAAACTATTGGTTACAGGCGGCTGTGGATTCATAGGCAGCAGTTTCATCCGCTATATGCTGGAAAAATATCCAGATTATCATATTGTAAACCTTGACAAACTGACCTACGCCGGAAACCCTGCTAACCTCAAAGACCTAGAAGATAACCAGAATTATGCTTTTGTTAAGGGCGATATCTGTGACCCTGTTATCGTGAATGAAGTAATGAAAAAAGTAGATCAGGTTGTCCATTTTGCAGCCGAAAGTCACGTTGACCGTTCAATTGAAGATGGCTCAGTTTTCGTAAGGACAAATGTGCTAGGTACAAACATTCTTCTCCAGAGTGCCCTTGCAAATAACATCAAAAAGTTTATCCATATTTCAACTGATGAGGTATACGGCAGTACTGCGGAAGGTTCTTTTACAGAAAAAGATAACCTGAACCCTTCAAGTCCTTACTCTTCAAGCAAGGCCGGTTCGGATCTTCTTGCAATGTCCTACCATACAACCTATGGACTGCCTGTTTGCATAACCAGATGTACAAACAACTTCGGTCCTTACCAGTATCCTGAAAAGTTGATTCCTTTTTTCATCAGCAGATTAATGGAAGGAAAGAAAGTTCCAGTGTACGGTGCAGGCCTGAATATCCGGGACTGGATATATGTTGAAGACCACTGCTCTGCAGTAGACTTTGTTCTCCACAACGGAAGCAGCGGTGAAATCTACAATATAGACGGTGGAAACGAGCTTACAAACCTTGAAATCACATACCGCCTTCTAAAAATGCTTGGTAAAAACGAAGCTTCAATTGAATATGTTGAAGACAGAAAAGGTCACGACTTCCGGTACTCCCTTGACGGCAGCAAACTGGAAAAAATGGGCTGGACACCAAAATATGATTTTGATACTGCCCTTGAGCAAACAGTCAGGTGGTATGTTGAAAACAGATGGTGGTGGGAGCCATTAAAACACTGATCATCGGTGCCAGCGGAATGCTTGGATCAGATCTTTGCAAAGTTTTTCCTGACGCTATCAAATTAGCACATAAAAACCTCGACATCACAGACAGAGAGCAGGTTATTGAATCGGTTTTAAAAACAAAACCTGACATTGTCATAAACGCAGCTGCCTACACAAATGTGGACGGTTGTGAAGATAATCAGGAACTTGCTTTTCAGGTCAACGGATCTGGACCTGGATACATTGCAGAAGCCTGTTCTATTGTTGGAGCTAAACTTGTCCATTTCAGCACTGACTACGTTTTTGACGGTTCTAAAAAAGAACATATGGAATCTGATGTCCCAAGTCCGATTAATGTATACGGAGACTCAAAACTTCTCGGTGAAAAGAAAATTATTGAGAACATCAATGATTACAGGATTGTAAGAATTTCCTGGCTTTTTGGAATTCATGGGGAAAATTTCGTTGAAACTATGCTGAGATCATCCGGAGAAATGGATACTGTAAAAGTGGTCAATGACCAGTTCGGCAAACCAACCTATACAATGGACCTTGCCTGCAAAATAAGAGAAATAATTGACCTTAACCCAAGAATTTATCATATTACAAACGATGGAATCTGTTCATGGTATGAGTTTGCTTTTTCTATTATCGATAATGTGACTCCCTGTACCAGTGAAGAATTCCCGAGAAAAGCAAAAAGACCAAAATATTCTGTCCTTGTGAATACTAAAACTGAACCTATGAGACACTGGAGAGAAGCACTTAAAGCCTATTTGCAGGAGAGAAATATATGAAAGGAGTTATACTTGCAGGCGGTACAGGCAGCAGACTGTATCCTCTAACCAAAGTTACTAACAAACATCTCTTACCAGTATACAATAAACCAATGATTTACTACCCAATGGAGACTCTAATTAACGGCGGGATAAAAGACATCATGATCGTATCTGGCAAAGGACATGCAGGACATTTTCTTGAACTCTTAGGTTCCGGGGTAGATTACGGAGTTCATTTCACTTATGAAATTCAAGAAAAAGCCGGAGGTATTGCCCAGGCGCTTAGTTTAGCCGAAGATTTTGTTGATGGAGACAATGTAACTGTTATTCTTGGAGATAACATATTTCAGGACAACATAAAAGAGGATGTTGCAAACTTCAACGATGGTGCGAAAATCTTCTTAAAAGAAGTGCCTGATGCTCACAGGTTTGGAGTGGCGGAACTTAAGGGTGAGAAGGTAATAAGCATCGAAGAAAAACCAAAAGTGCCAAAAACCAATTTTGCAGTCACGGGCCTTTACATTTATGATTCCAATGTTTTTGGTACAGTTAAAACGCTCAAGCCTTCAGGAAGAGGAGAACTTGAGATTACAGATGTAAATAACTATTACATAAGCAAAGGGATGATGGAGTACGGAATGCTGGAGGGATTTTGGAGTGATGCGGGTACATTTGAAAGTTTATTGAAGGCGAGTATGATAGTGAGAAACAGTAGGAAAAATGACAACTATTGAGGAGTAGTCTCTTTTGGATACTGTTCAAAGAATTGCAAAAAATATGTTTTCTTTATTTGGCGCACAGATAATTTGCTTAGGGCTTGGTTTTTTTTATACAATGTATATGGCTCGATATCTTGGAGCTGAAAGCTTTGGGATTTTGAGTTTTGCATTAGCTACTACAGCTATATTTGGTGTTTTTACTGACATAGGAATGACAACATTAACTACAAAAGAAGTGTCTAAAAATGAGTTATTATCTGAGAAATACCTTTCAAATATTCTTTTAATGAAAATTATACTATCAATTATTACATTCATTTTTATTATACCATCACTAAACTTAATTGGATGTTCAAAACAGACAGAGTTCATTGTGTATATTATTTTTTTGTCTGTAATTTTTAATTCGTTTTCTAACACTTTTTATTCTATTTTCCAAGCATACGAAAAAATGGAATATCAGTCATTAGGCCAAGGCTTAAACAGCACTTTAATGTATTCTGGAATACTGCTTGCTATAAGTCAAAGATTTGATGTCATACATTTTTCGATGATATATCTTTTAGTAAGTATTATTGTATTCATGACGAATTTTGGAATTTGTTTAAGAAAATTTGTTAGACTTCACATAGAAATTGATTCCACTTTTATTAAAAAAACCTTGAAAGAATCACTTCCATTTGGCATTTCAAGTATATTTATTGTAATATACTACTACATAGATTCCGTAATGCTCTCGATAATGATTTCAAACGGTGATGAGGTAGTGGGCTGGTATAATGCAGCTTATAGGATGGTACTTATTTTATTAATCATTCCGAGTATGTACACAACAGCAATGTTTCCGATAATGTCAAAATTACACAAAACATCGGAAAATACCTTGAAATTTGTTTTAGAAAAATCCTTAAAATATATATTGATTTTATGTATACCAATTGTAACAGGGACGATCTTATTATCGGATAGAATTATTTTGTTAACTTTCGGTATTGAGTATTCTCAATCTATAATTATCCTTAAAATTTTAGTTTGGTCATTTCTTTTTGCGTCCATTGGTGGGATTTTTGGATACTTATTGAATTCTATCAATAAACAGGGAACACTTACAAAAATAGTAGGAATAGGAGCCATTTTAAACATTGTACTAAATCTAATATTTATCCCTGAATACAGTTATGTAGGCGCAAGCCTCGCTACTGACTTCACTAGATTGATTGTCATATATATGGAATTCATTGTTCTTTCAAAAATTGGATATCATCTACAAAATAAAATTTTACTTAATATTTTGTTTAAATCAGTGGCTTCAAGTTTAATTATGGGCATACTTGTCATTTTCATGCATAATGTAAACTTCATATTAACAATTTTTGTGTCTATGACATCATACATAATTACATTATATGTATTATGTGCATTTGATAAAGAAGATTTGAGATTATTTAGAAGTTTATATGTTAGTGCTAATTAAAGGAGACAAGGTATTATGAAATGTAAAGATGAAAATATTAAAATTTCTTTATCTGAATTTCAATATGACGAAAAATTACAGCTTTTTAGATTGCCTGAAGAAGTCAGGAATTTTGAACAAGAATACAATTATTCGGATGGAAATGTTGAAAAATATATATTATCAGCTATAAAAAGAACCAATGACCTAAGTGACGGTTCTGAAGAACTTATGCGACTAGCAAAAGATTGGCCATCTTATTACCACTTAGGAATTGGCAGGTCAAATGTGCTAAAATGTTTAGATTTGAAATCTCAAATTAAAGTCTTAGAACTTGGCTCCGGGTGTGGAGCTATAACGAGATATTTAGGAGAAAATTTTAAATCTGTTGATTGTGTGGAGGGCAGTCTTTTACGTGCAGAAATTACTCGAGAAAGATGTAGAGATTTAAATAATGTAAAAGTCTTTTGCTCGGATATTAACAAAATAAAATTTGAACAGAATTATGACATGGTCACTCTGATAGGAGTGTTAGAATACTCTCCAGTCTATGCTTTATGTGATAATAAAGAAGATCCTTTTATTTCTTTTCTCAAATTAGCTAAATCTGCTCTTAAACCAGATGGAATCCTAATTATCGCAATTGAAAACAAAATAGGAATCAAATATTGGAGCGGTTGCCAGGAGGATCATACTGAAAAAATTTATGATAGCATTCACGGATATCCTATAGAAAACACTCCTAAAACATTTTCTAAAGCGGAAATAAACGACCTCTTGAGTAAAGTCGGATTTAAAGACATAGATTTTTACTATCAGTTCCCGGACTATAAATTTGCCACTGATATTTTCAGTAATGTTGGAGATGATAGAAAACAATATTTACATAACTGGATCAGTATCCCGTTTTCAGCATATAATACTCAAAGGAAAAATACTTTTCATGAGGGGCTTGCATTAAAAACACTTTCGGAAGCTGGTTTATTAAGGGAATTCTCAAATTCATTCTTAATTATCGCTGGAAACAAATCATACATATGTAACAAACCAGATTGGGTTGCTAAAAAGTTTAGTTTAAATCGTAGTTATCAGTACCAATGTGTAACAATATTGAAACAAAATCCTGAAAAATATATCAGCAAAAAAAGATTGAACGGGGAAATTGATAAAAAGAAAGTTGGAACTTTGAAAGTCGGCGACATACATTTACAAGTTACACATCAAGTTTACGATTCTCCATGGTATGATGGTGATTCGTTAGTTTTTGATATATATAAAGCACAACATATAAAGGAATTTAAAAGTGAGATTTTAAAAGTTATGAGAGAATATTATCAAGAATTAATCAATAGATATCACCATGGTGATAAGGATGCAGAAGGGTATCCACTCTTAGATGGTTGTTCTATTGACATAATATTAAAAAACATGATAAGAAACAAGGAAAATAAATTACTTCCAATAGATATAGAATGGTGCGTTGAAGGAAATATTCCTGCTGATTTTGTTGTTTATAGATGTATTCTTGACATATCCAACATAGCAAGTATAAGAATTAAAAATAGAGATAAATTCACAATGGAGTTACTTAAAAATTTATTCCCACAATATGGAAAGTCCAGGCACAATAAAAACAAGAAAACGGAAGATGAATTTCAAAACCTCACTTCAAATGGAGCAAATAGATCTAAGGTAACTTCTCTTGATATCCTTTCATTAGTTCATCATAATTTTGCGAAGCAACTAATTATAAAAGTTTGGTATATGTTGCCAAATAATCTTCAATCTATATCGAGAAACACGTTAAATAGGGTCTGGTTAAAAATATTCTATTCATTTTCAAGAGATTGAGGAATCTTATGTCCATACCCAAAGTAACCATCATTACTCTTAACTGGAACGGCAAGAAAGATACAATAGAATGCCTTGAATCATTGAAGCAGGTAACCTACCCAAACTATGAGATATTGCTGGTAGACAATGGCTCGACTGATGGTTCAGCAGAATTATTCAGAGAACACTATCCAGGAATTAAAATTGTTGAGAATGAAAAGAACTTGGGATTTACCGGAGGGTGCAATATAGGAATAAAAAAAGCAATATCCGATGGTGCTGACTACATTCTCCTCCTGAACAACGATGTGGCAGTTGAACCTGACTTTCTTGATGAATTGATATCCGTGGCAAAGAAAAATGAAAATATTGGAATCCTTGGAACTAAGATCAATTATTATGATGCTACTGACCAAATATGGGCTGCTGGTGGCTTCATTAATTACTGGATATGTCTCGTTGCATACCATGGGATGGATAAACGGGATACAGAAAAATATAGCCGTGAGAAAGATGTCGATTTTGTATCAGGTTGTGCTATGTTAATAAAAGCCGGTTTATTTCAAAAAATCGGCTTACTGGATGAGAGATATTTTGCTTATTTTGAAGATGTCGATATATGCTTGATGGCAAAAAAGAATGGGTGTGGTATACGGTATGTACCATCTGCAAAAATATATCATAAAGTATCCAGAACAAGTGGTGGTGCGTTATCTCCCTTTTCCCTATATTACAATACGCGGAACAAGTTATTATTCTTAAGAAAGCACTTTCATATGCCACAACTGCTAACTGCATTTATTGTTATCATGGCTGTTTTTGGGATTCGTACATTGTATTTGTTGATTTTTAGAAGAGACATTAGAGCATGCAGTATGATATTTAAAGGGATTGAGGATGCTTTTATTGGACGCTTTGGGGCACAGATATAAATGAAATTTCTCTCAGGAGGCATGGGTAATAGATACTACTACACTTATGAAAATGATATCAACAATACTTAAAAACAACATATAGTCTACAAAAGCTGGACCGTTTTTTTTCCAGAAATAAACTAAATAGCTAATGATATTTTTTATTTCATAATATAAAACTGACTTTCCGCAAATGTTCTCAAAAAAACAACAATTTTCCTGCTGTCGGTTTTGGAGAATTTCTCAAAAATCTCCTGTTATCATCTCAACTGAAGTTCTGGAAAATCGAGTTGAAAGTTTTCATGAAGGTAAAAATGTCGAAAATTGTAGGACATTTTAAAAATTTTTTCTTCTCACATCATATGCAGTTACCAGAAAAAACAACAACGGAAAAAATTGTGATAATTGTAAGGACATCTGCGGAAAGTCAGATAAAAGTTGGCTGAATATGAAACCCGAAAAAATATTATATTGCACAGCTTTAATATGTTTTCTTGTAGGGACTGCAGGTATTTTAATTTCATCTCATAGTACCACAAGTACATACTCTCAATTGACATTTATAATCTCGTCACTACTTTTGGGACTTTCGCCATCGCTATTTATTTTCAGCCCTACTTCACAAAATAAAAATGAAAATCTTATCATAGCATCATTGCTGTTTTTAGTCGCAATAATCAAAGTCCTGGGCCTTCACATTAAATATGGTTTATATCTGGGATGCGACTCTGTTGCGGAATTTGGCGTAATTAAATCTTTGTTTCTTCAACCGACTTTTGAACTTACTTCAAATGCTCTTACAGAGTTCCCACTTTCATATATATCTGTTTATATGATATCAACAATAACAAATGTAAATCCAATAGCCGAGTCTTGGAATTTTACCCACCTATTTTCCCATGCATTGACAGTCATATTTCTCTATCTGTTAATAAAGAATATATTTGACAGGGACATTGCAGTAATCTCATGCATTGCATACATGTATAATCCCGCAGTTTCGATCTACAGTCTCTCAATGACAAGAGAAAATTATGGAACATTATTTTTAGTTACATCCATTTATATCATGCAGATCCAAGCAAAAAGGAATCGTCCTTCAGGAGTGCTTGTCTACATTATAATTTGTACAGCCTTGATATTTTCACACTATACAACCTCCTATTTTAATCTGCTGACACTGTCGTTACTATTTTTAACCGGATTTATTTTACATTTTTCGAAGACGAAAAATAAGGACTCAAAAAAATACAGAAATTTTTATGTTCTGTTTTTTTCCGCGGTCCTTTTTTTGTGGATATTCGATCTAACTTATCATCACCAGGGGGATATCCGTATTGCGGATCACATGTTAAGAGGCATTACCGATTTATTTAAATCAAAGGAAATGGAAATCTCGTCGAGCAGTGAAACTACGAAAATTCTTTCCGATTTCTCTTTTGTGCAGACACTATATAAGTTGCAGGCTTTTTATATAGCTATTGGGAGTTTCTATCTGCTTGCTCAGATACGTAATTTATCGGGATACCAGCGTATTTTTGCGGTTGTGGCATTCTTTGATGTATGCCTCATAGCCCTGAGCTCCGTTGTCCCTTCTCTTGCTAATTCGCTGTCTCCTACAAGAATCATGAGGTTTGGGATTATTCTGGGATGCATTCCTGTAGGATATATTAGTGTTCGAATGAAATCAAAAGTTGAGCCAGATAAACAAAAAATGAATAAAATTATTGCTTTAATGGTAATTGTCCTTCTTTTTATATATCCGATAAGCCAGTGGATTGCAACAGAGTATATGGCGTTCACACCCGAGCCTTATCCATCCGAGCTACGAAGTGAAATGTACAATATCAGAAGTACGCACGAGATAAACACACTTGATCGAATAGATAGAAATTTACCGGATAACTCTACGTTGGCACTGGAAATGCAGTTAGCAGGAGCAAGAGTTTTTTCATTATCTAGGTCAAGAAACGCACACTCAATTGAACTTAATGACAAAATACTATTCGAAAAAGAAAGTGATAATTATACATCGAATACCTTTATTTTTATGAGGAAGTCCCTATATGAAGAGAGGCAATTTGTAGATTACCCTGAAAATTGGCATTCAGCTACTTCATTTTTGAAAACACTGAATGATACAGAATTCATAAATTTAAATGAAAAGATTAAAGATAATTATCTCGTCTACAATGAAGGTGCATATAAACTTCTAAAACTCAAATAAATGGATAAAAAGCTTTTCTAAGAATGTCAAACAGAGAATTATAGTATCCAACGCAACTTATTACACATATTAAAGCCTATATTCACTTATGGTAGGGAAGAAACAAATTCCTACTGATCAAAAGGTAACTCTTGATGAGATAAACTCTCTAATAAAACATGAGAACAATTCAAGAGTGCTAAAAAGTCTCTATTTCATCAAGTTCAGGCTTTCGGGAGATTCTGTAGAAGAAGCTACTACTAAAGTTGGAGTAACTAAGAAAACAGGATATTACTGGCAAGAAAAATGGAATAAAGGCGACTATACCGCCTTAACACCAAATTTTGGAGGAGGAAGAAAGTCAAAACTTACAGATGAGCAAATAAAAGAGTTAAGAGCTTTGTTGGAAAATAAAGTTTACTGGACTACAAGAGAAGTTATGGAGCTAATAAAGGAAAAATATGGTATAGAGTACTCACAAAAACAAATAGGAGTTATACTGCATAGTTTTAACATGTATCACTCAAAGCCATATACTTTTGACTACAGAAGACCTGAAAACGCAGAAGAAATTTTAAAAAAGTTAGCCGAAGCAGTTCCAAAATATATTGATCCAAACAAGCAATATATTATCGGTTTTCTAGATGAATCTTCACCACAGAAAAAGGCAAATACGCAACGATTGTGGTTATTTAAAAAACCTTTGATGATAAAAAACACAGATTACATAAAAGCAAATGCATTCGCATTTTATTCTATCAACGGTAATAATTTCATAGATTTTATGGAGCTTTCAAAAGCAGAAAACGTTTGTGAGTTTCTGGAAAAAATTGTGGAACACAATCAAAAGAAAAGAATAATTCTGGTTCTGGATAATTCAAAATCACGTCATGCTGATAAAACGATAAAGAAAGCAAGAGAACTAAAAAACACTTGTGTTCCTTCCTCCTTATTCACCAGACTTAAATCCGGTTGAATTTGTATGGAAAACGATAAAGAGAGAATTATCTGTCGTTTATTCAATCAAAAGAACAGATGAAAAATATAATCAGAAACGAGTTTTACAGAATATCAGCATCATTATCGTTTGCAAAGAAATGGATGGAAACACTCTATCCACAAATTAAAAATGTACTTTATTGAGTTGAAGACTATAATTTGAACTTTCATGTATAACTCAGATGATTCCTTAACACAATTATATAGTGCTATTTTTCTTAACTCTCAGCAAAGTTTTGCAATCCCTTTTTATCGCTAACAAAGAAAGCTATAACTACCTCTGTCAAAAATACCGCCAAAGAGCAATATTTTTTTACAGAACGCATCGCATATCTATGTAAGTTCTCCATATTGCATGCTTTCTTAGTTACTTTAAACACATCTTCTATTAGAGACCTAATAGGTCTAAAGTCCTCCCCAATTTTCGATCAATGATTTCAATTTTACAACCAGTTTCTTGTAAAGCTCCTTTTCTTCTTTTGTATTTCTTCTTGAATCAAATATATTCAGAGGATAGCTTAGCATATTGAAAATTTGTTAAAATTACAATTAATCTTTAGAAAAATAACAGAAACTATTTTGTATTTTGCTATTTCTATCACATAATTTTCATATGAGTAATAACCTCTATCGAAATAAAGTACGTCTCCTGCTCTTATTTTCTTCCTTCTACTTACTTCTTCAAGAATCTGTGGATAAACTGTGTATTCACTAACGTTTGCTTCATTAATGACGAAAGCTAACGGTTTTAAGCTTGGATATTCTAGGACAAGACTTAGTTTCATCCCTATGAAATAACCTCTATGCTTAGAGTGACCCCATTTAAAATCTCGATCTTTTAGCATCTTTTGGCTAATTTTCCTCTTAAATCAGTTAAATCGAGATTAATGTCTGTACTATCAGTTATTGTTTGGCTTGTACCTCTTTTACGACGAGAACAAATGTTGTTAAGCACTCCAATAGCAAAGTTGATAAACTGATCTAGATCAAAGCTACTCATGATGCTATAAACTTCATCTTCAGAAGGTACTGACTTGATTCTCATAAATTTCCTTAATTTTCTCTTTTTGTTCAATTCTCTGACTACATAGGAAATTTCAAGGCAAAAATACATGCTCAAGATGACGATTTTCAAGGCAGGTACCGATTTTTCAAGAGGTAGCATCCTGTATTGTGCAAGATTTGCTTGGTAGATCGTAAATCAAAAACGTTTAATATCTCTGAAAGCAATTTCCATTTATGATCTCCGTTTATCGGGATAAGCGGAGGCTTCACAAACAAACACTAGAGGAGGATTATCAATCCTCCTCAATAAGTTTTACAGTTTTTTACAAGATAAAAATGAATTTAAAATAAAAACGAAAGGTATTTTTTAAGGAGTATCGATTAAACACTTGTTTTATGAATAAAGCATCAATATGCTTTTCAATCTCAAGTCGTTTTTTTAGATCCTAAAAATCTAGTGACTTTTGCATTTTTCGATTGAAATATTGAATTTGCAGGAAGAATCTGTTCTTCAATCAAACTCAATATTTGGTATCAAAAGACTTCAGTAGAGAGGACGTATTCAAAGGATTATAACCAATTACAAAATTAGTGATTTTTAATTTTACGTTCATTACTTAATTTTGGTACTGAGTCGTACAGCAGCCAAAGATAATACTAGGAGAACCTTTTAGGGGAATCTTTTGGGAAATCTTTTGGCGACCAATTTTATCAAAATTTGTGATCCTACCCTGATAAACCATTCAAACCCAAAAATATAATTATAGTTTCTCCAGTTTTCTTCTGTACAGGATAGAATTATGATGAGAAGTAAAAGTATGATTATGTTCAGAGTTAAAGAGCTAAAATATTCTAAGAAAATTGTACCACCAAAGAAAACTTTAGAAACATAAATACTAAAAAATAAAATTGGAAAATGAATGTAATAACTGGTAAAACAAATTTTTCCTATATTTTCAAACAAATTAAAAAAGCTATGATAAAAATGTCTCCGATCTATGAAAATAATCATCAGGGCGAATATAATAAAACAAAAGCTAGATATAAATAAAAACATCGGAAATTGATCGCGAGCAGATAATAGAAAATCCATCTTTAAGATTTTCATGATCAATAAACTTGAAATCAAAAATAAAAGTGAAAATCCAAGTAAGGTTTCATCTTTGAAAGATCTACTGTACAACTCGTAAAAAATACGCCCGCATAGAAAATACCCTACCCAAGGGAAAAATGCGTAAATATCATTAATCAGAAAGTAAAACACATTTTGATAAAAATTACTAATTATGAAAGCCGAGGTGAATGTAAAAATTACAAAGAAAACTTTTGATTTCAAATTATTGGGGATAATTGCCCCTAAAACATATCCCGCTCCAATAACTTGGAACACACCCCAATGGAAAACTTGAATTGAATAATGTTGTACATATGGAAGCTGAACAAATGGGATTGTAAAAAGGACACTGATTATGATGTATGGAACTAAGGGAAGCACATATATCAGAAAACCTCTAGATAATACTTCAATGTACAAATATTTTTTTTCAGTTGATTTCCGCTTTCTAGATAATAAAAATAAGTCGTAACTCAACCCTGAAATAATCAAAAAAAAAGGCGCAGCCAAAATATTTGACCATTTAGATGCCCATTCTACGGATATAGGGATATGAGCCTCAATCATTAGTAGTAATGCTAATCCTCTAAGTATATCAACTGAAGGAATTCGTAAGCTTGATTTATTGTTTGAGTTAAAGATATTTTGAGACATAGACATAACACCTTATAATTACGAAACAAAACTCACATATTATGAATTTTTATATTAAGGGCAGTTAGATTCAAATCAAACCTTTCATATACAACTCAGATAATTCCTTAACACAATTCTTCCAGCTATAACTCTGCACTTTCTTCCTATTTTTAAGCCCCATTGAAACTGCAACTTCTTCATTATCAAAAAGATACGATATAGCATTCCTCAACTGCTCCACATCCCCCACATCCACCTTAAACCCCTCATAGTCAAGAGGGACTGTCGACACAACCGCACACCCCGAAGCCATAGCATCCAGAATCACTAGCCCGAAAGTTTCGGCAACCGATGGCAGGCAGAAAACCAGCGCCTTAGAATATAACTCCCTTAGCTCCTCATTGCTCACAAAACCCAGGAACTCAACGTTTTTAGGAGCCTCTTTCTTAATCCAGCCCTCTTCCTCGTCCCGGCCCGCGATTTTGAATTTTATGTGGGGCAGTTCCTTTGCTACTTGAATCAGGTAGGTGATTCCTTTCTGCTTTGAGAGCCTACCCACAAAGAGCACGTAGGGTTCCTTTTCACCTACGTAAAAGTTATCGTATTCAATGCCGGGATGGATTACAGTTGTTTGTTCTTTCGGAATCCCGACAGAAACACCTGCATCTCTCGCAAATTCACTGAAAAAGATTATTTTCTCGTAATCTCCAGAGACCTGGAACTTTTCTATGGCACGAGAGAGGTTCCCAAAAAAGGGGCCCCGCATGGAAAGCCATTTTTTGCCGTACATGCCGTGGACCATGCAGTAGACAGGCTTTTTTACCAGCTTGCCTGCCATCAGGGAAGGATAGCAGGCATTGTAGTTGTTTGACTGGATGAGGTCGAAGCCTTTTGCGTATTTTGCAATCCAGGGACCGGTCAGGTTCATGAAATAGCGGTTGACCGGGAACCTGATAGTGCGGATATTTTCATAACTCTCGATTTTTGGGTCACCTGTGGTCAGAACCGTAACATCGAAGCCTTTATCTATCATTCTTTTTACTATTTCATATGTAAGGAATTCGCCCCCACCGTGAAAATCGGGCATAAATATTTCGTGGGTGAATAAAACTTTCATGAAGTATCTCCGGGATGCAAAGATGGCAGGTTTTAACTTCCTTAATCTAATCAAACATTTGGCTCTTTGTCCCTGCCCAGGTATTTGAAGAAACCTTTTGCCGACGTTGCCATGTTCTTGAGTTCATGAACTCCGTCCTTCCTCATGATATTAGAGAATGCAACCGGAACGTAGGCAGGAGTCAGGTAATAGCCCTTCAGGGCTTTATCCACATAGTATTCGATATCCTCTTTTGTGAAATCGGGATAGGAAATTATGCATTTCTGGAACCCTTCGGAGTCCAGGGACTTTTCGATGTCGTCGACGAGCAGATAGCCGTTTTTGCTGGCAATATCGTGGAACTCGGTGCCAGGAATGGGTGTTGCGACCGAAAACTGGACGATATTGGGCTTTATCTCTTTGGCAAAGCGGATTGTCTGCTCGGCTGTGGCTTTCGTTTCCCCGGGCATGCCGAGGATAAAATCCGCAAGGATCATAAGGCCGGCTTTCTTTGCGTCTTTTGTAAACTGCCTGCTCTCCGCTGTTGTGATCCTTTTTTTCATGTTTTTAAGGATCTGGTCATTTCCGGATTCGTAGCCTACGTCGAGGAGTCTGCAACCTGCTACTTTCATCGCCTTCATGGACTCGTAATCTAAGTTTGCCCGGGCGTTACAGGACCAGGTAATGTCAAGGCCCCTTTCCCTGATTCCATTGCAGACATCAAGAATTCTTTTTTTGTCTGCAGTAAACGTATCGTCCTCGATGAAGATTTCCCTGACCTCAGGAAGCTCTGTTGAGATGTATTCAAGCTCGTCAACGACATTTTCCGAACTTCTTGCCCTGTATTTTCTGCCCATCAGGGTTGATGGCCAGGAACAGAACGTGCATAGGTTAGGGCAGCCGCGGCTTGTAAAGATCTGCACCATGGGGGCAAGGGTATGGCCCAGGAAGTAATCTTCCAAGTTGAGGTATTTTTTGTATGTTTTTGACACGAAAGGAATTGAATCGAGTTCTGAGGACTTGAGAAGTTCGCGGTCTGGAGTGCGGACAATTTTACCCCCTTCTTCTTCTTTGCCCTTCTTTTCAAAGGAAATCCCTCTAACATTTTCCAGAGATTTCCCATTTTCAAGGGCATCCGCGATATCCCTTATCGTAAAATCATACTCAAACCTTGTTACAATATCGGCTCCAGACTCCAAGATTCGTTCCGGGAACTGGGAAGTGGGAGGGCCCACGACGACCGATGTTGCTCCAGATTCGATCTTGATTTTGTTCAAAACTTCCAGGTCGTTTGTCAGGCTCTGGAAATTGCATTCCGAAATGATAACTTCAGGCTTGAATTTCCTGGCATCTTCTGATACAGCTTCGACATCCCATCCCCAAGCAGGCGCGTCCGCAAGCCTGATCTTATGCCCCTCTTCTTCAAGCACTCCGGCAGCATAAGCCAGCCAGATAGGATAATAGAGAGCTCCACCCCTGCATCTGGCAGCCCATCTAGAGCTGCGGCTGTACCGGGGAACAAATGGTGGGTTTAAAAAGTATACTTTCATTTTTTAACCTTCCTGAGTTAAAATATCCTGACGGGTTGAATCTGCACGCTCCCATAATACGGAATAATTATCGAAGATGAAATCAAACCATGCAAGTAGTATAAGATACTCGTTCAACAAAACATAATAAACAATTTTTGGAGTAGCTGAGATAGAGAATTTATACTTCGTTTTAGTGTTTTTTATAAATCCCGATTTTAAAAACATTAGTAAAATAAAAATTAAGATGAAAACACTTATGCTAATCATTAAATGAAAAACTATGACCTTCAAATCCCAGCTAAAAGCATACAGGAACAGGATAGATAAAAGCACAAATGGAGAAAACATTGTTAGCATTTTATGAGACGGAAAAATAACATATGTAAATAAACTGGGGTAAGTCAAAAAGAAGCGAATGTGCAGGAAGAAATTTTGGATAGTTCCAATACATATTCGCTTTCTCTGCTTAATCTGTTCCTCGGATGTGATTGCAGATAGTTCATAAACTGTTGCTTCAGGCTCATACTTAATTTTATAGCCTTTGGATCGAACCTGAATTGTCATATCCAGATCTTCGGATAACGTTTTTTTGTTGAAATTCATTAGCTCCTTCCTCCATGCACTTATTGTACCTATTACTGTAGAAACCGAATCCAGATATGATTCGCCTGAAAACATGATGGATTCGATTTCCCAGTAAAAAGCCTCTGAAGCCGGAAGAGCCCTATATGGGTTTGAGACGATGTACTTCCCGCTTACAGCACCAACTGAAGGGTCTTTAAAATGCGGCATTATTTCTCTAAGGGCAGATCTATCATAAAGTGAATTTGCATCAGTAATCAGAATGATATCACCCCTGGCATATTTCTGGCCAAGGTTAATCGCTGACGCCTTGCCATTTCTCTCATCTTCTTCAATCAGTTTAATAGATGGATTGGAAAACTTCGGACAGTTCGTAAAGCTTTCAACTATTGATGAAGTGTTATCTGTAGAACCTGAATTTATGACAAGAATTTCATACTTATTTCTAGGATAATCTAACTCAAGCAAATTCTTTAATCGACTGGCGATAACAGATTCTTCATTATAAGTTGCTATAAGAATAGAAACAAAAGGCTTGTAATTGTAATCCTTTTCGCAAGGCTTTGAAAAATAAGAAACAACAGCCGTAAATGCAGGATAACCCACAAATTGCCAAATAAATAAAAATGAGAGTAAATACAAAATTTCTATGACCATTTGAACCATCCTTCAGTTTTGAAGCAAATAAGAAATCGCAGTATTTTCAAGAAGAAAAGTCCCTTTTTAATAGTTTAGTTTAAGCCGCCTTCGTTTTCCTCGTAACAGCAGACACCGAATGCAACAATATTCCTGTCAGTGCCATAAAAGTCCCTATAATAAGTAAAATCATAATCATTGTAGGCCCGAAATCCAGATCTCTGCCAGGGGTAAATTCATACAGAAAATGAGCCCCTATATACAGTCCTCCCACATCAAGAGCAAGGCCAGGTGCTGTAAAATAATAAAGAGGCTTGTTAAATTTAATGTCTTTCAAAACCATGAAAAGGACACTTAAACCGTGTTTTATCGGACCTACAGTTGAGCAGTCAACGTCATAACGTACTCTGATTTCTACTTCCTTGATTCGCAGCCCGGACCTGCCTGCGTCGGCAAGCATCTCACTTTCTATTGCCATGCCCTGGGCATTGAAGCGGAAGATATTTTTTGTTGAAGCTGCAAAGGCACGGAACCCACTCTGAGAATCTGTTATTCTGAGGCCGGAGTTCATATTTGTGGCTGTATCGAGAACGGTCTGGCCGACACGACGGTAAATGGGTGTGTTTTTGTCATTGTGGCTTAAATAGCGGCTGCCGTTGACCATTTCAGCATAGCCGTCTCTGATGGGGGCTACCAGCCTTGGGATGTCGGAGGGGTTATGCTGGCCGTCCGAGTCCATAGTTACTATAATATTTGCACCCAGTTCGGCTGCGGCTTCAAATCCGGTCTTGAGAGCTGCTCCTTTGCCTTTGTTAACCTCATGTACAATCACGTGGGCGCCTGCGTTCCTGGCAATTGCAGCTGTGCGATCTGAACTGCCATCATCGACCACAATTACGTTGTCACAATGGTGCTTCGTAAGGAGGACTATGCTGCCGATGGAGACTTCCTCGTTGAAAGCGGGGAGGACCACGGTTATATTTTGAGAAAATGTATTCTTTACGTCTTGAATTTCCCCATTATTTAGTGTTAACCGAGTGTTCTTGCCCATAATCAGTTCATTATTCATTCAAATAACCCCCTAATGTTTTTTAGAGATTGATTAAATTAATGGCGTTTAACGGTATACTTTTCAGTAGAAGGGAACGCTTTTACCGTTGCCGTTTACGATACCTTGAGCCGACTATCAGGTCAAAACCGTTTTTCAGAGGATGAAGGAGTTTTGGATCTCATGATAATTGTGCTAGCTATTGGAATCTATAATAATCATGGAATGTGCTTCGAGTTTGCAGGCTATTTCAAAACAGTTTTTGAGAGCTTCACCGTGGCCTTTATTTGTTTCATGATGGTCTACGTAGGCACTTAAGGATTCAGTGAGCTCGATAGTGTTATCCAAGATACCGTCATCGACTACAACTACTTTGTCGACGTATTTTCTGCAGTCCAGAATTACGTTCGCGACTGATTCGGATTCGTTATAAGCTGGCATTGCATCGATTGTTAAAGCCATGATATACATCCATGATATTTTTTAGAACTTAACTGAAATTGCATAAAGAATGTTCAGCCTCCATATAGACGAAAATAATTTGAAAGGTAGCTGGAAGGATGAAATTACTACTTTAAATTCCACTATCACACTTTCTTTACAATGTAATACGCGGAAGAACTATATAAAATTATTTAGAAACTGATAATAAAATAATATATAAAGTAAAAGTCATACTAAAATAATATTTAAAATTAAAAATATGGCTTAAAATCATTAGGACTATACGCACTTGAAATACAAAATAAAGCACATAGACGTTATAGTTAAATATGAGTGTTAGATAGTCGAAGGTTTAACGCTATTGATTTCTAGTTTCAACTGAGTAAGTCCTATTTACTGAGCTCATCCCAAAAGCCATTTTTCACTTTTACTCATTTACAATTTCCAGAATTGTTTTCATGATATAGAACCAGACTTATTACTCTTAAAATAAAATTTAAGAGGCAAATTTTTCTTTTATTTCCTCAAAAGATTTCTCTCACTTTCAAGCGAGATAAGGATCTCTCTTCTCACGGTATTCTGAAGAATCTTGAGTCCGAATTTATGGTCTTCGGTCGGATTTCTCGTCAGTTTACCTTCACGTTTCATTCGCTCGAGTCATTCTTCTTTCTTTTTTGCAGCTTCTTCGGGAGTCCTACAAATCATTAATATATTGACTTGAATATGTAAATAAGTTCATAAACAGGCTCTTTTTCGGATTCACTTATAAATATCATAATTCCCAATTTCTTTCCATGAAACTGAACCCTGAAATCGAATCTATTGAAACGCTTGCAAAAATTATTCTTACCGCAGCCAGGACAGCCCCAAAGGGTAAAGGGATCGATGATATTGTGACCTGCCTCCTTTCTTCTGAAGAGAAATCCGAACTTGCCAGCAGGATGGAAGAACTGAGCGAGATTAAGGACCTTAAGTTTTTCATCAGGGATGCAAATAATGTAAGTGATGCGGATGCGATTGTCCTGATCGGCCTGAAAGCCTCCGGAGTAGCCGGCCTTGACTGCGGAGCCTGCGGATTTGAGACCTGCAAAAAGATGCTTGAATATGAGAAAGTACAGAAGGAGTTCTTCGGTCCTCAGTGCATGATCAAGTACCTTGACCTGGGAATTGCTGTGGGCTCGGCTGCTGCAAAGGCAAAAGACCTCTGCATTGACAATCGTGTCCTTTATTCTGCAGGTGCTACAGCCTGTTACTTCAAAATGATAGATGCAGATGTAGCTATGGGGCTTCCTCTAAGTGTGAAAGGAAAAAACATCTTCTTTGATCGGGAGTCCACTAGAAAAGTTGAAAAATAAAGTCTACAGTTTTAACTATTAAGTCTACTAAAGTCAGCTGATCGACATCAGTTTTAATATAACAAATAGGTGTAATACAACCTATTAAAAAAGAAAAAAACAATCGTTAGCTAATGGTTAACGAAAATTACTTAAGATAACTTTACTTATTAAATCTTAAACAAGATAGTTAATGATATTGTTTTGTCCAGGCTGAATGGTTATCTAAATTTTTATTTTTTCGATTCCACATTTTCCAGATAACCTTCTCCTCGAAGGGTTGGAATATAAAATATCTTTCCTTCTTCTTCCTTTTTTTCGATATAAAGAGCATCTTCCAGCATATTGAGGTGAAAATTTGCCATATGGTCATCCAGGTTGAATTTTTCTTTTATTCCCTCAAAGGATATCCTTTCACTTCCGAGAGAGACTAAAATTTCTCTTCTTAAGGTATTCTGGAGGACTTTAAGCCCGAATTTATGATCCTCTGTTGGGTTTCGCGTCAACTTACCTTCACGTTCCAGTTGTTCTAGCCACTCTTTTTTTCTTCTGGCATTCTCATCGGAGTCCATGTTCGATCACCTTTCCAAAAGCACTCATATTCCCGGTATTTGCCTGACCAAAGCTGCTCTTTTCTCAATCATATCGATTTTTTCCTATTATTAAAACTTAGTTAGGAAATTAAGAATCAAAAGGTACAACGTAAATTTCATCCCCAAGCTTCCGTCCTTTCACCAACTCACAATGTCTTAATATTGCAAGCTGGTTCATCGTTTCCTGAAGTGTGAGTCCAAAAAGTTGTGAGATTTTTTCGGGTGTAACTCCCCCTTCTTCCAGAATGAAATCAAAGATTTCTTTTTGCAATTCTGTAAGTCCTTCTGTCCCTACCAGCCCATGCTGCTTTCTGAAGAGTTTCATGGAACGCACCGCCATAGGGTCTGCAAATTTGATTTTTTGGTGCTCTTCCAGATAACAATCTTCACATATTGCCCTACCGTTTTCTTTAACGGATTCATTTCCCGGAGTTTCTTTGCCGCATCTCTGACATGTTATAAAATAGGGAATATTTTGATCTAGCTCCCTACAACCTGACTTATTTGTTTTTATCAGACCATGGAACTCAAAGTAGCCCACTATTTCATAAACTGTTGATCTGGATATCCCGTACCCTGATTTTGCCCTTTTGATTACATCACGAATATGGAAACCGCAGTCTACATGAGCTGCTTTGATGCATTCTAGGACCAAAATCTCTTCTTCGTCCAGTACAAGTTTCATTGAAGTCACCAGGATACGTGCTTATGCAGAAATAAATTTTAAGAAAGGAGGATTCAAAATCCGAGCTCTTAACTTTTAGCCAGATTGGAAATTCTAGAATAGCTTTTGTTATTCTATTAGTCTCTCTGTAATTAGAGATTATAATATAAGAACATATCGTTATTTATATATATCAAATTCTTTTTCAGATTAAAAAAATCCATCCATAGAGTAAAAAGAATTCGGTAGCTTATTAAGGGATTATCTTTTCAATTCTTAGAAAAATTCTGGAGCTTAAAGTCCCGTTCTTGAAAATCTGGACTGTGGAACCTGTGGGTTTAGGACTTGTGAAGAAATGCTTGAGTACGACAAGGTACAGAAAAGTTTCTCAACCCCAGGTATGATTAAGACCTATCCGGAACGTCAATAATGGCATGTTATAGAAGTTATAAAAGGTCATAATATCGAGTATTCTTTCAATTGTACATGTTACTTATTGAAAAAGTAATAATATACAATAACACTTCTCGGATAGGCCCTTAATTCTCAAGGCAAAATGACTCAGGATAACTTCTTTACCCGGTTTAATCTAATGCTGAGCACACTTTCTAAAAAATTAATTAATCACCTGACGGATATGATCATATGGCTGATATACTCATAAAAAATGCTTACGTTTTAACGATGGACCCGGATCTTGGTGACCTCAAAAACGGGACCGTTGTCATTGAAAACGGAAGAATTACGGAAATAGGAAAAGAAACGAACGAAAATGCTGAAACCATAATTGATGCAAAACATTCGGTAGTAATGCCAGGGCTTGTAAATACCCATACCCACGCAGCAACGACTCTTTTCCGGGGTTATGCCGACGATATGCAGCTTGCGGAATGGCTTGAGAGATGTATATGGCCTGCCGAAGCCAAAGTCACTGCCGAAGATATCTATAAAGGCAGCCTGCTTGCCTGCCTTGAGATGATCAAGTCAGGGACTACTTCTTTTGCAGATATGTACTTCTTTATGGATGAGACCGCAAAAGCTGTTGAGCTATCCGGGCTTCGGGCTTCACTTTCCCACGGCCTCACAGAGCTCGGGAATAAAGAAAAGGGAGATAACGACCTTAAGGAAGGCAGACGTTTTGTTCGAGCCTGGCAGGGAGCAGCAGAAGGCAGAATAGAAACGATGTATGGACCTCATGCCCCGAACACATGTTCTGAGGAATATCTGGCAAAGGTAAGAGAAGAAGCCAGCAGAGATGGAGCCAGAATCCATATACATCTCCTCGAAACCGAAGCCGAATTGACTGAAGTGAAAGAAAAGTACGGGAAGTGTTCGGTTCGCCTTCTGGACGATATAGGATTTTTAGGTCCTCATGTACTTGCCGCCCACTGTGTCTGGGTTTCAGACAGCGATATGGAAATTTTAAGAAAAAGGGGAGTCAATATTTCCCATAACGTCATAAGTAACATGAAGCTAGCTTCCGGGATTGCACCTGTGCATAAGATGCTCGAAAAAGGTATAAACGTTAGCCTTGGCACTGATGGCTGTGCTTCAAACAATAACTTGGACCTCTTTGAAGAAATGAAAACTGCTGCCCTGCTGCATAAAGTAAACACTTTCGACCCGACTGTCCTTCCTGCCAGGCAGGTACTTGAGATGGGTACGGTAAAGGGGGCAAAGGCTCTTGACCCGGAAACCGGTATGTTGAAAGCAGGAAAAAAGGCAGACCTGATCTTGGTGGACATGAGAAAACCGCATCTTACTCCCTGTTTTGATGTTGCATCCCACCTCGTGTACTCTGCTAAAGGAAGCGACGTCAGGACGACAATAGTAAACGGGAAAATCCTGATGGACGACTACAAAGTGCTTGCATTGGATGAGCAAAAAGTAATGGAAGAAACTCAAAAAGCCGTAGAAGAGCTTGTATCAAGAGTAAATATCTGATTAAAAAATGCCTGATATTAAGGAATATCCTCAGGAATACCAGACATTAAAATAATACTTTTCGGATAGGCTCTTAGTGGTAAAAGTATAAAACTACTCTAAAGAAAAAGTTTGTTCAGGTGTAGCAGTTGAAACTTTATACTACTCACCTATCATAGACTATTTTTAAATTTCAGTGTTTTTACTGAAGTGTCTCTCACTTGAACTCTTTCAGGGCTTCAAAATCAAGAGTTGCAAAGTAGTCTTCAATAGTTTCGGCTCTCCTGATTTGTACAACGCTTCCGTCTTCTCTAAGCAGGAGCTCGGCAGAGCGCAGTTTTCCATTATAATTGAAGCCCATCGCATGCCCGTGCGCGCCCGCATCGTGAATTGCCAGGATATCTTCGATTTCTACTTCCGGGAGCATCCTGTCAATTGCGAATTTGTCGTTGTTTTCGCAGAGGGAGCCTGTCACATCATATTTATGGACAGGAGCTTTCTTTTCTTTTCCGAGCACGGTTATATGGTGGTAAGCTCCGTACATTCCTGGACGCATAAGGTTTGCCATGCAGGAATCCAGGCCCACGTAGTCCTTATAAGTGCTTTTTAAGTGCCTGACCTGTGAAATCAGGTAGCCGTAGGGACCTGTGATAACCCTGCCGCATTCGAGATATACTTTGAGAGGGGCAAGCCCATTAGCTGTAATGGTGGCATAATAAGCCTCTTTTACACCTTTTGCTACAGCTTCAAGGGAGACCGGTTCCTGCTCGGGTCTGTATGGGATGCCTATTCCTCCTCCGAGATTTACGAACTCGAACCGGATTCCAAGTTCCTTTGAGATCTCAACTATAAGTTCGAAGAGAATCTTTGCAGTTTCAACGAAGTAATCGGGGTTAAGCTCATTCGAGGCAACCATTGTGTGCATCCCGAAGCGCTTTACGCCTTTGTCCCTGAGGATCCTGTACCCTTCAAGCATCTGTTCCCGAGTAAAACCGTACTTTGCTTCTTCCGGTTTTCCGATGATAGCATTTCCTTCTTTCAGGGGTCCCGGATTATATCTGAAGCACACTATCTCAGGGAGTCCTGCGTATTTTTCCAGGTAAGAGATGTGGCTGATATCGTCAAGGTTGATAAAGCCGCCAAGTTCCTTTGCTTTTAGAAACTCTTCAGACGGCGTATCATTGGAACTGAACATAATATCATCGCCGGTCATTCCTGCTTTTTCCGCAAGGATCAACTCCGGCAGGGAACTGCAGTCTGCCCCGAAGTCTTCTTCTTTAAGGATTTTAAGGATGAAGGGGTTGGGAAGAGCTTTTACGGCGAAAAACTCCTTGAAGCCGGGGACGTCTTTAAAAGCTGATTTCATTCTTCTGGCGTTTTCCCGAATGGCTTTCTCATCGTAAATATGAAAAGGAGTGGGATATTTCTCCATTATTTTCAGGATATCTTCTTTTGTGAAGGGTAGGTCCTTTGAAACCATTATCTTAACCTTTTGCCTGATTTTTATTTAATCGGTTTTACATCAATTTGAACTTTTATTCCTTTATTAGTTTTTCCTCTATCTCAGGCATGGAGAAAATTGATTATTCCTGTCAGTCTCTGAGTTTTTTGAAAACTCCCTTAAGCTTCGAGTACGGGTATGTATTTACAACATCTTCTTTTTCAAGCCAGCCTCTTCTTGCCTGCCCGAGCCCGTAACGCATAGAAGTCAGATCCGATACGGCATGGCTGTCCGTTGAAATGCAGAATTTCAGTCCATAATCCTTTGCCCTGAAAATAAGCTCATCATTAAGATCAAGCCTTGAAGGCTGGCAATTAATCTCCATCACTTTCCCGTTTGCTGCTGCCGCCTCAAACACCTTTCCGAAATTAACCGCGTAAGCCTCCCTTTTCCCGAGCAGCCTGCCTGATGGGTGGGCAAGTATGTCAAGGTGCCTGTTTTCAAGAGCAGTAACTATTCTTCCTGTCATCTCTCTTTCCGATACTGCAAAGCCCGAATGCACAGCTCCGACCACAACGTCAAGCTCTTTAAGGATTTCATCGGGATAGTCAAGACTTCCGTCTTTAAGAATCTCAACTTCCGAACTTCTGAGGATTTTCATTCTGAAACGTTTTGACATCTCTTCGATTTCTTTCCACTGAGCTTTCATAGTTTCGATTTCCATCCCGTTTGCAATTTTCTGAGAGCGCGAGTGGTCTGTGATAGCAATGTATTCATATTCCATAGCTTCGGCTTTTTTTATCATTGTCTCAAGGCTTTCTGCCCCTTCACTGTACTTTGTATGCATATGCAGATCTCCTCTGAGGTCTTCTGCATCCACAAGTTCAGGCAGGGCATTTTTTGCTGCAGCTTTGATTTCTCCTCTGTTCTCTCGGAGTTCAGGTGCAATATATTTAAGCCCGAGCTTCCTGTAGATTTCTTCTTCACTTCTGCCTGCAACCTGTTGTCCTGAATCTTTGGAGTATAGCCCGTACTCGGAAAGCTTGTAACCTTCTCTGAGGGCAATATTTCTGAGTTCTATGTTATGTTCCTTTGAGCCCGTAAAATACTGGAGAGCTGCCCCATAACTTTCAGGAGGGACTATCCTCAGGTCTATGCCGAATCCTTCCTTGATGATCACACTGCTTCTGGTCTTGCCTTTTGAGACAACCTGCCCTACTTCTGGAAGGGAAACAAAGGCATTCATCATCCCCCCTGCGTCTCTTTCTTTCGCTTCTGCAAGGATATCAATGTCCCCTATAGTCTCTTTTAGCCTGCGAAGAGATCCTGTATAGATGATCTTCGAGAGGTCAATATCTGGAGTTCTTATCCTCAGTTCGGTTTTCAGGGCAGATATGATTTCTTCGGCAAGCGGAAGTGCTTTTCCAAGTGGAATTCTGGAGTGGCTTTTTTCATAGTTTTCAATTGCTCTGGCGATATTTTCTTCGCTTTTCTCTCCGAAGCCTTCAAGTCTCCTGAGCCTGTGAGTACTAACCGCGTCTTTCAGGTCTGAAATGGTTTTTATTTCAAGTTCATCGGCAAGCTTTTTCATTTTTTTTGCCCCAAGCCCTCTGATCTCCATCAGTTCGGTGGTGCCTGAAGGAGCTTTTCCTTTCAGTTCTTCAAATTTTTCTACTTTCCCTGTTTCCAGGTATTCGGCTATATGGTCGGCAATGGACTCGCCTACGCCAGGAATCTCTGTCAGCCCCTTTTTTCCTTCTCTCTCGTAGACTTTTTCAATGTCCTCGCCAAAGTTTTCTATGTTCTGAGCTGCCCTTCTGTAGGCTCGCGGTTTCCACTCGATCTGCTGAAACTCCATAATATCAGCAGTTTCATACAACAACTCGGCAATCTCGCGGTTTCTCAATGGCTCCCCACTCCTTTTCAGTATTTTTTTCGCTCCTTTTCAATATTTTTCCTTATACTCTATTTTTTTCTTTTTTCGTTATCCTGCCAGCGTTCAAACTCCTTCCTTCAAGTCCCTTACTTCCTTAACTGTCATGGCATCATAGGGAGCTTTATCGTACCGTATGCGTAAGAAACGGGGAAAACGCAGTGCTAGTCCTGTTTCTTCAGTTCCTTCTCCTGCCGTATGCCCTGGACTGTTTGTGATCTCCGAGCCAAGGACTTCAATAACTACGGCCGGCTCTATGAAGATATCAGGAAGCATTCCTTTTTTTATGGAAACATTCTTTGGAGCTTCACTGACTATATGGGCTGAAAGCAGGCGGTTGATTTCTTCTGCATCTGCTTCGGTAAAACCCGTACCCACTTTTGTCAAAGTTTCAAACCGCTGTTCTTCTTCATTCAGGACCGCACAGAGAAGAGCACCAAATGATCCTTTCCTTCTTCCTCTTCCGTAATAGCTTCCTACAACTACGAGATCAAAGGTCTCTCTCATCCCTTCCGAATACTCCTGTTTCCATTTGAACCAGAACCAGCTTCTTTTTCCTGCTTCGTAAACAGATTTGCTGCTCATTGATTTGACTACGATCCCTTCAAGCCCTTTTTCGACGGTTTCGTTAAAAAAGTCCTCAATTTCCTCAATGTTTTCCGTAACAATTCTTCTTGCCAGATGGACTATTCCTTGCTCAACAACATTCATTTCAAGCAGGGCTCTTCTTTCAGGGTAGGGTTTCTTCATAAGGGACTCTCCATTCAGGTAAAGGATATCAAAAAAGAAAACTGCAACAGGACATTTCTCCCGGTACTTTTCAATCTCATACTTTCTGCGCCTTTGCATAAGATTTTGAAAAGGGTAAAATTCTTCTATCCGATTACAGTCCTTTTCAAATTCTACATATGCAACTATTTCTCCATCAATCACGATTTCTTCCGCAGGTACACTTCTTCTAACCTCTTCAATAACATCAGGGTACTGGGCAGTGATATTTTCAAGCCTTCGGGAAAAAGCTTTGATTTCATCCCCGGTTTTGTGGATCTGCACCCTCTCGCCGTCATATTTCTCTTCGGCTGCTTTTTTTCCTTGAATCCTTGACTCGAGTTCTTCAAAACTTTCAACACGCTGGGAAAGCATTGACTTCACGGGTCTTCCGGGTTTTATGGAGAAAAATCCTGTAGCTCTGGCTCCGTGCTCTGCAAGGGTTTTTGCAAGCTCCCCTATATCCGTACAGACACCGTAACTTTCTTTTATTTTTCCTGCGTGCTTTTTGTCCCCTGTAAAGGCAATAGAAAATGCTTCGAGCAAAAACTGGTCCCCAAATCCCAGCCTGAGCCTTCCGAGTACAAGCCTTACTATATATTTCCCTTCTTCAGATGTGGCTTTCTGCAGGATGTCCGAAAGAAGTCCTGTCTTTTCCTCCTGACTACCTTTGCCTGAAGCTTCTTTTATTTGTTGAAGCCTTTGAAAAACATCCTCAATGGTCAGGAAAGCCTCTTTTTCTCTATTTAATTCAAAAGCCACATCTCCCAGGTCTCCTGTTCTGGCATACCTCTTTTCGACCTCTCCTTCGGGAACTCCGTAAGCACCTGCAATGGCTCTTACGGCAAGCCTGTCCTTGATTCCCAGTGTTATGTTCTCAAAGGCAGGTCCTGTACTACCAAGAAAAAGGTAAGCACTGTCCTTCACCTCGTCCCCTTTGAGCCCGCTGAAAAACTCAGCAATTTTCCTTACAATTTCCTTATGGGACGTGATCTTTTCAAGCTCCTCAAAAAGCTCTGCAAGCTCTATAAATCGCGCCATTGCCCCCTCCCCGAAAAAGCCGTTTGAAATTTTCTACAATAATTATTCCCTGCCCCGGTGTTTATCGCTTTGCACCCTCAAGTTTCAAAAACAGAAATCCCATTCCCGTAGAGGGCAAACCCGTGATCTCAGTTATTTTCTCACTTTTACCGAAAACTTTAATATCTAAAAGATGCATGAGAAGAATACACAGCAGTTCTTTAAGACTGTGTGCGACTGTGGTTTAGTGGCTATGACCTGAGCTTCCCAAGCTTAGAACCCGGGTTCGAATCCCGGCAGTCGCATTATTTTTTTATTTTGATCGCTGTTTACGGCAGAACTTTAATTTCTGAGGTTTAAGCCTCAGAAAAATCAAGTGAAAACTTTTTTCTGTAGACCATCCCCTGAAAAGTTGCTACAAGGTCTCCCTCGTCATCAATGATGTTAACAGTATATGTGGCAATTTTAGGGTTTATTGAAGTTTCATTTGCCTCGGCTGTAAGTGTTCCGTTCAGCGCAGCTTTTACAAAAGAGATGTTCGCATTGATGCCGACTGCAGCAGTGCCGTGTGCATTTGAGGCTGCTGCAAAAGCAAGGTCTGCAAGGGTAAATAATGCTCCTCCCTGAACTGCCCTTAATGCGTTCCGGTGCTTTTCTTCGATTTCCATCCTGGCTTTTGCATATCCCGGTGAAACTTCCAGCAGTTCTATTCCAGTATTTGCAGCGAATTTATCTTTTTTAAAGAACCGTTTGAGGTCTTCCATAAAATTTCTCCTGTAGTTGTCAGTAGAATCATATCAGTAAAATCACTTCTCATTTGCCATATTTTTAATTAAAGTTATGCCTTTCGGGCGCATTTGAAAAAGCATTTTGTCCTTTTTTCTTTCCGCAGATTCCTGTTTTGCCTCATTTTGTCCTTCATTTATTTTTGATGTTTACTCTCAAGCTGATTTTTATGTATGGTTTTCGAAAACTCGTTTTCTATCTCATCTTTTAACACCGGTTTTGCTACCTATTACTGAATAATTTAACACTACCCACAAATGCCTAATAAGCCGGAGTTTTAGATTCATTTATGTCTGGAAGAAAGAGGACCGAATTCGGAGATGAGGTACTGGAAGCTGATATTCTTAGTATGAAAAAAGAACCTGGAGACGGTTTTGAATCCGTTATAATAGACACAAGCCGCGGAAAGGTTGAATGCCGTTATTATGCAGCAGAAGGTACAGATAAAGCAGTGGTCATGGTTGGGGGAATCGGAGGAGGCTTTGATACGCCTGCAAACGGCCTTTACCCCCGCTTGTGTATGGATTTGCTGGACTCGGGAATAAGTTCGCTAAGGGTCAGGTTCAGGTATCCTACCGATCTGGCAGAAGCCGCAATGGATGTACTTGTAGGAATTGAGTTCTTGAAAGGTGAAGGCATTACCGGGTTTGGGCTGATAGGTCATTCTTTTGGAGGCGCTGTGATTGTTCAGGCTGCACATAATGAGAGTACTGTGAGAACCGTAATTACCCTTTCAACTCAGAGTTTTGGGATTAGCCCGATATCCAGTCTTGCAGAAGGAGTTTCAGTACTCCTGATTCACGGGGACGAGGATGAAACACTGCCGTCAGGAAGTTCGGTATATGCATATTCCATGGCGCATGAACCAAAAAAACTCACAATATACGAAGGGGCAGGGCACGGCCTTGCAGAAGTTTCGGATGAAGTCTATGAGGAGATAATGAACTGGATTAAAGATTCTCTGAAATAAACTTTTATCTATCGTTTAGATTTTCTATTTTTTAAGAAATTTGGTTTACAAAGTTTCGCGATTGAGATTCTTATATAATGATCTCAAGTATAAATAAACGTTATTTATTGATTAATAGGGCTTTCAAAACACTTACCGATTATGGAATTTTAATTAACCCTCTGTAGAGTTAAATAGAGATTAAGTATTTATAAATTCCGTCTTTATTATTAAATTGTTTATTATTAAAACGACTTTTATTTAATTCGGATACCAGAAATATAATTGACCAATGGTCAAACTTTCAAACGGGGGGTAAAGAATGAAAATGAAATTAATAATTCCTCTGCTAGCACTATGTCTAACCCTGTCTGTTGCGTCCGTGGGAGCACAAGCAAATATGCTCGGAAACGTGAGTGACGTAAACGTAATCATGACCGGAGACATTTCTGAAACCATTACATGTAGTATAACCGGAAATGCAGTTATGGTTGAAGAAATGGGTAACGCTACGGACAATATGACTAATGCGACCGGTAATATGACTAACGCCACCGATAATATGAGTGCTACCGAAAACATGACACTTGATGTGACCGGGAAAATAATTCTGATCAAAGACCTGGGTAATATGACCGAAAAAGCGGTTATGATCGGAAGTGTGGATGATATGCCCGGAAAAGTGATCATTTTCGGTGAGAAGGAAAATATGACCGAAGATATGAGTAACGTTTCTGAAGTCATGGGTGATATCACCAAAAACATGACCGTATTCATGGTCGGAAATATGACTGGAGAAATCATGTTAAACAAAACGGAAGGCATGGAAAACATGACCGAAAGTATGGGTAACATGACCGTAGTCATGAGTGGAAATATGACTGGAAACGTAACAGGTGATATGACCAAAAAAGTAGTTATAATCAAAAACATTGGTGACATTACCGAAATGGTTGAAAAAATGTGTAATATTACCGAAATGGACAGTAACATGACGGCTAATATGTCTATGCCTGAACCCATGCAATGCAGCCTGACCGGGAAGGCGGTTATAGTCAAAAGCATGGATAACATGACCGAAATGGAAGAAGACATGAGTGATCTGGTCTTGATGGATGCAAATAAGGCTGTAATCGGAGACATCCAGGACATGACTAAAATGGACGAAAAAATGGATGAAGGCATGTCCGGCATAACCGGAAAGATGGTTATAATCAAAAACCTGGATGATTCAATTAGAATCATGACCAAGACAATTAAATGTGAATTTAATCAAAGCACGACTACTATCCAAGGCATGAAGGGCATGACAGAAGGCATGGATAACATGACCGAAGATATGAATATGACCGAAGACATGAATAACATGACTGAAGACATGTAAGTACTGGACAATAGAGTCATTGGTCAATAAGAAATATTTGTGTAATGAAGTGTGACAAAGGAATATGTAATCAACTTTTGATTACTAAGCTGGTTTAAAAGCAGAGACTGCAAGCTTGTAGCTTTATAGTTTGCAGCTCTTTACTCTTTTTAGCTGTTCTGGAAGCCTTTTTTCTATCCTGTGTTTCTTGATACCCATAGACGGTTCTCTTACCAGCTTGATTCGACTCTTCCCGAATTTAAAGGTTAAACACAACCCTTCGATTTGATAAGTCTTTAAAATATGTATTCTAAGAGATTTCCGATCTGTTTATGAGTCACTCCTATAAGGTTGCAGTAAAATTAAGTAAACATACTTTTATAGACAAATTTCCAAAAAATCTGCTTGTTTTGAAAATATGTCCAGCCTTTCGCATAGTTAAATAAAGAGTAAGTATCTATAAATTCAGCCTTTATCTTTTCATGTTAATTAAGGCGAGAAGAAGCTTATGGACAAAGAACGGGCTTATCAGGAACGAACAGAGTTACTGTACCAGATTAACGAGCTTTTAGATTTTCCTCTCCTTCTTCTGTCAATTGTATGGCTGATTCTTATTGTTATTGACTTTGTTTACGGGCTCTCCCCATTTTTACGAAGAGCAAACGACGTTATCTGGAGTATGTTTATAGTTGATTTTTTTGTTGAACTGTATATCGCTCCGAAAAAAAAGGCTTATTTAGAGGAAAACTGGCTTGTTGCTCTTTCTTTATTTCTGCCTGCGCTGCGGATATTAAAAATATTTCGCGGATTCAGACTATTTAAATTTTCGAATTTTATCCGGTCTTTTAATCTTGCCAGAATTCTTTCTTCATTTAACAGGAGTATAAGGACTGTCAGGAAAGCAGTGAAACAGAGAGGCCTGGAATATGTCCTGATCCTTACAGCTCTGGTGACTTTTATCGGGGCAGCAGGGATGTATTATTTTGAGTACCCCGGCCTTAAATCATATGGAGATGCTTTCTGGTGGACAGCAATGATTATGACAACAATAGGAAGCGATTATTGGCCAAAAACTGCTGAAGGAAGAGTTCTGACCTTTTTGTTATCCGTCTACGCCTTTGCAATCTTTGGATACATAACTGCAGCTATTGCCAGTCTTCTTGTGGGAAAAGAAAAGGAAGCATCTTCAAAAGAGATTTCGGAGCTGCGTAAGGAAGTGCAGCGGCTCTCCAGTGAAATAAGCAGGTTTTCGGAACTGGAAAAAAAATAACTTTAAGTTTTCTCTCACAAATAAAGACCTTTGTTAAATTTTGTCGGATATCCATATCCATATTCTTATTTTTCAAGCTTCATCAGGAACTTTAAATAACCTTATCAGCCCGATAAAGGCTACAATGGCCTGTTCCTTCAAAGATCATAAAAGGTAAGTAGTCAATAGTATCGAAACATAGCATGACAGCCCTGCACCGACCACATTTAGCACTATATAGGTCTTTGTGTCCTGCATTAAGATTTGAAGATATTGAGGAGAAAAGCCAGTAGCAATATAGTACCTCTATTGAGCCTGCTACAACTGAAAATTCAACTCTGGGCGGGAATATTTCTTATTTGGAATATTTCTTATTTATATGTCTCTTTTCCGATCCTTGTTCAGAAAAAAATAATATTTTGTAAATGCACAGCTCTCTGTTTTTTAACTTAACTATTTCTATTCTTTCGGGTTTTTGTCTTTGCCCCCAATCTCTTATGTATAAAAATACCTGTTACAGTAGCTGCCATCACAAGTGTAAGTATTCTCATTATCTCCAGTTTAAAGTCGCTGCCTATCAATAAAGCATGAGCTGAGACAAGTAAAAAAGCCAGGTAACTGAGGTAATGTACCTTCTTCCAGTTTCTATACTTTTTCCTGTACAGGGCAATGCCGGCAGCCAGCAGGAAGAGATAAATTGCTGTCTTGCCTCCAAACATTAGAAACCTGTTTACAGGATAAAACTCAGGCAAAAAAATTCTGAATCCCTGTCCTCCGATGGCAAGAGCTAGTGGATGAATCAGGATTAGAAGGATCCCAATCCTTGCCAGATGATGGTGAGCTTTTAAAAAAGGCAGTCCTGATATTTTTCTCATTTTAGCCATATATTCAGAACTGAGTATTGAAAGGAAAATAGTCAGATAACCAAATGTTGCTGCAAACCGGGCTACCATCCTTAGGGGTTCCCCGGGCCTCTGCAGAAGAAGATACGCTATAAAAAGGACTATAACCAGAATTATTCCATAGATTAAGTAAAACTTCTTATTTGATATTTTTTTGTCTGACATTCCTTTATCTGATTTATGGCCTTTTTCTTTTCCGTCAGCATCTTTACTCAAAACTATCCCTCTGAGTAATATTGCCATTCTTATCATAATAGTAATTCGCTAGAATATTTCAATCACCAAAAATTCACTATAATTTCCTTATGATGCTCTTGTCTTTGGTGAGAACTAACTTTATATGGTTATTTTTTTAAATATCTTTACTCGCACAAGATTAAATTCAGTTAAAAGAATTTTTTCCTCCTTTTGTTTTTCTTATTTTCCCTTATTATTTTTTTCTTATTCTTCCCTTACTGTGTTCTTAAGTAAGCTTTATTTTTTATATTTTTTCAGGGCATTTTTTGGTTGAAAAATATACAGTAAATATATTCAGATTCGGTGATAAATATTATATAATGTTTTGACGAAACGGCTATCAAATATATATAAAAAAATTTATATTTTTGTATATTTTCTTTCCTAATTTATATTTCTCCATATATTATATAATTCTAATACTTATTTTGTGTTGGATACAATTTGTTGATACATGTCGAAATCACTTTCATATGTACATAGTAGGTGTAATACCTGTCAGTTAATTATCTAGGTTTATTATCAGATTATTAATTGGCATACAATTATTACACTGTTTCTTCACATATGGAAGCTGAGATCTAAAAGTCAACAAATCTTAAATTGTATCGAAAATAAGAAAATTTTGGAGGGTATAAATCAATGGAAATGAGAAAGGTACTAGGTATTTTCCTGGCAGTCCTTTTCGTAGCGTCACTGACAGCTACCTCGGCAAGTGCCGGGGATGACTGGTGGGGAGACTGTGGCTTTGGAGACGGCTGGTTCCCAGGCAAATGGTTTGACTGGGATAGGGGGGGAGACTGCTGCGATCCCTGCATTAAAGTGTTTAACCTAAGAGGTGCCGTCTCAGAAGTCAACAAATGCAACCTCGGCTGCGGTGGCTTCGGCGGCTTCGGCAACTGGTGGTAAAGTAAAGTACATAAACGTAAGGCTAGAATAACAAGCAGAAAACCAATAAAGACTTGTTCGTACGGTCCTGCGTTATTAAAGGGGCAATAACTCTTAGCCTCCAGTAACATGTAATATAGGTCTTATAGGTCTCTCATGTTAGAACTTAAGCACTTGATCGGAAATTAAGCATGAACAAATCTGTTATAAATACTGTATTTTAGCAGTTTGGAGTTCTATGCTGCAAGTTTTTAAGTTCAACTACGTGAGTCCTGTGGAGTGCTGACTGATATTCATCAGAATGGGCCGATGAACTGGTCTAATTTCTATTTTTTGTGTTTGATAATGTCTCAGTTTTTGATAGTGTTTCATTAGAAGAAGATATGCTATAAAAAGGACTATAACCAGAATTATTCCATAAATTAAGTAAAACTGTTTATTTGATCTTTTTTTGTCTGACATTCCTTTATCTTATTTATAACCTTTTTCTTTTCCGTCAGCCTCTTTACTCAAAACTATCCCCCTGAGTAATATTGCCATTCTTATTATAATACTGACCTTCCGCAGATGTCCTTTCAATTTTCATAATTTTTCCTGCTATCGTTTTTTCTGAAAATCTCCCTGGTTACTCAAACATGTGTTTTTGAAATGTCCCACAATTTTCGCCCTCTTGCCTTCGTTGAAAACTTCCAGCAGCTATTTCCCGAAGTTTCAGTTGAGACAACAAATGCAGATTTTCGACTAATACTCCAAAAACGATAGCAGGAAAAATGTTAGTTTTTTGAAGACATCTGCGGAAGGTCGGATAATAGTAATTCGCTAGAATATTTCAATCACTAAAAATCCACTATAATTTCCTTATGATGCTCTTATCTTTGATGAGAGCTAACTTTGCATGATTATTTTTATTAAATGTCTTTAACTCTAAGGCGGGAAGTCCCCTTCCTCGACAGCCATCAGGCTGGCAGGTGGGGGATGAAAGCCGTCAACTTCTACAAAACAACATTAGCATAATTATTATACTTATAGTTATATCAATATAGTGATAACTATGCAGTGTAAACTGGATCGAGGAAGCCATTCTGTATATTCACTCCATTATCATTTCGTCCAATGTGTGAAATATAGAAGAAAGGCTCTAACTAATCCTCTAATTATTGATTTTCTCAAAACTAAAATCCATAACATAAGTGAAACCTTCAAAGTTGAAGTGTTGAATATAGAGTGTGACAAAGATCACTTTCATTTATTATTTTCAGCAAAACCTTCACTCGATATTCCAAAGTACATTAACACCATCAAAACAATAACTTCAAGGGAGATTCGAAAAAATTTTCCTGAAGTAAAAACTATGTTATGGAAAGATATGTTCTGGTCAAGATCGTATTTTATAGCATCGACAGGGCAGGTAACCCTAGACGCACTTAAAAAATATGTGGAGAATCAAGGCAAATATGCATCTGACGAAGAAGATCAAGATAAATCCAACTGAAGAACAGGTAGATGTTCTTTGGCAACTCTCGGAACAGTGTAGATGCCTCTATAATTTCGCTCTAGCTGAAAGAAAAGAAGCATGGAAAACTGAACAGAGAAGTGTAAAGTATGTAGAACAACAGAATCAGCTTCCAACATTAAAAGAAAAATTTCCTGAGTACAATATAGTGTATTCTAAAGTACTGCAATCAGTTCTGAAAAAGCTCGATGCTAGTTATAAATCATTCTTTTCGCTCTGGAAAAATAGTGATAAATCTGCAAGACCACCAAAATTCAGAAGTGGAAAATATTTTATGACTCTGGTTTACAATCAAAGCGGATTCAAAATCAAGGATGGAAAACTCAGTTTCTCTCATAAGGTAAATGAAATCCCATTATCTTTCGAAGTAGGAAACGCATTTGATTTGTTGGCAATCAAGCAGATTGAAATTTACAATGATGATCCATATAAGGGCAGAGGAAAATTCTTTGTATCCATAACATACGAAGAAACTCCAATCACAGAGTATGTTGATAACGATTTGTATCAAGCAATAGACTTAGGAATTACAAAAATAGTGACAGCAATAAACACTCAAGGAAAATTCTTTGAAGTTAAAACAGCAAGAACAGATAAATATTGGAATTCGAAGATAGATCTAATTAAATCCAGAAGAGATCATTGTAAAGAAGGAAGCAAGAGATGGAATAGACTACACAAAACATATAGAAAAATAGAAGCAAAGAAATCTAATCAGATCAAAGATTTTCGGCATAAGCTTTCTAAAACCATGATTGAGAACACTAAAGCCAATACTATAATTGTTGGTGATCTTAGTGTCAAGGAAATGGCTCAATCTAGGAAGTTAAAAGGAAAAAGAAAACGTTCTCAAAATATATCAACCCAAAATCAAGGATATTTATCTCGCTTCATCGAATTTTTAGCCTATAAAGCAGAATTTATAGGTAAAAGGGTAATAAAAATTGATGAAAGCTATACTTCAAAAGAGTGTTATGTTTGTGGAAAAAGACACGAGATGCCTCTTTATGAACGGACTATGAAATGTGATTGTGGAAACGTAATTGATAGAGATAGAAATAGTGCTATCAATATTATGAAGCGGTTCTTATCACAGAATGCCCTGTGGACAGGCTATCAGAAGTTTTCTGATAATCTTCGACAAACAGGTTTACTGATGGATACATGCATTCTGCAAATATCCAAGTGACGTAATCACTCGAAGGAAGCTCCGTCCTCGCTTTCGAAGAAAGCAGGGAGGGGTAGTTCACTCATATAAAACTAAATTCAGTTAAAATAATTAATTTTTCCTTTATTATTTTTTCTTGTTTTTTCCTTAGTATTTTTCTTAAGTATACTTTATTTTTTATATTTTTTCAGGCTATTTTTTTGGTTGAAATAATATGCCGTAAATATATTTCACTACGTCGATGAATATTATGTAATGTTTTGACAAAACGGTTATCAAATATATATAAAAAAATTTATATTTTTATATATTTTCTTTCCTAATTTATATTTCTCCATATATTATATAATTCTAATACTTATTTTGTGTTGGATACAATTTGTTGATACATGTCGAAATCACTTTCATATGTACATAGTAGGTGTAATACCTGTCAGTTAATTATCTACATTTATTATCAGATGATTAATTGACATGCAATTGTTACACCGTTTCTTCACATATGGAAGCTGGGATCTAAAAGTCAACAAATCTTAAATTGTATCGGAAATAAGAAAATTTTGGAGGGTATAAATCAATGGAAATGAGAAAAGTACTGGGTATTTTCCTGGCAGTCCTTTTCGTAGCGTCACTGACAGCTACCTCAGCAAGTGCCGGAGACTGGAGAGGCGGCAAGTGTGGCTTTGGCGATAGGTTTGACTGCGGCTTTGGTGGATTTGGAAACTGTGGCTTTGGAAACAACTGGTTTGGGAAGGGAGACTGCTGCGATCCCTGCATTAAAGTGTTTAACCTAAGAGGTGCCATCGGGGAAGTCAACAAATGCAACCTCGGCTGCCGCGGCGGCTTCGGCAACTGGTGGTAAGGTAAAGTACAAAATGTAAGGCTAGAATAACAAGTAGAAAACCAATAAAGACTTGTTCGTACGGTCCTGCGTTATTAAAGGGGCAATAACTCTTAGCCTCCAGTAACATGTAATATAGGTCTTATAGGTCTCTCATGTTAGAACTTAAGCACTTGATCGGAAATTAAGCATGAACAAATCTGTTATAAATACTGTATTTTAGCAGTTTGGAGTTCTATGCTGCAAGTTTTTAAGTTCAACTACGTGAGTCCTGTGGAGTGCTGACTGATATTCATCAGAATGGGCCGACGAACTGGTCTAATTTTCTATTTTTGTGTTTGATGATAATGTTTTAGTTTTTGATAGTGTTTCATTATCTCTGCATAAATTGGAGTGACAGACATTACTCAACTTTTTGCAGTAAAGTGTTATTTGATAATTTTTACGCTGCCGGTTTTTGGTCTAACATGGATTTACTGAATCGTTTTACATAAGGCTTATATGCTGTGACCAGGGACCAAAAACGACAGAGAGGCAGGCTGAAATTTTGGAGTGCTCCGTAATTGTTTTATATTCAGATAAGCCTGTTATTATCGGTAACAGTTTAAGAGATCCTTTTCTGTTCAGGATTCTCTTGTTTCTATCTTTGTTAATGAATAAGGAGAGTCTCTGATTGGACAAACAAAACTTAGTATACTTAGCTTCTTTTTTAGTACTTCTGATTGCAATAATGATCTTTGCTCCGCGGGCTCAAGATAGTCCTGCAGGAATTAAGAACATAACCGTTGAAAAAGCAAAGGAACTGATAGAAAAAGAAGATGTATTCATACTTGATGTCCGTACGCCTTCCGAGTTTAACTCATCGCATATAGAAGGTGCAGTCCTTATTCCTGTAACCAATTCCGGCGGTTCATATTTGAGTCCGGATAGTCTTCTTGAAGCCCGGATAGATGAGGTTCCTGAAGATAAAAAAATACTGGTCTATTGCAGATCAGGACACAGAAGCGTTTCAGCCAGCACAATCCTTGTAAATGCAGGATACTCAGATGTCTACAATATGCAGGGCGGGATTAATGCCTGGATAGATGCAGGATATCCTGTTATAAGTTCGAAAAAATTCGGAGACTGAGAGTCTGGAATGCCTGAAGTACAGCACAGACATATTTTGTCTGTTTTAAAGTTCCTTATGTGTCGGCAAATATTAATAAGTGTCAATGCTCACACTGTCCTGTTCAGGTGACAGTAGCTGTGCGCAGGACAAATTAAGAGTTTAAAACAGAAAATGGAGAATATGCCCGCAGGAGAGGTTCCTCCTCCTGAGGATATTTCTGGAGTATACTGCTCGACAGGCAAAGTTACCTGTCATCACGGCAGAGCGACTTGAATTACTTCTTCTGGAAGGTAGTGTTTTTTAATACTAACTACCTTTTATTTACTGTTAAGAAATAGGGTAAATTCTTGCTTTTTAGATTATTTTCGGATTAGGATCTATTTATTTTTTGGACAAGGACCTGTTTAATTAATCTTTTTTCTTTTACCGATATAAACAGTTCAAATTAACAGGGTTAGTGAGATGACGGAAACTGCTCTAAATATTATTCTGGTGGTTGTAGGCTCACTTGTTCTTTTTCTTGGAATCGTCTCTCAGCTTATTAGGAAATGGAACTTCTCACAACCTTTTATAGCTTTGATAGTGGGTTTTTTGCTGAGTTTAATAACTTCACCTGTTTTCAATTCAGGTTTCTGGAACCATTACCTGCTGCAAGAAGCTGCCAGAACGTCTCTTGCTATCGGTGTTATGGGTGTGGCTCTCAGAATTCCTTATACCTATACTCTCAAAAATTGGCGCTCCATAGTTCCTATGCTTGGAATTGTAATGCCTTTTATGTGGATAATAAATAGTCTGCTTATCTACTGGATTCTGGACTTCAGTTTCCTGTTAGCTCTACTCATGGGTGCGATCATGACCCCAACTGACCCGATTCTTTCACTATCCATCCTGAGCGGAAAACTGGCTAAAGATAACCTTCCTGAAAATCTAAGGTACTTAATCTCAGTAGAATCCGGTTCCAACGATGGATTAGGTTACCCTTTCGTACTGCTTCCAATTCTCCTGATTACCTGCAGGCCTGAAGAGGCTATAAGCCACTGGCTGATACATACCCTCCTCTGGGAGGTTGGCGCTGCTGTAGCTCTTGGAGCTATAATTGGCTATATTGCCGGATATCTCTTAAGGACAGCTCTAAGCAAAAAGACTATTGACCAATCTTCTTATGTTTCCTATACTCTTGCTATGGCACTGATCGTACTTGGCAGCGTAAAATTATTAGGGAGCGATGGGATTCTTGCTGTTTTCGCTGCCGGAACACTCTTTAACATGACTTCGACTGCAAAACAAAGATATGATGAAGACCGGGTAGTGGAAGGTATGGACCGTTTCTTCACGATTCCCGTGTTCACCCTTTTAGGCCTGGTCGCACCCTGGCAGGAATGGATAAAACTCGGATGGAATGGCTTACTCCTGGCTTTCTTAATTTTATTGCTGCACCGAATACCTATCCTTTTTCTTATTAGACCCCTTGTGCCCGTTATCAAAAGCAATCTGAACTCTCTTCTTGCAGGCTGGTTTGGCCCTGTTGGAATAGCAGCCTTTTACTATGCCCAGTTCTCAATTATACAGACCGGAACAGAAGAGATATGGCCTGTTGTCAGTCTGGTAATTTGTATGTCCATTGTGCTCCACGGGATAACTGCGACTCCCTTCACAAAACTTTATGGGAGGCTCTCTTCCGAAAAGTCAAAACAAAACTCTAAAAAGTCAGAACAAAGTCAGGAAAACTTCAAAAAACCAGAAGTTTAAGCCTCAGAAAGTGAACAATTTATTATAATGAGTTTCAGTAAGGAACCCTGAAAAGGGAGTTTTCAAGAAATGTACTCGTTTGTGGTCATAACATTTGCAAACATACCGTCCAGTGCAGCCATGAAAACAGAATGAACAACATATGCAGGCAGGATTTCGTCTTTTAATTTGAGGTCGCGAGTGGCACAGGCATCGGCAATTAGGGTAGATGTGAAGCCAAGTTCCTTTGCAGCCCTGACGGTAGTATCGATACACATATGGCTCATTGCCCCACAGACTACCAGATATGTCACATCTGCCTCTTTCAGCCGTGAGAGAAGTTCGGTCTGGAAAAAACTATTCGGAAAATGCTTCTCAATGACTGTTTCTCCTTGAAGGGGCTGGACACTGACGTGGATATCTGCTCCGGAAGTTCCTGGTATGAAAAATGCAGCTCCTGACTTGGTAGAAAGATGCCTGATAAAGAAAATCGGTTTGCCTGCGTTACGGAACAATTCTAGAAGGGCAGATACTTTTTTTGCTGCGTCTTCCATGCCAGCAAGTTCCATCCTGCCGGCTGGAAAATAGTCATTCTGGATATCAATAAGAAGAAGAGCTTCTTTCATATTACCGAATAAAGTTGCCAACAATGATATTTTTGACGGTTATTTTTCATGACTTCTGGCGAGATATCAAACCTTTTAAAGCCTCATCCGCTTTTTGCGCTTTCTCATGGATTTACTGAGAAATTAGAAAAATACAAAAACAATTACTTTAATTAAAATAGTAAATGGTTAAGCTCAAAAACAAGAATGAAGATCGTATTAGCTGGATCATAAGCATATTTATGCTGTTACTGGCAGTTGAAACCTGGATAATTCTGGACAGAAACTGGAACTCTTTTTATCATCTGCCAGTTTATGTTTATGCAGGAGTTCTTATATTCTATCTGCGGGCAGAAAAATTCGCATACAGGGGATCAGACCTGTCAGGAGTACAGTCAAGTAAATGGACTCGCAACATGCTTTTATTTTTCTGGTGGCTGCTTTTAATTGTTCCTGTTCTTGAATACAGCTTTTTTCCCAGGTATTCTTTTGCAGTTACCGCCGCCGGGACAGTGCTGACAGTATCCGGAACGGTCCTCAGGGCATGGGGTATATGGACTCTGGGAGAGTACTTCTCTGCTCATATTGAAATCAGGGATAACCATGAGCTTATCGAAAGCGGGCCGTACAGGTTTATAAGACATCCGGCTTATGCAGGGAATCTCCTGCAGGCTGCTGGTATTCCCCTTATACTCAATGCATATTACTCTCTCGGCATTTCGACATTACTTATTTTCCTGTTCCTGTACAGGTTGAAGCTCGAAGAAGAGGTCTTAGTTCGGAAAGTGAAAGGGTACAGGGAGTATACAAAGAGAACTTACAGGCTAATCCCGAAGGTATGGTAATCCTAAATTAAGGGATTAAGTTTTTTACTAACCCTGGATAAAGATATTAATCAGAAAAACATCGGAGCCTACTGAAAAATTCTATATTCACCTATTTATTTCGTTTTTTCTCTACCGAAAATATTATATCTCTTGATAAATATTTGTTAACTTGAAATAGACGACCTGCAACAGACAATTTGCAATCAATACCTGCAAGAGATGATTTGCAATAGATGTTTTGCGGCAGATGGTTTTCCGGGGCGGGTAATTATAAGTGTCTGATTGTTCTGCACTACCATGTTCTCCATGTTCCGATCTCTCAAACTTCTTAAATATTTAATAAACTTCACTTGAGGATACCTTAAAATGTGTTTATTCTAAATTCTGAGGAGCAAAAACGAAATGGAGTTTTCTGTACTTGCACATGTTGATGTGATTCTCGGCTTTGCCATCCTCATCCTTACCATATTTTATAAATTTGAAGTCCCTCCGGTACTGGGCTTTCTTGTTACCGGAATGCTGATTGGGCCTCATGGTCTTGGGATTCTGGACAGCGGGCAAAATATGGAGCTCAATGCCGAACTCGGTATCATTTTCCTGCTTTTTACGATTGGGGTTGACCTATCTTTAAAAGAGCTCTGGAAGATGAAAAAGGCTGTAATGGTAGGAGGAACTCTCCAGATCCTCTTTACAACAGCGATTGTCCTGATTGTCTGCACAGGGCTTGGATTCAGTCCTGCTACATCTACCTTTATAGGGTTCCTTATCTCGCTTAGCAGTACTGCAATAGTTCTTAAGGTTCTTCAGGACAGAAGTGAAGTCTATACTCCACATGGAAAAACCTCGTTAGCAATCCTGATATTTCAGGACCTTGCTATCGTGCCCCTTATCCTGATTACTCCTGTGCTTGCAGGAGGTTCCGTGAGTTTTGAGGGTGCGCTTCCGAATATCTTCTTCAAAGGTTCCCTGATTATCCTGGCTTTTATCCTGAGTGCCAAGTTCATTGTTCCCTGGATATTTTACCATGTAGGTAAGACCGGCAGTAAACAGCTCTTCTTCGTCAGTGTTGTTTTCATCTGCTTATCAGCAGCTATCTTTACCTCAAGCATTGGATTATCTCTGGCTCTTGGGGCCTTTTTAGCCGGGATCGTTATCTCAGGGTCTCAATACAGCCATCAGGCAATGGGTAATATCCTGCCTTTAAAAGACATGTTTATGAGTTTTTTTTTCGTGTCCGTAGGCATGCTTCTGGACGTCGGTTATCTGCTTGATCACCTGACTCTCATTGTTCTTGCAACAATTACTCTCATTATCGTAAAATTAATGGCCGGAGGGTTTGTAACTTTCCTTCTCGGATCTCCTCTCCGTACAACCATACTGACAGGGCTTGCGCTGTCTCAGGTAGGAGAATTCTCTTTTGTCCTGTCGAGACTGGGTCTCGAATACTCGCTCCTGACAGAGGAAACCTACCAGACTTTTCTGGCAGTTTCAATTCTTACCATGGGAGTAACCCCCTTTGTAATCAATGCTTCTTACAGGCCTGCCGATTTTATTGTCAGGAAGGCTTCAAGCACGGCTTTTGGCATGAAACTGGTACAGGGTATTTATTCGGAACCTCTGGATGATGAAGAAAACACCGAACCTCAGATGAAAGACCACCTTATAATGGTAGGGTTTGGTTTTTCCGGAAAGACAGTTTCGAAGGCTGCAAAAACCGCAGGTATTCCTTATATCATCCTTGAGATGAACCCTGAAACTGTGCAACAGGAGAAAGCGAAAGGAGAAAAAATACAGTACGGAGATGCAACCTTTGTAGCCGTCCTGGAACATGCAGGAATTAAGAGTGCAAGAGTCCTTGTAACCGGGATATCTGATGCTTCCGCTACAAGAAAAATAGTCAAGGCTGCAAAGGAATTGAATCCCAGCATCTGCATTATTGCAAAGGTACATGACCTGCAGGAAATGAAACGGCTCAATGCTCTTGGTGCGGATGAAATTATTCCTGAAGAATACGAAACCTCGGTAGAGATTTTTGTCCGCCTGCTTGAAAAATATCTTGTTCCCAGGGAAGATATCGAAAAAATGGTAAATGATGTGCGGGCTAATGGGTACAGAAGACTGAGAAAACTTGCTGTTGACACAGGCATCGACAGCGGGTTCAGTATAAAAGACGGGCTTCCGGGAATCGATATTCAGGTTCTCAAAGTGGGAAGAGGCTCGAGTTTTGACGGAAAAACTCTCGCAGACCTTGACTTCAGGAGAAAACACGGTGTAACCGTACTGTCAGTCCGCAGGCGTGCGAATCTGTTCCATACCCCCGCCGGTGATTTCCTTCTTCAGGCAAATGATGCCTGCATCCTCCTGGGAAAACCTGAAGAGCTGTATAACGTAAGAAAGTTCTTCGAAAGTGTCCGCTCATAAATGAAAAATTTCCATTTTTCTTCTTTTCATGCATAGAGATATATCCTATCCATCCAGATTTTTTCCCCATGCGTAAGATAATTCTCGCGTCCGCATCCCCAAGGCGAAAAGAACTGCTTAAACAGCTGATCGGAGATAATTTTGTTGTTTACCCGAGTTCTTATGAAGAACCTCCTCTACAGGGTCTAAGCCCTGAAGAGCTGCTTCTGAAGCACTCTATCGAGAAAGCCAGGGATGTGTCAAAGCACTTTGATTCCGGGATTGTGATCTCTGCCGATACCTCGGTGCTCTATAATGGGGAAATCCTGGGAAAGCCCGACTCTCCTGAAAATGCTGAAAAAATGCTGGCAAAGCTTAGCGGAAAAAAGTTCAGGGTCGTAACCGGGCTTACAGTTCTGGACCTTGACAGCGGGAAGGAAGTAAGCGAATCCGAATCAACTAATGTCTGGCTGGTTGAATTAAGCAAAGAGCGGATTTCAGCTTACATCAGGACGGGAGAACCTCTGGATAAAGCAGGAGCTTTTGCAGCTCAGGGAAAAGGAGCAGTCCTGGTAGAAAGGACCGAAGGGGATTTCTTTAATGCAGTGGGGCTTCCTCTCTTTCGGCTTGGAAAGATCCTGGAAAGGTTTGGGGTGTCGGTGTTTGATGAAGGCTTTTCCTGAATCTCTTTTCTGCTCGAAAGCTTCAGGCTTTTTTATCAGGAGTATTTGCAGGAGCTGCAAAAGTAATAAAGCAATTGGAAGCAATAGTAGCAGATAGGGCTAATAGCAGATAGGGCTAATTTACCCGGAATTTAATAACCAGAGGTCTTCCGAATGCTGCAAGTCTACAATACCCTGACAAGAAAAAAAGAGATATTCAAACCTATAAAAGAAGGCGAGATTTCGATTTATGCCTGCGGGCCCACGGTCTACAATATGCCTCATATAGGAAACTACAGGACTTTCCTGATGACTGACAATATAGTCAGGACTCTTGAGTATCTGGGATTTAAGGTAAAGCTTGTGATGAACATCACGGACATAGACGACAAAACTATCAGGGATTCAAAAACAGCAGGAATGTCTCTTAAGGACTTTACGGATAAGTACACTGCAGAATTCTTTAAAGGTCTTGATATGCTGAATATAAAACGGGCTTCAGCATATCCCAGAGCTACTGAAAACGTTGACGGTATGATAGAACTTGCACGGAACCTGATCGAAAAGGGGCTGGCTTACGAAAAAGGAGGGTCTGTCTATTACAGGATTTCAGGGTTCCCTGGCTATGGCAAGCTTTCAAAGCTCGATTTTGATAATATCATGATTGGCGCATCCGTAGATGTAGATGAGTACGACAAGGATAACCCGAGGGACTTTGCTCTCCTGAAAGCCTCAACTCCTGAGGAAATCGAAAGAGGGATCTATTACGAAAGCCCCTGGGGGAAAATCCGCCCTGGCTGGCACATTGAATGTTCGGTAATGGCGATGAAAAGTTTTGGTCCGACCCTGGATATGCACCTTGGAGGCGTGGACCTTATCTTTCCTCACCACGAAAACGAGATCGCCCAGTCAGAAGGTGCAACCGGAAAGCCCTTCGTATGCACCTGGGTTCATGGAGAGCACCTGATAGTCGAAGGGGAGAAAATGAGTAAGTCCAAGGGAAATATTTTCACTCTGCCCGAGATCGTTGAAAAATACGGGGGTGAGGTTGTACGTTTCATGTTCCTTTCAGTGCACTACCGGAAAAAACTGGACTATTCAGCAGCCTTTGCAGAAAATGCAAAAAACAATTATTTGAAACTTAAAGAAACCCTTGATAACCTCGAGTTTACCCTGAAGAATGCGGAAGACGAATCAAGCCCCGGAGACCTGAAAATTCTTAAATCCCTACCTGAACTTGAGGATCAGTTCAGGGAAGCTCTCGAAGACGATTTCAATACTCCTAAAGCAATAACAGTTTTTAGAGAGCTTTCGCGCACAGCCAATGTCTACCTCGAAACCGGAAGGGGCCGGCAGGTTCTGGAACAAATCCACTTTCTCTATAAGCGATTTTCAGATGTTCTCGGTATCTTTGCACAGGCTGGTAAAGAGGAAATCTCTGAGGAAGTTTCCAGACTTGTTGAAGAACGCGAAGCTGCCCGGAAAAAGAAAGACTGGACAGCCTCGGATGCGATCAGGGAGAAAATAAAATCTCTGGGGTATATTGTTCAGGATACAAAAGAAGGCCCACAGGTAAAAAAAGCCGAAGAAAGTTAAAGTAAAAAGTATTCTTCGAGTAAGTTCGGGTCAAAGGGGGTTAAAGAGGGTCAAAGAGGGTTAAAGAGGGTTAAAGAGGGTCAAAGAGGGTTAAAGAGGGTCAAAGAGGGTTAAAGAGGGTCAAAGAGGGTTAAAGAGGGTTAAAGAGGGTCAAAGAGGGTTAAAGAGGGTTAAAGAGGGCCAAAGAGTTAGATCCGCCTCTCTTCCTATTTTTTTTCCAGTTTTTTTTCGGTGCTGTATTTTAATCAAAAATACTTCTTTTTCAGTCTTTAAACCTTAGATTTCAATTTTAATCGTTGTCTTTAACTATAGTATTTGAAATCTAAAATCCGAAATCTAAACTAAGGTCTGAAATATGAAACGCGTCAACAATTATTTATCCAATTGTATACTACTTTATCTATCTTATTCGCTTTTTCCGGGGCGTGTTCTCTTTTCCTGTCATACGTCCCTGTATTGCATTTTGGGGTGGTAATGCATGAATCTTAAAAGCGTTATTGGTAAAGACGTTAGTAATAACACGAACAACAACAAAGATGAAAACAAGATATCTGAAAGGGAAGCTGTGAAAATAGGGCCGCTTTTAGCCGAACTGGGGCATGCCCCCGGCACTATAAAAATGACTCTCGTCTCTCCTAAAGCCGTGGAAGAGAAATCCGTAGATTCGATTAACAATGCAATGCTTCTTATTAAGGAGTTTTCTAGAAAGGTTGGAAATACTGTGGAGGAAATACCTTCAGAAAGAAGACCTTCTCAGATACAGATGGCTTTTAATCTTCGCCTGACTACAGATGGAAGGGCAGTTATTACTAAATCGGATAAGGAAGCAAATCTTAAAGTAATACTGACATGGAAACAGGATGAGAAAGATAAAAAGGAAGATGAAGAAAAAGAAGTCTTCTGAAAGGTCAGTTTAAAGCCTGGCTGCTGGCAGCCCACATAAATATCTATCTGGAGGTGTACCTGCTCGAAGGAGGAATCTTCTTGAAGTAGCTTAACTCGTTGACCTGACTATTCCACCACAGTCCAGCCTTTTTTGTATTAATTCCACATCTTCTTCTTTCTTCATTCTTCGAATCCCTTCACGTGTCTTAGGAAGAAATAAGTACCAGCCGTGGTAAAATAATTCATTATATGAAATCCAAGCTTCTTGCCTTTGTCCTTGTCCTGTCGCTTGTTGCGAATGCTTACCTTCTCCTGTTCGAGCAAGTTCCGGTTGAGGGAGAACAGGTTCAGGAAATGCAGGCACAGATAAATTCCCTTGAAAGGGAAAATGAAAGACTCGAAACACAAATAACTCAGAATAACAAGTCTCTCCAGTCTTATGCTTCTCAGCTGGACTATTACAGGGAGAGAGTTTTTGAACTGGAGAATAACCTTCAAGCCTGCCCGACAGGTCTGCAGGGTTTTGCCAGTTTGCAGGCTCCTGCTGTCTTTCAGAATATTGAACTGGAAAGGTCAGGTCCTTTTATCCGGGAGATTGTTTCTGAAGAGGGGGCTCTACTGAATATCTCGGTTGAGACCAGAGCCGGAAAAGGTAGGGTGCTTGTCCAGACAACGCCTCTTATGGGCGTGATTTTCCAGGATGCTGCAAACACTGCGGTTTTCGTTGCTCAGCAGGAAACCGGAGTTTCTCTTTCAGGCACTGACGTTATCTTCAGCATTACTGCAGATCAGGAAATCCCAGGTGTTGATGGTTCTAGTGCAGGTGCTCTCATGACTCTTCTAACAATCTCTGCAATCAATGGAACCGAACTCAATAACAGTGTAACCCTTACCGGTACCATAGATGACGAAGGCAATGTAGGCGCTATCGGCGGGGTCTTTGAAAAAGCTAAAGCAGCAGAAGCCGGAGGGAAAACTCTGTTCCTTCTGCCCAGAGAAAACAGTGAGCTTGTTATTTACAACCTTGAGGAAAGAAGTATAGGCGGCTTTACTGTTGTTGAAAGGGTTCCGGAAGCAGTGGATGCCGAAGAATATATCGAAGAGAATATTGGGATAAACGTCGAGTACGTGGACACAATCGAGGATATACTGGAGTATGAGATGTAAGGCGAGAGTTATCTCTGTGAAGACTGAAATCAGGACCTGAATTTTTCTCTGGTCCTGAAACTATTTTCGAACTTTATTGCCTGTACTCAAAATCTCTTATTTATACGAAACTTAACTTCCTCATGATCAGTCGCTTGCAGTATTACAGTTCTGTAGATTCTATATACGGGTGCCTTCCCGCATTGTCTGCTCTTCTTCAGAGCTATGGGACTTGTCGGAATAACTGCTACGTGGATCATTTATGTATATGTCCTATGTATATGTCCTGCCGAGCAAGCAGCGTTTCGCTGAGGAACAGGCAATTAAGGACAATCCTCTTCAAGGACCGTATTTTAATTAATTCCGAGGTCCGAGGTTTTTCACCATTTTTTTCACCATTTTATAGTACCTTAAGTTTTGCCCGTTTTTTACCTGAATTATCTCTTCTGACTGTGTTTGATATCCGAGAGCTCTGTAGAAAGAATAGGCTACAAGTGAGGCGTCCAGGTCCATTATCCGGACTTTTTCTTTTATAGCCTTCTCTTCAAGTCCGCGCATAATCCTTTTTCCGAGTCCCATCTTCTGGTATAAGGGATTTACGAAGATCCTTCTGGCGTTCGAACTTAAAAGAGTGCCTGTCCCTATCAACTCTCTCCCGCAGGTAAGAATCAGGCAGTGTCCTTTGAGTATGTCGTTAAGGATATTCTGCGTATTGCGGTACTCTTTAAAATAGTCAATAGCTTCGCAGGGATAAACGCCGGAACAACATGAATCAATTGTTTCATATATTAGCTTTTTTAACTCCTCAACATCTTCGGGTTTTGCTGCTCTCATTTGTATTTCTCTGGATATTCTATTCCCTTCCTGAATATTCTATTTAACAAACATACTTCTGATTGTTTCACATCAATTTAACTTTTTAGACGTTTCTTTCCTTCCTGGACCAAATATTCTCAGTCTCATCATGTTTTTATAACATCTATTTTATTTATATATCATAACATGCATATTATGTACCTGGACGCTGGACGCCGGTTCTGCCTGAGACCCCCCGTTCCTCTTGAAATTTTATCCTCATATTCTATTAAATTTTAAAATCATTATGTTTTAAGAACAATCACGTTTTAAGAACAATCACGTTTTAAGAACAATCTTCCTGCTGAGTTTCTATGCCGCCTGAAATCATACCTATTCTTGAAGAACCTGCACTTACAGCCACGAACACGGAAACTGCCTTGGTTATTGCCGATATCCATCTGGGAATCGAATGGGATCTCTACAGAAGCGGGATTAATCTGCCCAGCCGCATGAAAGACAGACTGGACCGGATTCTGGGATATATACAGGCAGTTTCTCCTGACCGGGTAGTGCTCCTTGGAGATGTAAAGCATAACGTTCCTCAGGTGTCCTGGCAGGAGAAGGATGAGATCCCTCGTTTTCTCGAAACTCTTGCAGAACATGCGCATGTAGACATTTTCCCAGGAAACCACGATGGAGGAATCGAGTTTCTCTTCAGCGGGCAAAAGGGTATAAAAGTACATTCGGCCAGGGGGGCTGTCCTTGACGGAATCGGGTATTTTCACGGGCACACCTGGCCTGCTCCTGAACTGCTGGCTGCATCCCACGTGATTACTGCGCATAACCATCCCACAGTACGTTTTACCGACACCTTCGGGTACTCCATAGTTGAACCTGCCTGGGTCAGGACTAAGTTTAAAGCCGAAGCCCTTAAAGAGCGCTTCGGAAACCTTGACTTTGAAGACAGGAAAGATTGGGCTGATCCTGAGGTCTTTATTATGCCTGCTTTTAACGAACTCTGCGGAGGCGTTCCCTTCAACGAGTCAACACAGGAAGACCTTCTGGGTCCGGTTTTCTCGTCCGGCGGGATAGAACTTGAAAGCGCCGAAGTGTATTTGCTGGATGGGACAAGGCTCGGGCAGATCAGGAACATCCGTAAGCTACAGCATACAAAGGTTAGAAGCAAGATAGGAAGCAGAAATCGCAAAAAATGGGAAAAATCAACATAATCCGATAGGCAAACAGCTAGAGGATTCAGCTTTAAGTATAAGAGCGGATTTGCTACAAAAATGGTTTTTTGACTATGTTTTTTGCAAAGGATTCATGTTCCAGGAGAAAATAGTCATGTTCTCTTTCTGACTTTAAGCCCCCAACTAAAAAACACTTTCTTCAATTTTGCTATCCTAACTTTTCTTTTAAAACGCATTCAGCAAAATATTGATCAACATATCCAAATGTCTTTATGAAATTAAAGATATATTACTTCAAATTATCATTTGGATGAATTTTCATTATTACTTATGAATTTTCTGATCGTCACTTAGATGAATTTCCTGGTATTTTGAGAGAAAATCCGAACAGAGAATCGAGCAGAGAATAATTCAAGGGTCTCAGAAATAGCCTCAGAAATAATGGCGTGCGATTTATACTCTCACGTTGATGAAGTGTCAGACTTACTCGTAGACAATAGAAGGTTGAGGAAGTGCGGCAGGAGGATTGGGAAGATCTGGAGCCACGCATCACCGCAGACAATAAAATCAGGTGGGTGCGCGAAAAGGTAGATTTAGAACTTGATAACAACGGTACACTACCTACTGGTTCCGGCGTTACTCAGAATATTACCGGAGTCAGAAGGGCAGAAGAGGTACTGCGCCAAAGAGAGCAACATATCAGGCTGAAGCTGGAAGATATTCTTTCGCCTGCTCGGGAGCCAGAGGACCTGCAGCTTGCTGAAATTGTTGACGTCAAGGCTATCCAGTCCCTTATGGATGATTTTTATAAGCTTGCTCAGATTCCCATGAGCCTGGATGATCTCAAAGGAAATGTCCTGGTAGGCATTGGGTGGCAGGATATCTGTACCAAATTTCATAGGATTCACCCCGAAACCTGCAGGCACTGTGTAGAAAGCGATACAGAGCTGTCCACTGGCGTTCTCCCTGCGGAGTTTAAGCTGTACAGGTGCAAGAACAATATGTGGGACGTAGTGACTCCTATCATAGTGGGCGGTCAGCATGTCGGCAATATTTTCTCAGGGCAGTTCTTTTTTGAGGACGAGTCTGTGGACTATAAATTTTTTCGATCCCAGGCTAAAAAGTACGGCTTTAATGAAAAAGAATACATAACGGCGCTTGAAAAAGTGCCACGGTTAAGCAGGGAAGCTGTGGATACAGGAATGGCCTTTCTCATGAAGCTTGCCAACATGATCTCACAGCTAAGCTACAGCAATATCAAGCTGGCCCAATCACTTGTGGAACGCGATGCCTTTATGGATGCAATGCAGGAGAGCGAAAGGCGTGAGCGGGCTCGCTCGGACGAACTGTCAGCAGTACTGGATGCCGTGCCTGCCGCCGTGTGGATGGCGCATGATCCCGGGGCGCTTCAGATAACTGGGAACCGACTTTCCTACGAATGGTTACAAGTTCCTGAGGGTACAAATGTGTCCAAATCCGCTTCTGGAGGGGAGAGGCTTACCTTTAGGTTATTCAAGGACGGAGCGGAGATCCCGCTTGCAGATATGCCGCTACGGATATCGGCTGCAGGCATAGAACTAAACGATTACGAGTTCGATATAAAAACCACTGATGGCGCGTTACGGCACTTGTTAGGCAACGCAAGACCCTTGCGCGACGAACAGGGAAAGATACGCGGGTCTATTTCTGCGTTCATCGATATCACCGAGCGCAAACGGACCGAGGAGACACTGGCTTTCGAGCGATCGCAGCTCCTTTCCATTTTTGATGGTATCGATGACGTTGTGTACGTGACTGATCCGTATACTTGCGAGGTACTGTACGCGAATAAGGCGATGAAGGAGAAGTTTGGTGGTGAACTCATTGGAGGGATTTGCTATCGGGAGTTCCAGAGGAGGGACTCTCCCTGCGATTTCTGCACCAATCCGGTTATTTTAAAAGAGAGAGGTAAGCCCTACCATTGGGAGTACTACAATTCCACGGTGGAGAGGTATTTTATGATCATGGACCGGATCATCAAGTGGCCGGACGGTCGAGATGTGCGTTTCGAGATCGCCAAGGATATTACCGAGCGCAAAAAAACTGAAGAAGCTCTTCAAAAAGCATATGGTAGTTTAGAAGAAAAAGTTAAAGAACGCACAGCTGAGCTTGAAAAAGCTTATAAGGCGCTGGTGGAAAATGAGAGAAGACTCTCTGAAGCCCAAAGACTGGCTCATATCGGGATCTGGGACTGGAACCTTGAAACTGATGAAATATACTGGTCTGACGAGACATTTCGTATTTTAGGGTGTAATCCCCGAAGATTCGGCCTGCCATACAGTGAGATTTTAAAGCTTATACACCCCGATGATCGAGAACATGCGGATGATGTTGTTAACAGAGCTTTAAAAGGAAATCCCTTTAGCACCGATCTTAGGATTATTCTGGATGATGGAGAAGATCGCGTGGTCCATGCTCAGGGAGAAGCTGTTTTTGATGAGAAAAATAACCCTCTTCGAATACGAGGAACGGTTCAGGATATTACTGAAAGTAAAAAGGCAGAAGAGAAAATTAAGATCCTTGCAGATGCTGTGGAATCTTCAGACGATGCTATTATAACCGAATCTCTTGATGGTATTGTCACCAGCTGGAACAAAGGGGCAGAGCAGATTTATGGATACTCAGCCGAAGAAATTCTTGAAAAAAATGTTTCAATACTTGAACCGGATGACCGTAAAGGGGAAATAAAACATTTAACTGAAAAAATTAAACATAAAGAAAAGATCCAGCGTTTCAGAACTTTAAGGTTAAAAAAGGACGGTACAATAATAAATATCTCCGTAACTTACTCTCCTATTTTTGATGCATCCGGAGAACCTGTAGCGGTCTCAGCCATTGCAAGAGACATTACTGAACGTATCAGAGCAGAAGAAACTCTGGCAAAAATTGAAGAAGCCAGAAAAAAAGAAATCCATCACAGGATTAAGAATAACCTGCAAGTTATTTCTTCCCTTTTGGACCTCCAGTCTGAAAAGTTCCAGGATAAAGCGGTACTCGAAGCTTTCAGGGAAAGTCAAAGTCGCGTACTCTCAATGTCCCTTATCCATGAAGAACTTTATAAAGGAGAAGGAACCGATACTCTGGACTTTTCAACATATCTCCAAAAATTAGCTGAAAACCTTTTTCAGACCTACACTCTTTTTAGTAAGAGCGTTCACCTGTGCATGGATCTGGAAGAAAATGCTTACTTTAATATGGATATTGCCGTCCCGTTAGGAATAATTGTTAATGAACTCGTTTCAAACTCCCTTAAACATGCATTCACTGAAAATCAGGAAGGAGAAATTAGAATCCAGCTTTGCAGGGAAGAAAAGAGTAATGAGATGCAGGAATCCCTTTTCAGCCTGACAATTTCTGACAATGGAAAAGGAATTCCTGAAAATATAGAACTGGAAAGCCTTGAAACCCTTGGAACCCTTGGGTTGCAGTTAGTGAGCACCCTTGTTGACCAGATGGATGGAAAGGTGGAGCCCAGACGAGATCACGGAACTGAATTCAGGATTACCTTTAAAATAACGGAAAATAACGGAAAAATCGTAAGTCCTGTAAATTAATAAGAGAAATATTTCAGCAATAAGCCTGTGGAAACAATTTTTCTAAGAAAAAATCATCGTTTTATTAATGAAAAATGATATATTTAACCAGTAAAACCATATTATTTGACTAATATTCCGGTTCTTTTAATTAATGTTCCGGTTCTTTTTCTTAATATTTATATAAAATGGATGGCTGTATGGAAAAAAATAAATGTCAAGAATCAGGCTAATACACAGTTAATTATTCTTGATAACCCATACTTATAGCATTAAATTGCAAAGTGAACATAAACTTTATACGCTGACGGTGAATTCTTTAAGCTCAATTCTGCTGTGAGTTTGGGTTTATTTATCGATTATTAATTTATTTATGACTCATTTATTGATCGATTCTCTTATTGACTACTGATCAATTTATTTGTTATTCACTCGTATCACCTGAAGAGGATGTACTGATTAAATGACTACGGAAATTAACAACACGGATTTATCTGAAAATGTTCCCCTGGCTGACGAGACCAATTTAGATACAAGTTTATCTGGGTCTAGGGCTTTTGACGAATCAAAACTTGCAAAATTAAACGGTGTGGTAAGTCAGGGACTTAACCCCTATCCTTATAGGTTTAAAAAGAACTGGGACATCTGCAAGATCCTGGAAAAATTTGAGGATTTCGAAAAGAATGAAGGTCTAACTGTCAGAACTGCAGGCAGGCTCTATAACATCCGCAAACATGGAAAGATGATATTTGCCGATCTCGGAGACCAGGCAGGCAGGATCCAGATTCTTATAAGGAAAGGAAACCTCCCGGATGAAGAATTCGAGACTTTTAAAAACCTTGTAGATTCCGGAGATATTGTAGGTATTCAGGGCAGCCTTTTCAGGACAAAGAGAGGAGAAAACTCAATCAGTGTCTCCGAATTCTCTCTGCTCTCAAAATCCCTCTGTGCCCTTCCTGAAAAATTCCACGGGTTAAAGGATATTGAAACAAGGTACAGGAAAAGGTACCTCGACCTTATAGTCAATGCCGAGAAAAGAGAGATCTTCGTCATGAGGAGCAAGCTCATCTCGGAAATCAGAAGATTCCTTACTGACAGGGAATTTCTGGAGTTTGAGACCCCTATACTTCAGACCGTGTACGGCGGGGCAAATGCAAGACCGTTTACCACTTTCCACAACTGCCTCGGGCAGAACCTTTTCCTGAGGATTGCTCCAGAACTTTACCTCAAGAGGCTTGTTGTCGGCGGATACGAGAAAGTTTTCGAAATCTGCAAAAACTTCAGGAACGAAGACATAGACACAACCCACAACCCTGAGTTCACAATGATCGAGGTCTACGAGGCTTACAGGGACTACAATGACATGATGGACTTAACCGAAGCCCTGATCTCGGAACTCGTATTCAAGTTAACAGGCGGCTACGAAGTTAAAATGGGAGAAAAAACCATTAACCTCCGTTCCCCCTGGAAGAGGACTTCCATGGAAGACGCCTTAAAAGAGTACGCTGGTCTTGATGTCTTTGCCCATTCTCTCGAAGAGCTGAAGAAAATCGCAATCGAAAACAGGATTGAAGATTATGAGAAAGCAAAGAGCCACGGCGAGTTTCTTGCCCTGCTTTTTGAGGGTCTTGTAGAAGACAAGCTCATAAACCCAACTTTCATATATGACTTCCCTGTAGAAAACTCCCCTCTGGCTAAGAGCCACAGGGAAAAAGCAGGTTTTGTCGAGCGCTTTGAGCTTTTCCTTAACGGCTGGGAACTGGCAAACGGATATTCCGAGTTAAATGATCCTCTTGAGCAGGAAAAGAGGTTCGAAGATCAGGATAAGAAGAGAAAACTTGGAGACCTTGAAGCCCAGACTGTAGATTATGACTTCATAAACGCTCTCGGATACGGCCTGCCGCCAACCGGAGGCATGGGGCTTGGAATTGACCGCCTCACAATGATCCTTTCGGGTCTCGAATCCATTAAGGAAGTGATTCTTTTCCCGCAGATGAAAAGGGAATAATCGTCTTCTAACTTTATTTTGCAGGTTTGGTCTGTCTGCCACTCAGACAGGTTTATCGGGGAAAAATCCCCACTTTTTTATTCCGGAGGAGCCTGGATAGCATATCATATTTTTTCTCTGGATCTTGTCTTCAACAATAAATCTTTATAATAAAACGTGATAAGTAATTTTACAGTATAAAAATTCTTATAACTCGTGACTCCTAATATAAACTTCTCTAATCTAGGAAAAGTGCCTTAATATGCTGAAACTGAGACAAAAATGAGAAAATAATTCATTTTTAAGGAAACTGGCCGAGGACAATCCAATGGCTAAAGAAGAAATATATAGGGCGCTATTTGAGCAGTCCAATGATGCAATTTTCATAACAGACGGGGAGCGTATTCTGGAAGTTAACCCTGGATGCTGTAAACTTCTAGGATATGATAAGGCTCATCTTGAAAAAATTTCTCTTTTCTCTCTATTTCCGGAAGAATCTCTTCCCGGCTTCCAGGACGCATTGAACGTAACTCTTGAGAATAGATCGCCGTTTTTTGAGACGAAAATAAAAAGGTCAGACAATAGTATCCTCGACATAGAGGTTAGTTCCTTAATCACGGGTGACCAGAGAAAAACTCTGCTGATAATCAGCCGGGATATTACTTCACGTAAAGAATCAGAACGTTTGGTGCAAAGAGAAAGAGGGATACTGAGTGCTTTACTGGAGAAAAGTCTTTGCGGAATAGTATTAATCGAAGCCGCGAGCCACAAAATAGTTGATGTAAACCCTGTTGCCATTAAAACTATAGGGAGGCCAAAAGAAGAGATTGTCGGAAATATATGTCACCAATTTATCTGTCTTGCAGAGGTCGGAAAATGTCCTATCAGTGATCTTGGACTGAGTGTGGATAATTCAGAAAGAACGATCATCAATTCTCAAAAGGAAATTACTCCGATCCTGAAGAGTGTGGTTCCGGTAACCATTGAGGACAAAGATTTTTTTGTTGAATGTTTCATTGACCTGTCCGAGCGTAAAAGAACCGAAACAAAACTGCTTCAGGCAAAGTTTGCTGCAGAGAGCGCAAGCCGGGCAAAGAGTGAGTTCCTTACCAATATGAGTCACGAGCTGAGGACGCCTCTTAACTCCATTATTGGTTTTTCGGATATCCTGCTCGAAAAAATTTTTGGAGAGCTCAACGAAAGGCAGCTGAAATATGTTAATAACATCTCTGTCAGCGGAAGACATCTCCTTGGAGTTATAAACGATATCCTTGACCTTTCAAAAGTAGAAGCCGGAAAAATGGAACTTTACTACAGTGAGTTTTCCATTGGCTCGGTTTTCGATGAAGTGAAATCCACTATCTTGCCTCTTGCTATGGTTAAAAACCTTGAAACGGAGTTTAATATCGACCCGGATTTTGGAGATATTCAGGCAGACCGAAGCCGTCTTATCCAGATCCTTTATAACCTCGTGAGCAACGCTGTTAAGTTTACTCCTGAAGGAGGTAAAGTCTCTGTTTACTGTAAAAAAAGTGGAAACAGAGCTATATTTTCGGTTACAGATACGGGAATAGGCATTTCTCCTGAAGACCAGAAATACCTCTTTGAGCCTTTCAAACAGATTGACTCGGGCACAAATAGGCAGTACGGAGGTACTGGCCTTGGGCTTGCTCTGGTAAAACAGTTTGTTGATATGCATAAAGGCAGAGTATGGTTTACAAGTGCTCAGGGAAAAGGGTCGTCTTTCATATTTGAGCTGCCCGTAAATAGTCTGGATGAAACGGAAAAACCAGATAATATATTTAGAGATAGTGCCACCAAAGTTTGGTTATCTGCTAATTTCTCAGGGTGAATAATTCCAAATTTTAATGCGGTATAATTATAGGAAGGCTTTTCACAGCCACTGCGGTGACTAGTGCATCATTTATCTCCGCAGGCCGGATGACTCCTTTCCTGAAGCCGCAGGCTGAAGTGAAGATATTTCACATATTGGAACCTATTTAAGGTTGAACGTTCTTTCCTAAATGCTAAAGACTCAGAGGTTTCCCTGCTGAGGTTTTAAAGCAATATCAGCTACAACAGCATCAAAAATGAGCTCTTGAAAAATGACGTTTAACAACATCTTTAACACTTTTCACCCGAAAATTCAGGGAGCTTTGAAAACGCTTGGATTTACGAAACCCACTGAGCCGCAGGAAAGGTCATTTCCTCATATCATGGACGGCAAGCATACTCTTCTGATAGCTCCCACAGGATCAGGTAAAACTGAATCCGCAGTACTTCCTGTTTTTCACAGCATCCTTAAAAAGAAACCCGAGGCGCGGAGGGGCATTTCTGCCCTTTATATCACTCCTCTGCGTGCCCTTAACCGCGATATGCTTTCCCGCATTGAAATTCTCGGGCAGATGCTTGATATCAAAGTCCAGGTCAGGCATGGGGACACCCCTCAAAGCGAAAGGCAGCGCCAGTCCAGAAACCCGCCTGATGTCCTGATCACGACCCCTGAGACCCTGCAGGCAATGTTTACAGGCTCTCGCCTGCGGCAGAACCTTGAAACCGTAACGCATGTTGTGGTTGATGAAATCCATGAGCTTGCAGGCTCGAAACGCGGAGCCCAGCTGGCTGTCGGGCTTGAGAGGCTTGTCGAAATCTCCGGAGAGTTCCAGAGGATAGGACTTTCTGCAACAGTCGGGAACCCCTGGGAGATAGCAAAATTCCTTGCAGGAGCAAAAAGGGACTTTACGGTTATCGAAGTTGCCCTTCTTAAGCTGCTGGAGTTTGATGTTGTCAGCCCCCACCTTTCCACATCGGGCACAGCAGAAGAAACAGATCGGGAAAAAGAAGTAATGGAAATTGCGAGAACTGTGGGATGTGAACCCGAATTTGCTTCTCACCTCCACTGCATCAGGAAAATAGTTGATGAAAGCCAGTCCACCCTTATTTTTGTGAACACCCGGCAGAGTGCAGAGGCTCTTGCAGCAGGTTTCCGAAAACTTGGGGCCTCTATCGGAGTCCACCACGGCTCTCTCTCCTTTGAAGCCCGGGTTGAAGCTGAAGAGGGATTCAAGGCAGGAGCCCTCAGGGGACTTATCTGCACATCGTCAATGGAACTCGGAATCGATATCGGAAACGTTGACCGGGTAGTCCAGTACGGCTCTCCCCGCCAAGTCTCAAGGCTGCTCCAGAGAGTAGGAAGGGCGGGGCACAGGCTGCATGAAGTCTCACGGGGTACGATCATTTCCATGGAAGCTGACGATACAGCAGAGAGCATGGCAGTCACAAAGTCTGCACTCGAAGGCAGAGTCGAGGCAATTTCTCCGCACATAAATTCCCTTGATGTTGTGGCAAACCAGATTGCAGGCATGGTTATGGACTTCGGGGAGGTCGGAATGGACAGGATTTTCAGAGTATTGAGGCGGACCTACACGTTCAAAGACCTGAGGATTGAAGAGCTGCAGAGAGTGGTTGACCAGATAGGGGACTACAAACTTGTCTGGCACGAGAAAGGTTCAAACCTGCTGAAAAGGCGCAAGAAAAGCCGGGAATATTATTACGACAACCTCTCCATGATCCCGGACGAGAAAAAGTACGAGATTTACGACATCGTGAGCGGAAGGTCTATCGGGATGCTGGACGAAGCCTTTGTAGTAAACTTCGCCGAACCCGGAGCCGTTTTTATCACAAAAGGGGATATGTGGCGCGTCATTGAGATGCCAGACCGCGAAAGGGAACATGATCGGGACAGAATCAAGGTCGAGCCGGTCGAAGGCATGGGCGAAGTCCCGAGCTGGACAGGGGAAGAAATCCCTGTTCCCTTTGAAGTATCCCAGGAAGTTGGAAAACTCCGAGCTGAAACCGCAGCCCTGATCCGGGAAGGCCTTGACGATGAGGAAGTTGCGGAAAAATTGCAGAGGAAATACCCAGTGGCAAAGGCAGCCGTGCTTGAAGTTATCCGACTCCTCCGGGACCACGTTGAAGGAGATTTCCCGCTTCCGGACGCAGACACAATTGTAATAGAAGATGAAGGAGACGCTGTGACCCTGAACGCCTGTTTCGGCCACAACACCAACGGGACGCTGGCAAGAGTCCTCACCTCCCTCCTTTCAGCCCGTTTCGGGAGCAGCGTAGCTCAGGAAGTGGACCCGTACAGGATCAGGCTGACTCTCCCGCGCAGGGTCGGACCTGTCCAGATCCGGGACATGCTCCTCTCTCTCCGCCCGGAACATGTTGAGCCTATCATCGAAATGACCCTGAAGAACACGACCCTCATGAAATGGAAAATGGTCCACGTAGCCCGCAAGTTCGGAGCCCTCTCACGTGATATCGACTACGACAGGATCAGCATGAAAAAGCTCCTTGAAATCTACGAAGGATCCTCGATGTACGATGAGGTCGTCCGCGAGATTTTCCACGACATGCTTGACGTACCGAGGGCAAAAGAAGTCCTGACAAAAATTGCAGCCGGCGAGATTTCTGTCGAGGTATCGGGCCCGACCCCGATCGGTTCAGCCGGTTTTGCCATGAAAAGAGACCTCATAGCCCCGGAGAAAGCCGACCGTTCAATTGTCCTCGCCCTTAAGGAACGCATAATGAACGACAAAGTCATCCTCTTCTGCACGAACTGCAAGAAATGGACCTCCCACCGCCAGGTGAAAAGCGTGCCTGAAGAAATCGTCTGCCCTGTCTGCGAGTCCAGGATGATTGCAGCCCTCAAGCCCTGGGAAGAAGAGGAAATCAACCTTGTCAAAAAGCAGGGCAAAAATCTCAAAGTTTCTCCTGAAGAAAAGAAGCGGATACAGAGAGTTTACAGGAATGCAAGCATAGTCCGTTCGCAGGGGAAAAAGGCGGTTATTGCGCTTGCCAGCAGGGGGATAGGACCTGAGACGGCGTCAAGGGTTATTGAGAAGATGAGGGTAGACGAGGAGGCGTTTTACAGGGATATTCTGGTTACGGAGAGGAATTATGTGAAGACGAAGAAGTTCTGGGAATAAGAACACTATTTTTGTATTAACTAACAAACAAAAATAATTTCGAGCCGCTATTTTTTTGAATATGCTTAATTCCGTAAAGAATGCTAAGGAATATAAATACTGAATGCATAATTTTTCTTGTTATGTCTGCAGTAAACATCAATCCAAACTTCTTTAATCATGATGCGCAAGCTGGAGGGTTTTTTCCTGTAACACATATAAATCCAGGTTTTGACATAGACGCATTTATCTCTGGTCCTGGTAAAAATATGCTAGTTGAGGGCATTAGAGGAACCGGCAAAACCCATATCCTCAAGATGATTTCTTCAAAATGCATTAATAGTTACCCTGAGAGAAAAATTCTGCCTATATATATTTCTCTAGCTAAAGTTTCTGAATGGCAAGGGAGTGACATCCGTCTTTTTCGGATCCAATTATATGCAAGCATCGTGACAAGTACATTATCTATCATCGAAGCAGAAAAAGCTAGAATTGCGGTTCAAAGAAGAGATAATGGAACAGCTATCGAAACAATCAAAAGAATGTTTGGGTTAAAAGGTGAAAACGATATCGATGAGCTAATGAAGAGAATAAAATTGCTCAGTGATACTTTAATTGGACAATTAACCTATATTCCAGATAAAATCCTTGATAAAACGAAAACTGAAAGTCAAGTAAGGTCTGGTTTTTCAGCTGGTGAAACAGTTCAGGTTACATTAGAAGACTTTTTTTCAAATCTGAAAGAAAAAGAAGTTCAATATGTTGGTAAGACGTTAGCATATGAAAATGCTGCAGGATTCATTATAGAGTTCTTCAGGCAATTAAAACAAATATTAAATTATAACTATGCCATTCTTTTACTAGACGAATGTTCTGAAGCTTCAGAAGATGCTCAGATAGAAATATTTAGACTTCTAAAGTTAATAAGAGGCGCATTTACATCTGACATGGAAACAAATTACGTTTACTTTTTCGCTTCAGTTTATCCCCCTTATGCAACAAAATATCCCTCGAAAACAAAAGGTGTTTCTTTCAATTTCGATCCAGGACAAGATGCCGGTGTTGAGTATCTACAATTAGATGAATTGTCCGATGAATATGAAGCTTTTTTCCATGAGCTTACAAGAAAGAGGCTGGAATTCGTTTTTGGAAGGTATGTTCCAGATCCTATCTCAGAAATATTCGAAAATGAGAGAGCATTTTTGTTGGCAGCGTACTGTGCAAACGGGATACCCCGTAGATACTTAGAAATTTTAAAGCAGAGCTATGACAATCTGTGTCAAAGGTCAGGTTCTGAAAGAGAGTTCAAAAAAATTTCTCAAAAAGATGTCGAATCTGGGGTTCAGACTATTGCTGCAGGTCAAATACTCGCTCAAAATAAATTAGATGATGATGACTTCAAAATAGTAGAAGAAATTAGTAAAAGAATTCGAACCAGAAATAAGAAGACCGAAACAGAAAATAAAGATAAATCTGAGCCGATTCCTGCAAACGTTTATTTTACTATTAGTAGATCTCAATCCAGTAAACTTACCAATCTTCTACTTCAAGGCTGTATTCACGATAAAGGAAGAACAAGGCTGAGGAAATATTATAAGGAAGAAGGCGCCCATGGCATTTTACTTATGCTTGATTTATCTTTAAGCCTTTATGATGGCGCTGTAGATAAAAGACGAGCTTTAGATATTTTTAAGCAAGATCTTAAAGATAATGCAAAAAGTGGATACTTATACTGTCAGGACTTTGATTTAAATCAGTTTGATTATTTAAAATACAAATAAAAGAGTAATTTAAATTCCTTGTGATCTGTGACGAATATTCTATACTGTATTTATTTTTGCCATAATTACTTAAGAATCTTTCAACCCACGGCGCAATCGCAGAATTTCCAATCGAAGGATCTGAGGGGAGCTGGGGCGGAAATATAATAAAAATGAAATAAAAAAGTGAACTTAAAAAAATTACCTATCTGCAAATTAACAATTCTTCCTTTTCTTTTTTATAGGTATTTCCCCATTCTCAATCTCATACTTTTCAATTGCCTTTTCGAGTTCCATATACAATTTTTTTGCGGCTTCCGGTGTTAACATTGCAAGGGCATCGCTGTAGAATATGAGTTCTTCTTCGGTCTCAATTTTTTCGTTGAAAAACTCAATCCTGAAGTCTACATCTGTTGGGGATACTCTGAGATTAGTTGCGTATAGTTTGGTAAAAAGTGGAGTTCTATAGACAGAAATTTTATTTTTCTTCTCAGGTTCTTCTTCCCTGACAGTTTCTCCTTTTCCCTGTTCTTCTATCATTGATAACCCTCAATTAATTGTTAGGCTGAAACAAGTTCTGTCTTAATATGTTTCCACATTCTACTGCTAATTGATGACTGTTCCGTCCTTCTATAGATTTGATCCAAGTACCCCGGAACTTCATTAAATTCAATGTAATGCGGGTTTTCTCCGCAATAGCAATCACATTTTTCTTCCGATGATGCCTGACATTTCTCTGAGATTTTGGAGAGCAGTTCATCTTCCTCTTCTTTATACTCTGCCATTCTGAAGCTGTGGTCATAGATTGCGGAAGTTATTTTATTTACCAGGCTGTTTTCTTTTAGTCCATACTTTTTTGTGTTTCCTTTGCATTCTTTTATTTCTACTATGTTGTTGTATATTAATACCGGAATTTTCTGATTTACAACAGTGCGGGAAATTCCAAGGCACTCACTAATTTCAGTCTGGTTGTAGGCCATATCCATATTTTCAGCCAGGAAATCTATAATTTTTATTTCAGATGTGGACCCCAGAAAGTCTGCAAGTGACATCCGCTTTTCCTCCAATCGCAGCTAAAACTTTATATGATGTTCTCCTATTAATTCACAGATTTAATTTAATTATTTACTATCGGGTGAATAATTGAAGAAGCTGTAAATATATTCTTAATACTTTAATGTAAATTGGAACATTCTTATAAGTAAATCAATTAATGAGTCCTTAATATTTATACCTATTGTCTTACTGTTCAACTAAATGAACAGTTCTCTCCGGGGTCTGTCTATGGAAGAATTCTCTGAATATGAATTGTTCATATTGAACAAAATCGCAATCTAAAATAGATGGTGTGATAAGCATATTTCCAGAGAAGACTTGCTACAGGGAAGAAAAAGAAGTGACCTGGGATTTTATGGGACAGCTATTGATAATCTGGTTAAGAGAGGAATTCTTAAGGTATACAAATCTCAGGGTAGGGATGACTATTGTCTTCTCAAGGCTCACAGGGAACTTGTTATTTCGGTATTGAAGGAAAACGCAGACAAATATAATTTTATAAGTTCTTTACATCTGGAAAGGATCCGATAAATTTTATACTCCTTTTACATCTCTTTCTTACTTTTTTCTAACTTCGCAGCATATCGAAGAATTTCCAATCGAAGGATTTGGGGGGCTGGGGCGGAAATATAATAAAAAAAAGTTATATCGTTTCAGCTTCTGCTGTTTTTTAGTTATCTTTTATCTTCAGTTCTGCCGGTAACAACTTTAAATACTCACAAACAAAATGTTATTTCGGTAAAGATGGAAGGCAAGAGCTTGAATTATACTGTTCTAATCGAACAGGACGAAGATGGAATATACATTGCAAAAGTTCCTGACATACCGGGTTGTTATACTCAGGGTAAAACTGTGGAACAGACTATGGAGCGTATAAGAGAGGTGATCCAGGTCTGTCTTGAAGATGGGAGGAAAGGTAAAACAGTTGTCCAAAAACAGATTAATTCTCAATTTATATTTCTCGATAAACACGTTTTCTCGAATCAATGTTGACGATAATTATGATAATTTCTTCATATTCTATCCGATAGAGAACCCTGAAATCTCCAATTCTTATTCTAAAAAGCTTTTCTCTGGTTCCATAAATTTTTTTGGCATCATGGGGTATCGGGTCTTCTGAGAGTTTTTCGATGGCTTCGAGTATTCGTTGCTTATTTCTGGTATCGAGTTTGCTAAGAAATTTGAGTGCAGCTTTCTCAAAGAGAATTTCAAACATTTAGAGTCCCAGTTCTTTCTTTACTTCTGAGATAGGTATCAATTTTCCTTCTTTTTTGTGCTCATAACTTTTGTCCACAAGATCTCTTTCTTCATCGGTGAGTACACAGTCTATGTCTATCATGTTCTCTCTTATTTCGATAAGCTGTTTTTTAATAATATCGAGTTCCTTGAATACTCTATCTTCAAAATCTGCCTGAGCCATAATAGAAAATTGCTATGGATATTATTTATACATGATCTTTCCATGGATTTGTTTCTCTCAGGTGCTTTCACGTTAATTTTTCTATCTGATTTGAGGGGAGCTGGGGCAGAAATATAATAAAAAAGTTATATCGCTCCGAATCTCTCCTTTATTAAATATATCTTCTCTTTTTTGTCATCATTTCACTCCACCATATCTTTAAATGATCACAAACAAAATATACTGACATGGAAAACGCTGACCGGCACAAAGAGTTGTTCGAAAAAATCTCTTCTTTCCTTGAAAAAGAAGGAGCAACAAAGGTAGCTATTTTTGGCTCTTATGCCAGAGGAGAAGAAAAGCCGGAAAGCGATATTGATATTCTTGTGGAGTTTTCCGAAACTAAAGGTCTGTTAACCCTTGTAAGGATTGAGAGGGAACTCTCAGAATTACTTGGAGTAAAGGTCGATTTGCTTACTGAAGCTTCAATAAGCCCGTATCTTATTGATGGGATTAAAAGAGAAGCAAAAGTGATCTCAACATGAAAAAGGATGATACAGTTTACCTATACCATATCTTCAGAGTTTTCGGATCACTACCCAGTGTCCTGTTTTGTCCGAGCCGATTCTTGTGAAGATACCTGATTCTTGTGAAGATACCTTTATCTTTCAGTTTTTTGACACTTCTCATTACTGTTGTTCGGTTTTTTTCCCAGAGATTTTGCAATAGCATAATAAGCTATATTGATATCGTTTTCTATCAATTCCAGAATTTCTTCTTTTGAAAATGTTAATTTTACAGATGCATTTACAGGTGCATTTATATCAAATATAGAAAAATGTAAAGGTAATCTTATAATACATCTCCTCTAAATTTCTATAGTCATAAGTGGACTTTTAGAGGTATGTGTATGAAAAAATACGTCTACTTCATATTGTTTATTTTGCTAATTTCAGTGGATGGCTGGGGTTTTGCCGGATCACAAAATGTTGAAAACGCATCTCAACCAGGTTCACCGCTGAGTACCATTCAATCAACCTACCAGGATATTGCATGGGGAACTAATGTTCAGAAAAATTTGAAAATACTTAAAACAGATTTGGACGGTATATCCGGCGCTGTAAACAATTCTGACTATGTCACTCTTGCGGTGTATGCCCGGCAAACAGTAAACGATACTCAGAACGCCATTCAGGAAAATGATCAATATACCGTATCTCCCAAGCTTCAAGATGCACAGAATGAATGGAGGATGGCTCTTCTGGACTATAACTCTGCAGGTCAGTTTTTGTTGAAGGGGGCAAATGAAGCGAAAAATGGTACAGGAGGAGCTGAATATTTCCAAAAGGCCAATGTATCTAGCAATTCTGGTACGGATCATCTTAAGAGAGCTTCTGAGTTAGCAGGAACAACGTAAACATATTTCTTTTTCAAAGTAGGGAAGATGTATAGAAAAACTGTTGATCTTAGTTGTTCTGGTAAGATAGAAGCCAAGAGATTGAACCATACGAGCCTGATCGAAAGGATGAACATGAAAATTACAGGTTATCTAACTAAAACTGCCTGATCTCAGTAACGTAGCCTCTTAAAGTACTATTATATATTTATTCTATAACTGAAAAGACTTTTATCTCCTAAAACCAAAGCTTGAATTACGCACTAACGAAGTGTTATAAATTGGGGGGAAAATATGAGCAATGTTAGAGATACAACAACTGGAGAGGAAAGCCCGATAACACCCAGAGACAGAAGGGTATCTTTTCAAAGGGGCATTGATTTTGAAGTTCCTTATTCACGAGAAAACATTAACAGGTGCAGATGCCCACAATGTCCGGTTCAGGCTGACAGTAAATGTGTAAAGGGCAAGCTTGACAGTTCAAAAAAGGCAATGGAGGATCTGCCTGAAGGAGAAGTCCCCGATCCCGAGGATGTCCCGGGAATATACTGCTCGGAAGGTGAAGCCACCTGCCAGGACCTTAATCCTGAAAGACAATGTATCTGCAACACATGCGATGTCTGGAAAGAGTATCTTCTTGAAAATGGAACACCGTCTCAGTACTTCTGTCAAAATGGCAGAGCAACATGATTTTTATTTAGAGGATTGTAGCCTTTTGTTTATATACTGCTACTATTTTTTGTTTGTTAATTATCACATCTTGTAAACCATTTTACATTTTTCATTAAGAAGCTTTCCTGTTTTTTGTTCCCTAACTTATTCTGAAACTGGCTTTATTCTCAATTAAAACTAAAAATATAAAAAATATACCGTAAGTATGGAATAAGATAATTTTCTATCCAGTAACCTGGTTCGGGATGGGACGATTGGATAAATTAAGGTCATTGGCGAACAAAATCGCCATCAGTTATTCATTTTCCAGATTCTATCAGTTTCCAGGCTCTATAATTTTCCAGGTCATCTTTAATAAGGCTAAATGCAAAAGCAAACACAGCGACATCATCTACAAATCCGATTAAAGGAAGGATATCTGGAGAAATGTCAATTGGACTTATGAGATACAGGAGAGCAACTGTTATCACTACTACCGTTTTCTTTGGGACAGGATATTTCCTATTAAAGGAATCCAATAACATAGAAAATAATAATTCTAAATAATTCCAAATTCTCCTGTGATCTTCCCGGCGGTAACGAGTGTCTCTTATTTCTTCAGGAAAAACCGTGCTGGTATCAGAAGCTTGATTTGAATTGACATCAAATTGGTCAATATTTGATCCAATTTTCTTCCTTTTGATATTGTATATTCTATCCATAGTAATTCCTCAATGTTATGTTGGATTGTATATCGGGCTTCTTAAACTAACTTAAGTAACTGTCAAATTAGTTATTTTTTCTATATTTTTTGAATCAATTGAGGCAATTAATGGTTTTTCCAAAAAGAATAAATTAAATTTTGGCCTGTAGAAATCCCAGTCTGTTGATTATCATAAAATAGGTTTTAAATTAAGTGCTCTTTCCAGTTTCTGTCAAAAAATATGGAAGCACTAAAATAATTAACTCCAAATAAAAATAGTAGTAACAGGTATATTAAGTTTATCTCAGGAATTCCTTCTCCGTTCTTCATTTAAAAGATTACAGTTCAGCACAACTTGATGCCTGGGCACCAGAAGAAATCGATATGGATATGTGGGATAAATCACTTTCCAGCAACAATATGGTCGTAGTTGAAATTAATGGTTTTATTGTCGGTTTTGGAGATCTGGATGATACCGGATATTTTGACCGGCTTTTTGTGCATAAAGATTTTCAAGGGCAGAGGATAGCGACCATAATTGCATAAGGTTGCTTCGGGCTTAAAGGCAAATTTAAAGTCCAGGTTTTCGGGGAACATGGAAGAAGTTATCGAAGGGGAGAAGAAACTCGCTATTAAGGGCACGAATACCTCAAATAAGAAATTATAGGGCATTTAACTTATAAACATGCTTTTATAATCTCAAATCCATACAATTTAACCGGGGAACAGGTGAATTTTGAATCTCAAGCAGTGATTGAAAATAGTAACTGATTTTGTTCCTTAATTAAGGGGGTTAATGAATGCAAATTAAACTGGTACTTAAACCGATACTTGCAATAATTTTCGTGCTTTTAGCAGCTCCTAATGCAGCTCTTGCATATGAGAGCAGTGATTATATCGACGAACTCCTGGTAAGTGATACTTTCCATCCGCCGGGAGAAGGAGATCCGGAATATCTGTACAATGAATGGCACTACTTCAATATGATCGACGAAGAACAGAACCTGTCAGTAGTATGTACTTTCAAATTGAACGGGGGTACCAATTCCTCGGAAGTTCTTCTGGGATATTATGTAAATGAGACATCGGCTTCTTTTTATGAGTCATATCCTCTCACTTCGGAGGTTGTGAATTATTCTTCTCAATCTCCTGATGTCAGGATAGCCAACAATACGGTAACCTTAACTGATGAGGGATATCGTGTACATATCGAATCCGGAAACGGATCAGGGATCTTTGATGCCCTGTTCAAACCGGAAACCAGGCCTGCTCCCGTTTTTAGTGCCTCTAATTTTTCTGTGCCTGGGATGGGTATCAACTGGCTAGTAGCTTCTCCGAAAATGGAGGTTTCCGGAAACCTCTCTGTTGCCGGAGTAACTTATTCCCTGAATAACTCAAGAGCTTACCATGACCACAACTGGGGGTACTGGTCCTGGGGAGAAGATCTCGGGTGGGACTGGGGCCAGGTCTCTCAGGCCGGAAACTACTCAAACGAAACAGCCGCAGAGTATTCAATCAGTTTTGGTAACATCACCAATGCCAACCATTCGCAGTCAGTAAGTTCGGTTCTTAATGTTTGGAAGGATGGGGAAATCATTGCCAGTTTTAGCGAGGAAGAGATACAAATTGAGCATTACAATTTGAATACAAAAGATATCGGAATCTCTCAAGGAGAAATGTCTCCAGCATATATCCTGCCCGAGGGTTTCTTCACATTTCCTCAAAATACCCTCGTGAACGCCTCTTCGGGTTCTGAAACTCTTAAAATAAAGTTCACCACGCGGCAACCTGTTCCGCTTCCAGTAATGATCCCGGTTGGAAATGACTCTGGAATTAAAGATGGAACTAAAGATGGAATTAAAGATGGAAATGAATCTGGAATTGAAAGTGGAAGTGAGATTAAATACAGAATAATCTGGGAAATAATAGGGACTTATCAGGTCGCTGGAGAAATAGATGGGAAATCAGTTTCATATACTGCTGACGGATTCATGGAATACGTAGCTGGAGAGTCTGTTTCTCCCATCTCTCCTTCCTGAACGGATGAGTTTTTGACAGAAAATAAATTGAAAAATTTTAAAGATCCTTGAGTAGGGATTTTTAATTTTTTATCTTTTATCCCTTTTTCACTGCGGATCCTCTGCCACTCTTAAAACGATCTTTCCGCGTGTATGGCGGCTTTCACTCATCTCATGAGCTTTCTGTGCTTCGGAAAGAGGTAGTACTGTTGTCACTACAGGTTTTAGTTGCTGTTCGTCTATTACATCTGCGATTTGAGCGAGTTCTTCTCCGTCAGACCGGGTCATCAGAGTTTGTGCACGTACACCGTATTTTTCTGGAGCACCTTCGGGAATGCTCGCTACAGTGCTTACCAGGAATCCGTTGGGCTGTAACACTTTCCACGACCTCTCAAAGGTGTCTCCTCCTATAGTGTCCAGTACCACGTCCACTTTCCCAACTACGTCCTCAAACCTTTGTTTTTTATAATCGATAAACTCATCAATACCTATGCTTTTCAAGAACTGCTCGTTTTTCTCGGAAGCTGTCCCGAAGACATAAGCTCCTTTCCATTTAGCGAACTGGACTGCAAAACTCCCTACCCCTCCTGCAGCCCCATGGATGAGCACTGACTGCCCCTTTTTAAGTCCGGCAATATCAAAAAGGGACTGCCAGGCAGCCAGTCCTGCTGTGGGAATCGCCGCACTTTCAATGAACCCTATACTTTTGGGTTTTTTTGCTACCTGTGTGGAGTTGGCAACCGTATACTCAGCATAGCCTCCCTGTCCGATCGAAACTTTTGCAAAAACCTCTTCTCCTGGCTGGAAAAGAACTCCTCCCTGTCCCACGTCCACAACCCCTGCAACATCCAGTCCCATAGTCATTGGCAGAGACATTTCACCTAGCATGCCTTTACGTATCTTCCAGTCAATAGGGTTGACTCCGGCTGCAATGACCTTTATCCGAATTATACCCGGACCTTCAGGTTCCGGCTCTGGAATTTCTTCATACTTTAGAACCTCAGGTCCGCCAAATTCATGAATCCTTATCGCCTTCATACTTTCACCTCATGAAAAAAAATTCTTTTAACTGCGATTTGTATTCACTCTATTCTGTTGTCGATATTTTCAGGGTTATTTTGCAGAGCGTACATCCACTCCCTGTGTTTTCAGTAATTTGAGTGTAACCTGATGGATATCCCGGGTTTATGAGACAATTATAACTATCAATTAATCCGTCCCTATATTCCTCACCATTACTCAGTTTCGTTTCCCTTTCTGCTGCGTCTGTTAGCAAATCTCCGGCTGAAGACACGATTTTTTCCGTATACTTTATCCAGTGTGCGTTTGCAGCTGAAAGTGAAATAAATAAAATAAATAAAATGAACACAAATGACAGTAAAGTTCTCATCCCCTTCAAATTAACTCCCCACCATCTATTTATATTCTAATAATTCTATTTTAATTTTCCCGGTTCTCTAAACAATATTAAAAACTTATACCTTCACACTTCCTAACTAAAAATAATTACCAATTAAAAAGAGAACTAAAAACAGAACCTGCTGTCAAGTTTTGCGAATCTTATCTGCTTCTTCACCGATTAAATCTTTTTATTAATCTAAAACTTAATTAAAATAAGGTAAAATCATAACCTTTTAGGTTTTCTATTCCTCATTTTCCTGCTTTAACTTGTTTCAATCGTTCAGTTTAAGCATTTTTATCTTGCTTTTTTGAATCCCTGCCTGAACTGCAGGACTGCCGTATATACAAGCATAAAGAACCCGGCTGACATCATTAACCCGTTAGCAAAAAATGCTCCTGGCCCTGCGAAGGATTCCATATCCGGGATACCTCCTATAAAAAGCATGATGGATACGAGGATAGGTGTAAACAGCAGGATTCTTCCTGTTGTTTCAAGAGCATGAAGGTAATCTTCTGATTCCATGTGTTTAACTATATCTCGTTGATCTTTAAATTTTTCTATTTATTGTCTGGCTATTAATTATATTATTGACAAGGTTCTTATTTTAATTCAAATATCATTATTTATTCAATTTTATCAAAAAAATAGGCCTCATTAAGAGAAAATGAATTTTCAAAGGAATAACTTCTTAACTTCTGAGTTAATTTTATATAACTGTAATATTTTTTTACATAGCAATTAAATTTAAAATTTGAGGTGTTATGGCTTAAAAAGTTGTTTTTATAACTCTGAGAACAGCGAGGTAGTCGCGTTTATTAACAGGATAATAATGAAATTAAGTTTTTTCAGTGAGTATTTTGGTTTTTTTCAGATCTTGAGTCCAAGATCTTTTCTATGTCTGAAGTTCACAGGTAAATCAACCTCAAAATCCTTAGTAAACCATTTTTCCGGTAGTTTTGATCTCTCCTGCAACACTTTAGATAAGTTCTCTCACCTGAAATTCTGTATATCGTCCATTAATCGGATAGTTATCACAGTAAGAGGTTTCGTTACAGAATCTAAAAGTTTTGTTACGGAGTTTACCATGCATCCAGTAAAAAGAGGCATAATCATTTTTATTGCAGTTGTCGCGTTTAACTTTGCAATTGCAGGAAATGCAGCAGCTAGCGTAATCACAGTAAATAATAGTACAGGTCAGGTTGCGGATTTCATATCCATTCAGGCTGCGGTAAATGCCGCAGGTCCAGGCGATGAAATAATTGTCAAACCAGGCATTTATGAGGAAAACATCGAGATTACCAAACCTCTGACCATCCTTTCGGAATCCGGCAACCCTTCAGATACCATTATTCAGGCAGCTGATAACTCGAAAGATATTTTCGGTATCTGGGCAAATGAAGTGAGTATTAAAGGGTTTAGCATAAGGGGATCGGATTTAGCTGCAGGGATTCATTTTTTTGGAGTTACTGACTGCCTTATAGAGCACAATATTCTCTCAAACAACAGTTGTGGCATCGATCTTTACATGTTCAGCTCAGGCAATATATTGATAGACAATGAAGTTTCTGACAGCCTGACAGGAATTAGCCTTGGAGACAGTTCGAATAATACTCTGAGAAATAATTCAATTGTATACTGTAATATCGGAATTTCGCTCTTTGATTCTCCCAACAATACCCTCGATAATAACACGGTTTCAGAAAATAATGAGGGTATTTCTCTTACAGGTGAGTCAAACGGAAACCTTCTGGTTAATAGCACTTTAAAATCTAACAAACAGGTGGGCCTGCACATCTACGGAACTTCCAGCAACCTGATTTATAATAACTACATCAATAACACTGTAAATGTGAAATCCGAACTGGTTGCGGGGGAAAATTTCTGGAACACAACAAAGTCCGAAGGAACCAATATCGTAGGCGGCTCTTATCTTGGCGGTAATTTCTGGGGAAGACCTGATGGAACGGTCTATCCAAGAGGTGTCAGGGATACTGACCTTGACGGTATTTTTGACTCCATGTATAATATTGAAGGCAGAGGATTTATTGACTATCTACCACTCAAAGAATCGAATTCCACGGTAATTACGGTGAATAATGGCACAGATCAAGTTGCCGATTTTTCCTCAATTCAGGCTGCAATAGATAATTCATACCCAGGAGATATAATTCTTGTTTATCCGGGCGTTTATGTTGAAAACCTGGAAATAGGCGTGGAAGACCTTGCTGTCATTTCAGCTTCCGGAAATTCTTCAGATACCATTATTCAGGCAGCCAGCAGCTTGGATGACGTTTTCTCTGTCACAGCAGACGGAGTAGCTGTTAACGGGTTTTGTATAACCGGAAATATAAGTTCCTCCAATGCCGGAATCCATCTTTATGGGGTTGAAGATTGCCGTATTGAAAACAATGAATTATTTGTCTTCGGGAATGCTCTTCAAAACTCTTCCGGTAACTATACTTTGACTGCTGGAAACAGTTCTAACTTAAATCCCGGATTCGGCATCCGTCTGGATTTATCAAGCAATAATACTCTTGACAACAACAAAGTATCATATAGCAGTGCCTGCATCTTTCTGAGCAACTCAAGCGGAAACTTGCTTCTTAATAACAGAGTCTCTAACAGTAATTACGGTATCTGGGTGGATTCTTCCATAGATAATTTGCTGGGCAATAATATTGCAGCAGATAACAAGATTGGCACATATCTAAAAAATTCCAGCAGAAATGCAGTCGTCAGCAGTACGGCATTAAACAACTCCGGGTCCTGCATTAATCTGTGGAATTCCAGCGAAAATATATTAAGTAATAACACTGCCTCAAACAGCAGCAATGTCTGTGTTATCCTGCATAATTCAAGCGGAAACAGTCTAATTAATAACACGGCAGCTTACAGCAGTTATGGTATCTGGCTTGACTCATTAAGTAATAACAACAGTCTGAACGGGAACAGGGCATTGTACAACAATGTGGGAATTTACCTGAAATCTTCAAACAAAAATATACTTGAGAATAATACCGCATTAAATAACAGTAAGTACGGCATCAGCTTGTGGAACTCTATTCAAAATGAACTTGGGAACAACACAGCCTCTTACAGTTATGTTTCTATTCTTTTGCATAATGCCAGCATGAATATGATTGCCAGCAGTACGGCATCTAATAGCAGTTATGGGATCTGGTTTGACTCTCTCAGCAGTAACAATACATTGATTGAGAGTGAAGTACTGGATAACAGAATCGGCATATACCTGAAAGCCTCCGGCAAAAATGTTCTGACAGGCAATAATGCAAACCTAAATACTGTGTATGGAATATGTCTGAACTCTTCCAGCAATAACACGTTTAACGGCAATAGAGTAGCTTCGAATTCAGGATATGGCATCTATATCCTGAACTCTAACACGAATATAATCTATGATAATTACCTGAACAATACGAAAAATCTCTATTTTGATGGCAAAAGTTCAGGGAATCTCTGGAATGTTAACAAAAAGCCGGGCACTAACATCGTAGGAGGACCTTTCCTGGGTGGGAATTTCTGGGCTTCACCTAAAAAGAGTGGCTTCAGTCAGACACATCTAGACGCAGATGGTGATGGTATCTGTGAGACAATTTATGACATGGGTAAAGGAAACATTGACCACCTGCCTCTGGCAGGCTCTTTTTAATAATCCTTTTCCATTTCTTTTTATTTCCAACTCTTTTTTACTTTCAGTTACTTTTCATTCCACTTTCTTTTAAATCTCAGTTTCTTTTCATTTCTGGTCCTGTTCAAGGAATTTCTGTAGCCATATTATATCAAAACATTTCCCAAACTTGGTTCCGACTTCTCTAAATCTCCCACATTCAATAAAACCATATTTTAGATGAAAGTTCAGGCTGGCTTCATTTTTTGAGGATACATTTGCAAGGAGACTTTTCATCTTTTTTTTCCCGGCTTCCATACAGAGTTTTTCCAGCATTCTCGATCCAAGTCCTTTTCTTCTGTATCCGGACAGGATAAAATAGGAAACTACACCTGTGTGCCGGAAGTTGGGGAATGGGAAATATGGTCTGAGGGCTCCGATCCCTATAATTTTACTTTCTTCTTCAATCACGTAAAAAGGAAAATGACCGCCTTCATCCTGCTCTTTTTCACTCTGAATAGCTTGAAAAAATTCGGGTCCCACCGGAGTTTCGATATAGGCTGCAAAACTATTTTCAACGTAATAGTTAAAGACCTCAAGCATTCCGGGGACGTCTTCAGTTGAAGCTTCTCTTATTAAGTACCTTTCGAAACTTTTGCTTCCCTGCATATATAGTAGTCTGAAAATTAATATTTAAATTTTTTTAATTAGTAATCCTCTTTTTTGATTAGTTTTATCTTTTCTTTAACTAATGAAATGGGATTAAGTCTTTGAATCTTAGAAACAGGCCTTTGAGGCGTTGCTCAGGAAAATGAAGTAATGGACTTTTGAAATTATATACCTGAAGCTTTGCAGCAAACGAAGATTTGTTTCTTTACCTTCTTCATTTTTTTATGTTTATATCCATTTTGATTTTTTTTCCTTTGGATCATGCAGATCGCTACCTCCCGTTTTTTATATTGATCTATATTTTTCCAGCTATTTGTCACGATTTATATTTATAATTAATTTTCAGTGCGAATATATTTATATACTTATGCTTTTCTACTATCTTCTGCAGACAATTATCCAAACCGAGCCCTGCAGTTCAGTCCGGATTATGATGATTTAATGGGGCATCAGGTTCAGAGGGCTGAGATTAGTTATTTTTCAAAAACTCAGGCAAGATCCAACCCTGAGAGTAAAAAACAGGAGAAAAAGAATTTTCTCAATATATTTCTACAGAAGTGAAAAATAGATGTTCCTGAACGAAAACAGAATTGTAGAAAAGGTCTGTGAACTTCCGACTACACTTGGAGATATCTCCGAAAGCATCTTCGGAGGAATCAGCACAAAAAACGGCTTGCTTCACCGGCTTGCCGTTCCAGAAGGAGGCGATTCTGAGTCGCTTTATCTTTGTGAGGGTCTTTGTAAACCCGTAATTATAGAGTCTGAACTTATTTATCCTTACGTTTCAGGCGATTTCTCAGAAAAATTTGCGTTTAACTCCTCACCTTACCGTTTTATGCTCCCTTATGATCTTTCAGACAAAGGCAAAAGGAAGGAGTGCAGAATAATACCTCCAGAAGAACTGAAAGTCAGGTTCCCTATGGCATACGGGAGAATTCTGGAATTCAAAAATCAATTCAGTCACAATAATTCTCCTCTCGAATCTGCGGACTACAGTGTTAGAGGCAGAAAACTTCTGGAGTACCTTAACACTCCAAAGATAATCGCTACCGAAGGTTACCGTTTGCTGGCAGTCTACGATACTTCCGGAAGTTATGTCTTTGAGAACGGTTGTGGAATTGTACTCAAAGACCCGGGAAAATATCCTTATGTAACTGCAGTCCTTAACAGTCAGATCTCCAGACTCTTTCCATCAGTCTGTGAGTATGAGATGATATATTCAAGCTCTGTAACCCCTGCAGTAATGAAGCGCTTCCCGATTGTATTTCCCGAGGACAGGTTGACTGAGGACCTGATCACAAATGTTTCCGATTATCTCATGTTTATTAACCGACAAAAGTATGCGGCAGGATACGGTGCCGCGAACTGGCTTGATGAGCTTGCAGTTTTCTATGAACAAATTTCAGATCTTCTGGTTGTAGACACTTACCTTGGAGATGGCATTGATCCCAGGCTTCTGGATGCCCTTGAGGAAAATATCCACCCATATGCAGGAGATGTGGAATCTGAAAGCGATGAGAGCCTTCTGAGTGTACTCTACTACATCAAGCAGAAGATTCTGGAAAGTTCTAACTTTAAAAAATACGGGTTTGATGCAGAATTCTCTGGAATTCTCAGCTTCCTTTAATCATAGAGGAATCTGAGTAAACTTTAAAGGTTTATTCCTTTTAAGATTTATTCAGAACTTTAATTTTTTTTGTTGTTCGCAATCTTTGATTTGTCACGGAAACCAGACTCTATATATCACATAGTGTAACAAGAGGAAAGGTTATTAAGTATAAAGGAAAACTCATAGAGTATTAAAAGAATCAGAATTTATTTGAAAGCAATATCACAAGGTAATGAAAAGTAAGGAAACTTTGGAATACTCAAGGACATTGAATGTTCGGATGATCTCTTCGGTACTTAACGTCCTGAATATATATCCAGATATTCTGAATAAATAGTTTGAAAACTTATCATATTTTATGAGAGTTTAATCTGAAAAAACGTTTTTTAGTTTTTATAGGGAGTATTTATAAGTCTTTATCTCTCATTTTCTGGATATATCCCGTGAATACCATATCAGAAGATTATCTGCTTCCCACGCAGGATACATAAACTTATATAGATAGTCTTTATGTAATTATGAAATGTCTGGTGTTTTTTTACTTCTATTTCCTGACTCTCCCAATTCTCATAATCATAAAATTGAAAAAAGGAAGGTCGTCTTATCAGCCTGCAAATTCCCATCACTGTGATTCCCTTTATGGGGGCATTAATTTTTTCTGGGCTTATATCTACCTTGCTTGCAATCAGAGCATACAAGGCCTTTAATTACCGCAGTTTGCCTTTTACAAGATATTTTATATTAATCATGCTTTGTATGGCTCTATGGTCCGTAAATTACGCTTTTGAAATCGGGTTCATGGATATCGAGTATAAATATATATTCGCTCAGCTACAGTATTTGGGAATCGCCTTTGCCCCTGTAGTGTGGTTTTTGTTTGCAGCTGAATATTCCGGAGTATGCAGACAGTTTGCACGAAAGTATGAGAAACTGCTTTTTCTTTTTCCCTGCCTTACAATTCTGTTGATGCTTACAAATAAAATCCATGGATTGTATTTTGAAGGGTTTTATCTTGACTACTCAGGAGAGTTTCCTCTCCTGGTACTTAAACATGGGCCATTTTTCTGGATTTTTTATATCTATTCTTTTGTCTTGATCTTTCTCGGAATCATTTTCTTTTTCAGACAGTTTGTCCGCCTTACCGCACCTTACGGAACTCAGGCAGCCATTGCCCTTACTGCAGCCTGTGTTCCGGTTCTTGGAAACATACTTCACATAGCAGATATAGGGCCCTTTGCATTCTTTGATCCCACTCCCTTTTCCTTTGCGATAACCGGCTTGATTCTTTTCTGGGGCACAATCCAGCATGAGTTCCTTAATATTATTCCGGTTGCCAGAGAGAGTGTGATAGAATCCATGAACGATGGGTACATTGTTATGGATGTTTCAAACTCCATAGTGGATATTAATAAGGCAGCGCTTGAACTCGCCGGAAAGGTCAGAAAAGAGGTCATGGGAAAAAACTTAAGTTGCCTTTTCGGAGAGGGAGTGGAGATTTTAGGTCCTGTGCCTGAGGGAAGCTTCGGCAGGGAAATTTCAGTCAAAAGCGGTTCGGAAACAAAGTTCTTTACTGTCAGTGTCAGCCCTCTTATGACAAGAGATGATGCAGAGGGCAAACTGGTAATGATTCACGATATCACAGAGCTATATCTGTACCAGGAAGCGTTGAAGCAGGCAAATAAGAAGATAAACCTCATGAGCAATATTACCAGGCATGATATTCTCAATCAGGTGAATGTACTTTCAGGATATACCGAGCTGATTTCTGAAACGCTTCCTCCGGATGTAAAGGGAGACCCCAGGATTTCGAAGTATCTTCGAAACCTTAACAAAGGAATTGAAACGATTCATAGCCAGATTATTTTCACGAAGGACTATCAGGAACTTGGAGTTGTTTCTCCTACATGGCAGTCCATATGCAGCATTGCAAAAGAGGCAGCTTTCGCTTTTTCAGGTCAGGGAATAAAGTTTTCCATTGAGGACAACAGTCTCGAAATATATGCTGATCCCCTGCTCAAAAAAGCTTTTTACAACCTTTTTGACAATGCAAGAACTCATGGTGAACATGTCAGCGAGATTAATGTAAGCTCTCGTATAGCCGGAGAAAATGTTATAATCGAAGTAAAGGATAACGGCATAGGAGTCTCTCCTGTCATGAAGGAACTCATTTTTGAAAAATCCGTAGGTAGAAATACCGGGCTTGGTCTTTTCCTTGTCAGAGGTATAATTTCCATTACAGGTATGGAAATTATTGAAACGGGAGTTGAAGGGGAAGGAGCAAAATTTGAAATTAAAGTCCCGCCTGGTAACTGGAGGATAGCTCCGACAGAGAGTAAAGCTAGTTCCACTTGAGAGGAACATTAAGTTTGATTCGTCGCGTCAGTAATAAAATGTCGTATAAAAATCAATTACGGATATTCAAAATTACTCAATCTTTGAAGATTGACGCAACACGAGAAAGTCTCAGAAAAGGAACTGAAGTAATTCATCAGCAGCTTATTTTCACCAGGGACTATCAGGATATAGGAATTGTGTCTCTAGTCTGGCAGTCAGTAAGCGAGATAGCTAAAGAAGCCGCATTTTCCTTTTGGATATATATGAAACTGGAGTTAGGGAGAAGACTCCAGATTTGTTATTACAATCCTTCATGTAAACTGGTGGTCAGCTGCTTCAAAAAGCAGGTGCTCAAACGCATAATTTGAGACTAAATCCACCTGTAAAATGTTTGCAGGTCCGGATTTCAATAATCAAGCAATCCCGAATAAGCCATAAATGCAGTTGACAGCATCAGAAGTAAAGTTGCAATCACCACAGCGATCAGCAGCTTACTTTCTTTTTTGTTTATTTTTTCGGGTCTGGTCCCTACTTCAAGGAAAGCTCCAAGGCTAACTCCGGCTCCGATTCCTATCGCAATGCCTATTATCGTCCCTTCCATAGTACTATCCAGCGCTGGTCCGAGGATAAAAGCCCCGTAAAGACTTCCAAGAGCGGCACCTATTGCAAAGGCAAGAACTGCCCACTGTTTCTTTTGTTTATAATTTTTTTGTTTTCCCATTTTTCTCTCACCCGTCAATTCTACCTAATTTCTGTGGAGTTTTTTGATTTATATTTTTTTATATCTCCTCTTCAGTATATTATAAAATAACGAATATATTCAGGACTTCATTGTTTGAGCTGACAGTCAAATCTCAACAATCATAAACCTCTGGATTATATCTGGTGAAATAATGAACGAATTTACTTTTAATACGAGATTTAAAAGGGCGCTGAAAGGCGAATCTCTTGATATGGTTCCTGTTTGTTCCGTGACCCAGACAGGCACTGTCGAACTTATGGAAATGACAGGAGCTTACTGGCCTCAGGCTAATTATGATGCCAGCAAAATGGCGGCACTTGCCCTGGGGGGACACGAGATTGCAGGATTTGAGAACGTGCGCTGTCCTTTCTGCACTACAGTGCTTGCCGAGACTCTTGGCTGTACGGTAGCTGAAGGCAGTATCGATATACAGCCGTATGTGACTGATTTTCCCTGCAAGAAAAAGAAAGATGTTAAGAATATTTCAGTCCCGGATTCTCTTCTTGAAAGCAGGCGGACCTCAGTAGTTCTGGATGCGGTCGGAATCCTGAAAGAACATGTAGGGGAAGACGTGCCTGTTGTTGCTGGGCTTGTTGGGCCCGCCGGACTTGCTTCCATGCTTGCTGGCATGAAAAATTACCTTATGTGGTTTGTCACAAATCCTGAGGTTGTTGAAGAGCTGATGGGAACTCTGAACGAAGCCTGTATCGAATACGCGAATGGCTTGCTGGAAAGAGGAGCAGACGCCGTGACCCTGATAGACTCTGAAGCCGGACCTGACATCATTGCTCCCCAGATGTTTGAGACCTCGGTTTTCCCGCTCTACAGGAAATTCTGCAGAGAGGTCACAGGCTTAAAAATTCTACATATGTGTGGAGATGCCACAGCCGTCCTTGACTCTCTGGCAAATGTCGGGTTTGATGGGATTAGCATTGAAGAGAAAGTGAGTGTCAGTTTTGCAAAGGAAATTGTAGGAAACCGGGTACGTCTGATAGGAAATGTTTCCCCTTCGGATACCCTGTTAGCAAAGGGTCCTGATGAGGTTATGATTGAAGCCAGGGCATGCCTTGAAGACGGGATCGATATACTTGCTCCGGGCTGCGGCCTTGCTCCGCATACTCCGCTCGAGAATATAAAAGCACTTTTCAGGGCAAGAGACGAGTATTGTTCACTGTAAACTTCAGGGAGGGTCCTGAGGAGGAACCCGGGAAGGGAGTTCTTTTAAAAAGCATCCGGAAACTCCTTCACCCATTTTTTCGGAAATCTTCTCTGAGTCTTTAAGGCTTATAATCAATGCAGAACTCATAATTAAGGTGCAACCTGCAAGAGTTTCGGAAGACAGTGAAATCCCGAGTACAGCTATATCAAAAAATACTCCACTGACAGGTTCTATCAGGGCTAGAAGGCTTCCGGTCTGGGCTTTAAGGTTGGCAAGCCCCTAAAATTGTAAAGATTTCTCCGAAACCTATGGAAACTATCCCGAAAGCATTCCTGCTATCATGCCCAGCATATAGGTACCTGTAAGTTCCATGCCGGAAAGCCCGTCTTCAGGTCTGACTATCAGAAAAACCCCTGTAATTGCAATAAAAAGAGCAGCTATACTTTCCTTTCCTATCTTTTCGTTCAGGAGAAAAGGAGAAGCCAGTATCACATAAATCGGGGCTGTATACTGGAGCAGAATCGCTATGGATACACAGGTAATCTTCAGACAGGTAAAATAGAGAAGCATACATACAACCACCAGAACTCCCTGCAGGAACAGGCTTCCTTTCTTTTTCTTTAGCCTGAGATCAGAGGTTTTCCCCCTTGCAACTATATATAAAAAAGAAACAGAATTCCGAAAAACAATCTGTAAAAGATTACCGGAGAAATAGCCATATCATGGATACGGGAAATAAAAAGCCCGTTCATGCTGTAAAACACACAGCTGATAATAACTGCCAGATGCGTCTTTTTGCTCTCCAGAAACATTCTGCATGGATATACGGATAGCACTTATATATTTATTGGATCTCTATCTGTTTAAAGAAATTATTCTAAGCCATACACAAATTCAGTCCGGGTGAAGGTGGACATTCTTGAAGTCTTTCACAGAAAGCGATCATAAAGCAGTTAGGGACAGAATCCCGGAGATTCTTCAAAGTTCAGGTAAAGGTTGTGCCTTCAAAGAACTTTCCGATCCTGAATTCCTTATTGAGCTGGAGAATAAGCTTGAAGAAGAATTGGCTGAGTACCTTGAGAGCAAAGAGGTTGAAGAACTTGTCGACCTGCTGGAAGTAATTTACAGGATTACAGAACTCAAGGGCTTTTCAAAAGAAAGCCTTGAATCGTTAAGACTGAAAAAAAGGCAGGAATGGGGCGGGTTTGAAAAGAATCTGCTTTTGCTTGATATTCCTGATGAAAAGTATCCATATCATGAATTTCCTGCCGCACCAGAAGAATTTCCTCGTATAGTTTTCAGACCTGAAAAATCAGAAGTAATCAAGAAACATGGAGTCAGTATGAGAATTTATACAACGAAAGAAGACTGCCCCAGTGCTGCTATCCTCTATCAGGAGACGGATACAGGCCATGCAGAAGAATTTGTTCACAAAAAAAGCAATTTTCTTTATTATATTCTTGAAGGGTCAGGCACATGGGTAGTTGAGGACAGAGAATTTGAAGGCAGGGCAGGGGATGTGATAGTAGTGCCTTCGGGAAAGAGATTCTGGTTCCGAGGAAACCTTAAACAGATTTGCATAACTACTCCTTCCTGGGAAGAAAAATATGAACGGCACATAAGGGATATTGAACTGTAATCTCTTTCCTGTGCTGTTTTTTCTTTCCACCTGTTTCTGCTCTGCACTTATCCGAGTTCGAAACTCGTAACTCCATAAACTTTATCAAGTTCTATATCAGGCTCTTTTCGGCTGTACATGCGTATAGTCCTGAACATCACATTCATATTGTATTTCTCTGCCATTTCCACCGCTTTTTTATTGGGTTCGGGGACGTCAAGATAAATGAACTCCCCGGGAACTGAAGCCTTAAGAGCTCTGAAAATCTTCTCTGCAGTACCCTGGTCATTCGCAAAAAGAGGCCCTATTTTATAACCCACCCGACACTTCCTTATAACGCCGTACCCTTTGAGATCTCCAGCTTCAAGAGTTGCGAAGGCATAAGAATCAGGCTGATTGATCCATTTTTTCAGAAAACCGGGTCTCAGGGCAGGAAACATCCTCCTGTCGTATTCAAGCAGTTTTCCAAAAGGGACTTCCGAGACCTTTACCATACCATCCGGAGTTTCTCCTCCTCCCTTACCTTGATAACGCAGGTTGCTATAGGAAGACTTGAACTTCATAGCTTTCTGGTATTTCTCTTCGTTTTCTACAACGCCGTCAAGCCCGATGTTTCTGTCTCCCAGGTGTTCCAGGCATTTTTCGGTCAGTTTCATTCCTATGCCTTTTTTCTGGAATTCAGGTTTGACCACGTAGAGCCCGAGAAAACCAAAATCATTATCATATACAACAGCAGAGGCGCAGCCAGCTGGCTTGCCCTCAAGCTCTGCAATAAAAAAGCCTTCAGGGTCAGCTTCGTAAAAAAGTTCACCATCATGGACGCCGGGGTTCCAGCCTTCGGCAGCTGCCATCTCAATTGCAAATTCAGCCTCTTCCCGGCTCATTTTTCGGATTTTCAGATTTTTTATTGTTTCCGAGTTCTTATCCATGACAGTTAATATTCTCACTTTCTATTTATTTTTTAAGTATATTCTTCCTGGCTTTCCTCATGACCGTTTTTTTTGTATGGTCAGGGTTGCAGGCTTAGATTTTTCTTCTCCTACCTTTACCTGCAGTGACTGCAAGATAAGCCGCTACGACTGCACCTGATACGGGGTATATTCCAAGAGGAGCTTTTGCTTCGGCTTCATCCTCAGTCTCTTCTCCGACAGCTGCTCCGGTCTCGGAAGTGTCTTCCGTGAACATAAAAATGTCCATAGTGCCTTTGCGCTTGTCCTGCCAGACTATCCGGTTGCCGTCTATTGCGGGGTTGCTTTCATATTCAGATGCCGTGGAAACGGTCTTTTCCTGCCCTGTGGCTATGTCGTAAATAAAGATGTTTGTTCCTTTAATTCTCCCGTCAGCCCAGACTATTCTTCCGTCCGAGATAACAGGGGTTTTCTGTGGTTTGGGGTCAATGCAAACAGCTGTTTCTTTCCCGCTGGAAATTTCGTACATGTAAATGTCAAGGTTTCCGTCACGCCTGTCCTCCCAGACAATGTAGTCGCCTTCAACAACAGGGTTTGTCTGTGCTGCAGAATCCGTGACTACAGGGCTTTCTTTACCGTTATTGATGTCGTACATGTAAATATCTTCATTCCCATTGCGCGTATCTTTCCAGACTATGATATTTTCCCAGATTGCAGGCTGGCTCTGGTCGGCTTTATCCGTTGTTATCTGGGTTTCCTTTTTCGAAGTGATATCATACATGTAGATGTCCGTGTTCTGGTTTCTGCGGTCCGTCCATACAATTATGTTGCCCGAGATTGCAGGTTCCCTCTGGTCGGCTTTGTCTGAAGTAATCCGGCTTTCTGCTCCTGAGACAATATCGAGCAAATATATATCATAGTCTCCTCTCCTGTTGTCCGCCACAACAACATGGCTGCCTGAGATTGCAGGCTCTATTTCATCTTTTGAGCCTGAGAGCAGGGCGGATTCAGTCCTTCCAACGGACATATCATACATGTAAATATCCCAGTTTCCGTCCCGCTCATCCTGCCAGACAATATACTCTCCTGAGATTACGGGGGTGATCTGGTTGCTAAAAGCAGAGTTAATTTCCTGCTCGGTTCCTTTCAAAGCCTCGCTGGCAGCTGAACCTGCACATGCGCCAAGTGCAATGAGTAAAACAGCTGAGATAAATACAATTGAAATTACATTATGCTTCAAAGTCACACTTCCGATATTCCTTCTGGAGTTCAATAAGGGTTATTTGATATAGTACGGTTTAAATTTAAGGCTAAGTTTTGGTTTAAACCCTGTTCTTTTACTTAAGATATTTACGCAGAACTGCTCAATAACCGGAGAGTCTTTTTTAGAGTCCCCTAATAATGTATGTCTTCCATACTTTTTAGCGATTTCTTGAATTTTAGTTTTTTCTTTTTTAAGGAATATTCTGTGGAACTTAATGTTAGAATGGATCTGGAAACTTTAATTAAGCCTTTTCAAGCTCAATTTTCTTTCTTGTGAGTTTTGCCAGTTTTTCACGAAATTCTTCTTCAAAATCTTTTTTTATGAAAAAACCTAGTTCGACGGTATCGGAGTATTTTTCTTGCTCTATTCTCCCGTATTCCTCTATGAGCTTCTTTATTTTCTGAAGCTCCGAGTATCCGGAGCGCGCAGTGAACATTATCTCTTCAAAGACCTCGACAATACCTGCCTCTTCGATAGCTGAAACTGCTGTCTCTCTATAAGCCCTGGAGAGTCCCCCAAAACCAAGTTTTATGCCTCCAAAGTACCGGGTCACAACTACAACTACATTAAAGAGCCCTTTTGACTCGATAACCTTGAAAACAGGCTTTCCGGAACTACCCGCAGGCTCTCCGTCATCATCATATCTGAGGGCAGAGGAACCCTCTTCTCTTACAAGATAAGCTGAAACATTATGGTTTGCATCTTCATGCAGCCTTTTTATTTCATTTATGAAAGCTTTTGCTTCTGTTTCATTTTTTACGTGCCTGGCATACCCGATAAATATAGAGTTTTTGAATTCTTTTTGAGCCTTTCCAGAGCTTTTCAGGGTTTTGTAGTTATTCAGGGTCTTGTCCTCAATATTTCTTGCTTAATTACTTTTGTACTTAAGGCTTTAAAGTTTTACAGTCGCGCGACAGGACAACACTGTAATATCTTTAAGTAATCTTCTGTTGAGCTTTGACTCGCCGCCTTTCAAATCCTGCTTCTATTCCTTCTCATTAGACTATTTAAGAACATAATCTTCCTTCAATTTCGAAAATGAGCATGTATAATCCGAATATCTTAGTATATTATCTTATAAATGACGATTTGTTGGAGTAATTGTAACCCCTTCGTTCTCTTATTTTTTTACCAAATCGAAAGGTTTTAATCTAATTGGCTGGTCATGCATAAATATCTCATATAAAAGTCTCATGAATTTGTATGAGATGGGTGTAAAAAAGGAAGAGAACTTTTAGAGGTAAAATTAATGAAAAAAATGTTAAAGATCATGGCAATGCTCCTTGTAATTGCTACTGTTGTCTTTGCAGCCGGCTGTGCTGAAAAGACAGATGAAGGAGCTACCGAAGAAGCGCCTGTAGATGCCCCCGTAGCTGAAGAAGGAGCCGCCGTTACTGGTGAAGAAGTTGCTGAAGAAGCTCCAGCTGAAGAACTTGCTGCTGATGCTGATGTTGTCGAAGAAGACGCTGACGTTGTCGAAGAAGACGCTGATGTTGTCGAAGAAGACGCTGATGTTGTCGAAGAAGACGCTGATGTTGTCGAAGAAGAAGACGCTGACGTTGTCGAAGAAGACGCTGATGCTGCCGAAGAAGACGCTGATGCTGTCGAAGAAGACGTTAACGTCACAAAAAAATAAGCAGTTTGTTCTGACTAACAACATGCGTAGCCTTTTAAGGCTACATTTTTTCTATTTTTTAATTGACTATTATCCGTTCATATTTCCTGTAAAACCTGGGAGAACATATTTTTTTATAAATCTCCGTGCCAGAGTGGTTCTTCTATTTTTCTGTCATAATCAACGAATAACAAAACAATCGGATAAAATCGCACATTTAAAGAATTATTAGCACTGAAGCCTTCTAAGATATCAGTTTTTACATAAATGTTTTATTAACACAGATCTTCGGGATAGAGCCTCAACGACATCAGTGTTTTTTCCTTATTGCTCTCAGGAAGATCATTATAACTTTTCTTTTGTTCCCTCAGGATGAGCTCCTGACTTTTTAATCTTATACTCGTTTATACCTTGGTTCTACTTGGGTGCACATGGTATCTCAGCTTACTTAGAAAAATAAATGAAGACAAACATTGGAAGTTTATTAAATACCCATCTCTCGCGAGAAATGCTAAAAAGGTCTCAGTTTTTGCCAGGTACTGACTCTACAGTTCCTTAAAAGCTCCTTTAAGGTACCTTTTTGTCACTATTTTCCTTAAGAACCAACATAGAGAGATTAGAGTCAGTCTGATTAATTTCCAGGTTTCTCTATCCAAGCTCAATCTCTACTTTGCAAATTCATATTTTATTACTAAGGAGCGCAAAGAGTCACGAATACCCTGACCTTCAGGTCAGGGATGAAGTGAACCCTCGCTGGCTTTTTGTTTTCGATTCAATTTAAAATCACCATTCCTTTGTAAATAAGGAGTCACAGAAAAAACCGAAAAAAGAGCCTAATCATATAAATCAAAGAAATCAGGGCAAAGGGAGGAAGTTGACGATTTCTAAGTACCAGAATAACCGGGCGGGCGGCCCGAAGCATACTCCACCTTTAGGGTGAGGTGGCCGCCCGCAATTTGATTTTTTATCTCAAACGCGTAGGTCCTAAAAGTTAAAGATATTCAAGCTAATTCTTTTTGACATCGAAACAAATGAAAGAACCTAGAATTTCGAGGTACTTATGGAAAAATACGTTTTATTCGATTGTTTCTATTTTTTCTTTCTTGACAAAGGGTTTGCTAATTTTCTCCGGCATCCATTCAGGCTTGTTTTTTGGAGCTGCGACAAGTTGCTTCCATGCCTTGAAAACATGCACTTTCTTTGTCCCGCGTTCCCTCAATCGGATAGTGTCCGGTTTTGACTTGGTTCCTTTGCCCCGGTTCGCAGCTTTTAGAGCAGCTTGTCGAGGCTGTTTTCCAGTGAAAACTCCATGCTCGTTACCATCTACATCTCGTAAAACAAAATTTCGTGTGTCAGACATAAGGGTCATCTCTCAAAGTATTTTACTAGAGATAAATTAAATTGAAAGTATATATAATTTTCTTAAAATGCTGTCAATAGTTGTTGCTTTCTTTTAGTCTAACACCCTGTAGCCTGCGGTGAGGATAGAAACTACCCGGAAAAGTAGAAAATTAAATTTTATTAGAGCTCTGGAGTAAATATATTGAATCTACGTGAACTATCGTAAATTTGATTTACATTTATAAGAGTTCAGAACTCTTTTCACGATCAGAAACTTGATTGACTATTCAATATTCGATATGGGGCAACACGATTTTGAGTTTTAGGATGAGATCATAAAACGTTATAAAATTTAAAAGTTAAATCAATATCCAAAATTTTATGTTCATTCTTTTATTTTGGTATAAAAAATTATGTTCAATAACGCAAAAATGTTTATGTTTTATGGTGCCCTTTTACACTTATTTTCCCGAGGCTAAAAAATGAAAGAAACCCTGAAAGCCTATATCGACCTAACTCGCGCTCACTTTCTTCCTGCCTGGCCCCTTATTTTTTGCTCAGGGCTTGTTCTTGCTTTTGCAAATTACGGCGGTTTTTCCTGGACATTAATCATTAAAGCTGCGCTGATAGGCCTGCTGGGATTCGAAGCCGGTTTCGTGCTCAATGACTATGTGGACAGAAACAGAGACAGGCTTGATGTAGAAAACACCCTTACAAAGTACTGGAGACCTTTTAAAGAGAGACCCATTCCTTCGGGAAAAATTTCTTCAAAAAAGGCTTTCTGGCTGTTTATCCTGTTAGCAGGAGTTACTTCTGCCCTGATATTTACACTTCCCTATCCAAATTCTCTTTACGTTTTTGCAATAATGCTGTACTCTTACGGCATTGAGGCTTTTTATCAGGTAAAGAAAAGAGACCAGAAGTTCCCTATCGCCCAGCTTCTTGGAAGAACGGATTTCACTCTTTTTCCTGCAGCAGGTTACCTCTGCTACGGGCAGCCTGACATGACAATGCTGCTCTACATGTTTTTCTTCTATCCCTGGACGATGGCGCACCTGGGCTTGAATGACTTTATTGACCTGGAAAATGACCGGGCAAGAGGAATGAAATCGATAGCTGTCCTTTACGGCGCAAAAGGGGCTATTTACTGGATCACAGGTTTTACTCTCCTTCATTTCTTTACAGCTATTTTCTTCCTCAGGGAGCTTGGAACTATTGCCCCCTACGGCTTTTTCGCAGGTTTTGTACTTCTTGCAGGTTCAAACGTTTATCTCTGGAAAAAGCAAAGTCATGATGCAGGTTTGAAGATACTGCCCATTTACCACGGAACTCTGGTAATCTATGCGGTCTCGATTATTCTTGACTTCATTTATTGAGCCTGTAATTGAGCCTGATTTATTGAACCTGAAAGGCAGAATTGGAACATCTGAAACAGAGCTGCAAGGCGCGGCTTTTTTAAGGATGAGCTGTTTTAAACTGGCAGCTTTTTTAGCCCAGGCTGTTCTTTGAGCTGTATTTCTCTCCCGCTCTTTTTCTTTTCCTTTTGAGGGAACGAAGACTGAAGGGGTAAAAGAGACTGTTAAGACTTTGATAGACATGACCAGAGCCCATTTTTTTCTTGTCTGGATTTTGCTTTTTTACTCAGGGCTTGCCCTTGCTTTTGCTAACTACGGCGAATTTTCTAAGGAAATAACATTCAAGGCAGTTTTGATCGGACTTTTCGGGTTCGAAGGCGGACTTGTACTTAACGATTACGTTGACCGGAAAAGAGATAGGCTTGATGTTGAGGGTTCCCTTACAGGCTACTGGAGACCTTTCAAAGACCGCCCGCTTCCTTCGGGAAGGATTTCACCCGATTTTGCTCTTGCAGTGTTTCTATTGCTCTCAGCGTTAACAGGAATTTTTATGTTTACTTTACCTTATCCAAATTCTCTGTATGTTTTTCTCACAATGCTTTCGTCATGTATTCTTGAATACTTTTATCAGGTGAAAAGAAAAAACCCAGAAAGCGAGTTTGTTTGCACTTTTCCTTTTTCATGTTTCACTTGTGCTCTGTTCCTGCTCGATTATTCTCGATTCTTTCCTCTAGCCTCAAAAGCTCAGTGTTTCCTTCTGCAGAGCCTCAATGTATGGCAACGCAGGCTTCCCCCTCCTGCAAGCAGGGCTTCAGGGTGGAAAGGAATAATCTCAACACCTTCCTGTGCAAGCCTTCTTTTTGTTTCCGTATTAAGTGCAATATCATAATGAAAGATAGTTCCACTATCCAGGGGGACAAAAGAACAGGCCAGGCGGCTTTGCTCCGAGTCCGAGACAGGAATGATCTCCACTCCTTTTTCCCGCATGAACCCTTCAAAATCGATTCTTTCTCTGGAGCCTTCCGTATACAGACGGGATTCTTCAAAAGCAGGAAGATAAGCAAGAGCAAGGTCCTCTCTTATCCTGTTGAATATGGTATCGGGATGCATATAGCGTCTGGTTTTTGGAATGCGGGCGTAAATAATTTCATCAAATTCGCTCAGGATATTTGAAATAAATTCCAGGATAAAAGGATAGGTATGCCGTTCCGTATCTGCAACAAAAACGGTATCTTTTGAGAGAAGGAGACAGCCTTCGAAAAATCCTTCGCTTCCATTGAATTCATTGAGTATTGGAATTCCCAGCTTGTTCAGGGCTTCCTTTACGACAACCTCTTCATTTTCCCTTGCAGGCGGGCGCATTTTTGAAAGCATTGCTCCTTTTTTTGAAATAACAGCAGTGTCGTGCAGGAAGGTCAGATTTGGCAGCCTTGTTATAAGGTCTTTATTTTCTTCCACATGATCTGCAAGCTCATAGACTCTTACCCCGTTTGATTCCAGCAGTTCCTGATACCTCATGTGCTCTTTTATGTATCCTGAAATCTCAGGAACTTTATCGTAGAGCCAGTGCTCATAATTTGACTCATTGACCAGAAGGAGTTCGTCTCCCGGAGTGTGCATAAGTACGCTTTTAAGCTTCCCCAGTTCGTCACAGCCATAAGCGATACTTGATCCTGTTTTTTTCACTTCATTCAGATTTTCGATCTGGCAGCCCATGCTCGAATCCCCCATTTAAAGCCTCCCTATCCGAAAATTCCTTTTTTTCTTGAAAAATTTCCGGTTCTCTCTTGAAAAACCCCTTACCTTATCTGCAGTTTTTTCAGGTACGTTTTTTTGCAAGGAATATTGCATTCTCCCCATCTTTGCTCAGAAAAGCTCTCAGAATATCAAATCTATTAATATCCAGAAGAGCAGTTATCTGATCGTATGTGTATTTATAAGTAAAACCCATGCGAATGACATCTCCTTCCCTGAAACTTACGGTTTCGGAGCCTATTGTGATCTCGGTATCCTTCAGGATATTCAGGCTCTTTCGTGTCCTGCACAGGGCTCCTATCCTTGAGTCCACATGTGAGAGCAATAATTCAAAATCGAAATCTTCTGGAGCCATTCCGTACTGAAGCAGAGGATACATGTTGAAAAGGGCATTCTCTCTTGATGCATACGTACCAAGTACAGACTTTCTTACTGATTGTGCATCCTCTCCTGGTCCGGGTTCAGGGAGAAGACTGGCATCAAAGAAAAAAAGGTCTCCCTGTTCAAGGTTTTCGTAGACGAGCTTGAGTATGAACTCAGGCTCATAATTACAAAAGGTATTTCCCAGAATAGAGAACAGGACAGGAAGGCGCCAGTGTTCTTTAAGGAGTGGCATATCTTCGATAAAGCCAACTATGCCTTTCTTTTCCACAGGCAGGTCCCTTGCTTTTTCAAGGGCAAGATCTACAAGCTGACTGTTTATATCAACAGGATAATAGATTATAGGCACCTTTTCGGAAGCAGGTCTCTCAGCAAGGTTTTTCTTTATCAGTTCTTCTAGAAGAATTCGCTCTTTCTCCCCGCTCCCTACTCCAACGCTTACAAGGCTCATACCAGCAGGGATGAATCTGACGACTGAGGCAATATTTTCTTCAAGAAAGTCTTTAAGTCTTCTGGCTACAGGAAATGTCCCGGACCCATCCAGTTTCAGCCAGTTTTTTGCTCCTCCTACTCCCGTGTACAGGAGATAATCAGGCAATTTATGGCTTTTCAGGCTTTCACACATCTTTTCTTCCATACTGTTCTCTGTGGAAGCTATAATTTTTTCTTCGTTCTCCGAAGCCTGCCCCCGTTTTACCTTTCCTGTACTCTCCAACTTCCCACCTTCTGAGTTCTACACAAAAGCCTCCTTACCCGCAGAGTTGAATGAACATTTTTTGGTTTCAGTCCCGTTTTGCTCTACAAGTTCTGCTTTTGTAACTTAATTTATCCTTTTTATTATTGTGATGCATTATCCTGTATTATTTTATCACTTTAAGATCTTATAAATTATGATTTCTCTTAAATTCGACTTTCACTTTCTGTCTGTTTTTCTGCTTTTTCCGATATTTTTTCCAATTGTCATTTTTGTTTTTAACTCGGTTACCCTGTCTTCTGTCTTATTTGAAGCACTGCTGGCACTCCATCCTCAGGGCTTTGAGTGGGTCAATCCCATTGTTTATGCCTACACTGTAAGCATATCCGCGGCAGCCTATACATTCCCCTATATTCTCACAGTTCCCGCACCTGCCTTCCAGTACTCTGTCGATATTCCTGACGTATGTGAAAAGTTCGGAGTTGTAAATCTCCTTAAGGCTCATTCTGTTTACATTATAGGGGTATCCCCCGTTAATCCTGAGTGCAGGATGTTCATCCAGTTTTGTAGGCGCACAGGGCCGGACGTTTCCTTCTATATTGATGTACAGGCTGTAAAGATGCTGAAGACAGCCGCTTGCAGTAATCGGGGTGTAAGGAAGCCAGTCGTACCCGTAGTATTTTCGGTCTATATCCAGCAGTCTTAATTTGTACTTTTTTATTTCATCAGCTGTGAGCAATTTATCTTCAAGTTCGTCATTTGCCCTGCCTGTCGGAGTGAGAATTTCCATATTGGGAAAGATATTGTTTTGCCTGCAGAAGTGCCAGATCTCTTCAATTTCTTCCAGGTTCATTTTATTGCTCACAAAAGAAATCCCAAGGCGGAGTTTTCCAGGCTCTGCAGGGTTTGAAAAGCCGGCTTTTATCAGATTTTCTAGCCCGGTTTTAATATCCTCAAAGGCCCCTTCCCTTCCTGCCAGATAGTCCTGGACCTCAGGCTTGAGAGAGTCAAGTTTTCCCATAACGGAAGCGTTATGTCCGTACAGGAATTCTGCAAGTTCTTCTGTCATCAAAACAGTGTTTGAAAAAATCATCGGGACAATCCCGAGAGAATCAATGTAGGCAATCAATTCTCTAAAGTTCGGGTAGAGGGTAGGCTCTCCTCCCCCTATCACAACCACAGATTTGATACCCAGTTCTTTTGCTTCGGATATTATGCGTTTGAGGGCATTGAAGTCAGCTATTTTTACGGAATCCTCTCCGCTCTGTGCATAACAGTAACGGCAGTGAAGGTTACATGATGTGTTTGTCTCGAGTCTTATGGCTAAAAGCCTGTTTGAGTTTCGGGCTTCCTGTGCTTCCTGTGCTCCGTACATATATCCACTAAGTGTTGGAGGCGGTGAAAACAGGGCATTTATGTCCGAATTAATATGTTCACCCTCCTCACATTTAAAAAGAATATGTAAATTCTTAACTTATTTATTATCTTAAATAACAAATTTTTTCCCCTAAAATACTAGAAAATAGGTATTTATCAAGTTGTAAGAAACTAAGTGTTTTTTTGAATCGAACCTGCTTTTTGGATCGAATACATGTTAAATAGAATATATGTTTTGAGTCAAAGACATGTTCTCTAGACTGAATATAAATCTCTTAAAGTTGCAGCATATTTTTACCGCTATCTTATTGAATGTAAGAATCTGTCTGGAAATTAAGTTTAATTCCATAATTGGGATCGAACTTACGGACTTGAACTGAAAAATAGTAGTATTAAGCCGTTAAGTATATTTTAAGTGTAATTTTAAACAATGATGCTTACTGTATTTTTTCATACGTCGAGATATAAATCTTATAGGATAAAGCATTGCAGAATTGCATATCTTCTTTTATATATTCAAATTTGAATATGAATTGGAGCAATATACTATATATAAGTCTTTCTCGCCAAATCATCCAACAATCAAAGATCAAGGAAGGTTAAGGAATAATTACAGGCTCGAAATTTGTATAAAAATCGCATTGTTAGAAACTTGAACACAAAATTTACAAAGAATAAACAAAGAGGAATTTATGAAATTCGATAGTGTTTTCCAGGTACCGCCCGAACTCCATAAATTATGGTCTAAGAGGCCCAATTAAGTTAGGTTTGCTTTTATTTAAGCTCACCTGATTCTGCCTCCCGGGTAAAAATACACAGGAGAAAAATATGAAATGTAATAAAATTACAATAGGGATAATTCTTTTGGTAATGCTGGTTGGTATGGCGTTGATACCGGCAGCAAGTGCACAGAAAGAGGATAATTATTCTGTAACTGCTGAGGAAGCTTTTAAACACGCAAATACACGCATGACGATGTTTATAGCAGCTGAAAGTGATTATGAAAAATGGGAAGGAACGTATATTGATTCCAAACCATTGGAGCTTTATGATATAAACGGTCAAAAATTATATTATGAATTTTCAGTATATAAAGAAAGTACTCTGATAAGTAGAATCGATATTGGTGCTAATAAAACGCTGGGAAGTGCACTCCGACTCCTCGAAATTAATCCTAAACCCTATAACGTGGCTGAAGCCATAGAGAAGTCAATAGAAATCGCCAAAGCAAAATACCCAACTGGAAAAATCGTATCAACAAATATGGTTGTATATGACTATCCTAGCGTAGGGGCAATGACCATAGTAAAAGATAAGACTACTGGAGTTGAACATCGAATATTTGTAGATGCGCACACACTTGAAGAGGTGCAAGACAAACCTGCGACTGAAACCGAACTTGGGGTCTGGTCGATGTATGAACAGGTATCAAAGGATAAAATAGATGAGAATTTGAAAGACTGGCAAAAGAGTGAACAGTTTACTAAAAAATTCGAACAAGAAATAAATGATATCGGAATTGATATCAGTGCGCCAATTACTGAAGAGAATATGAAAAAACTAAGTAACAAACTAAACACCAGTACAAAAGTGATATCATCACCATATAATGCAACTGAAGATACAGGAATTGAAAAAACTAACTTATCACCGTCTGAAGAAATAAACACTATCGAACTCAATAATTCAAAAAAGAATAATTCCGAATCTGGCAGTGATAATAGCTCAAATGAAAATGAATCGAGCAAAAATAACTCTACTCCAGGCTTCGGATTATTGGGAAGTCTAGCCTGCCTGTATGGATGTTGGAAACTCAGAAAGAAGTAATGCAGAGCTCTGATAATCGACTTGCTGGTACCAATAGTCAATTGACTGTCGGATCTGATATGAAGTATGGAAACCTGATGTGTCGAAGCTATCCACACATGTGAAGAGGTTTAGCTCCTTATCTTTTTGTTGGTGGTTGATATAAGTAAAATTAACGGGAAAATTGCTGTTTTTATTGTTTTTCTAATTCTCGTAATGCTTGCGGGACTACCTTTTAAAATACCAGTTGATAAGAAAACATCTGTTAGTGATGAGCTTAAGGTAGGTGGTATGCAAATTTAATTCGAAGATGGAGTCTCCAATTCGGAAGTTAAAGCTATCCTTGAAAGCTGCAACATGACTCTGAATTTTTCAGAATAGGCTTCGTGCCGTAAAGTCCGTTTTCATCAAGTTTCTTATAGCTTTCAACCTTATCTTATCCCAGGATGTTTGAAGAAATCCAGGCTAAAAAAGCCCTTAATAAAATAAAGGAAACAAGCAGGCTTGCACTGCCGTTCCAATGGGATCTGAATATTTATAGAGGATGTGAACACGGCTGCAATTACTGTTATGCAATGTATTCCCACAGCTATCTGGAAAAAGAAGAGAAAATTTCCTGTGCAGGGAAAAAAGACTCTGATTTTTTCCGAAAAATATATGTAAAGACAAATATCGCAGAAGCCCTTGAAAAACAGCTTGGAGCCCGTTCCTGGAAAAAAGAGGTAATTAACATAGGCGGGGTATGTGACAGTTACCAGCCAGCTGAGGAAAAATATGGCTTGATGCGCAAAGTCCTGTCGGTAATGATTGAATACGAAAGCCCGATCACCATATCCACAAAATCCGATCTTATCCTCAGGGATTACGACATGCTTGAAGAACTTGCTGAACTGACGCACGTAAACGTTGCGGTCACGGTTACAACTATGGATGAAAAACTGAGTTCTCTGCTGGAACCCGTTGCTTCTTCTCCCGAAAAACGTTTTTCAGTTCTTCAAGCTTTCAAAGATACAGCAGCTACTACCGGGCTCCATATGATGCCAATTCTTCCTTTTCTTACCGACAGCCCTGAAAACATCGAACAAATTCTTTCCAGTGCAGCCGAATGTGAAGTAGATTACGCTCTTCCGAGCTTGCTTTATCTCAGGGGCGAAACCAGAAAGCATTTTTTCAATTTTCTTGCATGCAGTTTTCCCGAACTTCTGGGTCCTTATAATAAATTGTATGCAAAAGGCGGGGCTGACAGAGCTTATAAAGCTGAACTTTACGGGGTACTCAGGAATCTCATGGAGAAATACAATCTTTCAGCCGACTACATGAAACCTCTGGAAATAAAATATTCAAACCCAAAGCAGCTCAGGCTGACGGACTTTTAAGAGGAATTTTGAACTGCTTTTGTAGAATGCATGAAAAAAGGAAAAGTAGTAAAAAAGAATCAAGCTTTTATTTTTGACAGCTGCAGGAAATGTTTCCTTTCAGGATCTCTTTCCAATCTCCGATTACGTCATGAGTCCAGCAGTCGTCTGCACCTGCGGCTTCCCTCATGACCAGGGCAAAGATATATGAAAGTTCTTTGACCGTAGCTCCTGCTTCGAGGGCACCCTTGAAATGTTTCAGGACACATGGTTTTGATCTGGCTTTAATCGAGAGGGCGAAGCAAATGAACTGGTAGGTCTTTTCGTCAATCATCCTTTTTTCGGCATAGAGCTGGTCAATCTCGTCCAGCTTCTGGGTGAATTCAGGGAAAAATTCTTCCAGCATTCTCATTTCTGTGGCTCCTTTTTTACTGTGTACTGCATGTTCACAGTGTTAAGTCAATAAGCGTATTATGATATTTTTTGTATTTAAGTATTAGTTCAAAATCTTTTGAAACCATTTCTCCTAATCCAGCTCATAATTTTTAGAAGGATGCTCTTTCTTCCAGAGTTAAAAAAAGACAGTTTTCAGCTTTAGAAGCATGTATCAGAACCTTAAGGTTCTCAAGAGCTTTTTCTCCGGTATTGAACTTGCAGTCCAGACGTACAGGCATTCCGGACATGTCCACAAATTCCCATGGATGGACAAAAATTACAGGAGCTGTTATATGCCTGAGAAATGGGAGAAAAATATCCGGGGATAATCTCAGAAAAGAGGAGGTAATCGTTGTCGGAATCCTGATTATTTTGCCTTCTATCTTTGTTTTTCGAGAAAATGGAGGCTTGTAAGCCGCAAGGGAAGAGTCATACCGAAAGCCCTCTTCTTCCAGGAGTTCGAGATAACTTTCAGGGAACTGAAGGTTTGGAGCCCTGAAGGAAACCACCCGCTTTTCAAACTGCCTGAGCACATATCCTGCCTGCTTCAGGGAAATCTTTGCTTCTTCTTCTCTCATGCGGTCAAAACGGGCGTGGGTATATCCGTGACAGCCCAGCTCATGTCCCTCTTCCGGAATACGGCGGATGAGATCTGGATACTTCTCTGCCATCTCTCCCGTCACGAAAAAGGTAGCCTTTATTCTTTCTTTTTTGAAAAGATCCAGCAGTTTTGGCAGGCCTTCTTCTATGCCTCTGGTACTCGTAAGCATGGGTGGACAGTCTTCTTCCACATCAATTGTTATTGTGATGTTTTTCATAAATGACCTTTGCATATACCTGGTTTGTCTGTTCATATATTCTGTTCCAATCGTAAATTGAAAGCTCCTTGCTCGCTTCCCTGGCAAACGAGGTTCGTAGGGCTGGGCTTTCAATCAGAGTTTGAAGGTAGAACGAAAATTCTGCAAGGTTATCTGCCAGGTAGCCGTTTACACCATTTTTGATAATATCTGAAACCCCGCTATGATTCATTGCCACAACAGGGACCTTTTTTGAAATTGCTTCCAGAATCGAAATCCCAAAGGCCTCATCACTGGAAGGAAGGGCAAAGATATCTGCCTGGTCCAAATATCCAAATACCTCCCTTCGGGAAATTTCCCCTGTAAAATAAAAATTACTGGATAATCCGGTTTCTTCTACTTTTTTTTCCAGGCGTTTCCTGAGAGGACCGTCTCCTATCATTACAAATAGCAGGTTTTCATTTTTTGCCAGAAGGGAAGGAGCAAGATCTACAATCTTTTTCACGCCTTTTTTCTTTGTCATGCGTGCTACGGTTATGATTATAAGTTTTCCTTCCATATTAAAAGGAGAGATAACCCCGGCAGTTATATTCTCAGAGTCAACTCCATTAAATATCCGGTAAATAGGTTTTGTAGTCATTACTTCTGAATCTTTTTCAACTGCTGAACTGACGGCAATTACAGCATCAGCATTTTTTAGAAACAGTTTGCCTGCAAGATACAAAAGAGAGCTATTCAGGGTATGTCCTACAAGGGAGTGATTAGTAACTACTACAGGAATTCCGAGTTTTCTAGCTGAAACAAGGGCAGACATGCCAATAGGAGAATCCAGTCCGTGACAGTTAATAATATCATAATTACTTTCTTTTAAAAGGGTATAGAGTCTTTTGTATGCACTTGGCATGAGTAAACGTTGCTGTCCTGGTAATGGTTTACCTTTAATCCTTATTACCGGAACTCCGTCCCTCATACTGTATTCGGGGACTTCCGGATAGCTCCTCGTAATAACATTTACCTCGTGACCATGCATGCTCAGGGTTTTAGCAAGAGCATGCATAGAATACTCGATTCCTCCCAGTTTCGGAAAATACCAGTCACTAATCAATGCAATTTTGTATCTTCCCATATCTTAAACCCACCGTAATAAAACAGATATAGAAATCCTATAAGGCTACTTAGCCCATAGGAGATGAAACGCTCCAGAAAAACGAAGCTTCCTGCGGAAGTAAAGGGTAACCCAAAAAATAGAAGCAAAGAGATGAGACCTCCTTCAACTATTCCAAGCCCCCCCGGAGTTACTGGTAGAAGTCCGAGAAATAGGTACAGTATTGAGACTGCTGTAATAATATACATAGAGAGAGGGAGATTAAGGGCTAAAGCGATCAACTTGAGACGTATTATATCAAGAATCCAGACTGAGCAAGATAGCAGGAGAACAGAGGTAAAGGATTTGTTAAGCTGTTTCCAATTTTGTTGTATCTCCTTGAGAAGGGGAGCAAATTTTTCTTTGAGATACCATATTACTGTTCCTGTTATCGCGAAGACTAAGAGCAACAGAAATATTGAGTTTGGCATTGGATGGTTTGTCAGAGGTAAGAGTTTGCCTTTTAATGAGGGAAATGCATACAGCACATAAATTAAGAGCAACGTGATAGGAACTATTTCAACCACCCTTTCGAAAAGGATTGTTATGAAAGCGTTAGTATAGCTTACTCCAAATTGTTTTTTTACCCAGAGTATTCGCAGGGTCTCGCCTCCTGTCCTGTTTGCCGGAGTGAGGTTATTTACGAATATTGATCCGAAAAGAATTGGAAAAAGACTTTTTGCTCTAAGATTATAGCCAATAGAAGAGAGAACCTGCTGCCAGCGGACTGCAAAGAAGTACACACTCAGCAGATAAACTGAGAACGCTAGAATAACATAAATAATCCGTGTTTCGCTGAGGATTTTCCAGCTTTCTTCCAGCAAAGGTACAATCTCTGTCCAGTGAGTGCGGACCAGAAATATTACCGTAAGTATCAAGAGGCCCGCAGTGGCTTTTTTCAAGGTAACCAGGCTCAATAATACACCTTCGTAGAGACTCAGTGCGGAATTGCCGCAAATTACACTTTTTCCAATAGTTGAACTACCCCGATTTTGGGTCTTTTCTTTATTAGATGACATCCGTAGTCTGAACTGACATTACTCAAGCAGTTTTCCAGACTGAAAAAGCAGCATCTTAAGTTTTGATATCCCTAAATTACTTTCCATATGTCCCAGACTCGAGATTCGAGAGAAATATATTTCGTTTTCCCCATCCATTTCCCATTCTAAATTAGGCTCTTTTTATATAATATCTATTATCACTGTTTTTTCTTATGTTTTGAGTTTCAAATACGTTTTCCGACCATGGATTCTCTCATTTTTCAGGAATCTCTCTTTACGCAGGGACTGTTTCTTTTTCGAATCCCTGTTTGCTCTCATACGGCATTCAGTCTACGCAAAGTGTTATCTTCTATCGTGATAAAAGGGTAGTAAGGGACTAATTCAGTGTGTTTTCCAGTATTTTTTGTTGAGGGGGACGAAAGTGTATGTTATACAGAAGACTTGGTAGGACGGAAGGGGAAGTTTCAATACTGGGTTTTGGTACCATGCGGTTTCCTGTAATAGGGGGAGACGATACCAGGATTGATAAGGAAAAAGCTATACAGATGATCCGTTATGCCATCGATTCAGGTGTTAATTACATTGACACGGCCTATCCTTACCATGGAGGCATGAGCGAAACCGTTCTTGGGAAGGCGCTTGAGAACGGCTATCGCGAAAAGGTCTATCTTGCAACCAAACTCCCAAGCTGGCTGGTTACGAGCAGAGAGGATATGGACCGATATTTGAACGAACAGCTTGAAAGGCTCAAAACCAATTACATTGATTTTTATCTCCTTCATGCTCTAAACAGGGACTTCTGGAACATTGTCAAAAAACACGATGTTCTTGATTTCCTTGATTCTGCGCTTAAGGAAGGGAAAATAAAATATACAGGCTTCTCTTTCCACGACAACTTTGACTTATTTAAAGAAGTAATTGATTCCTATCCATGGACTCTGTGTCAGATCCAGTACAATTTCATGGATGAAAATTTCCAGGCAGGAAAAGAGGATCTGCTGCATGCAGCTTCAAAGGGTCTTGGAGTTGTTATTATGGAGCCTATGCGGGGTGGCTATCTTGTCTCAAATGTCCCACCTGAAGTTCAGGAAATCTGGGATTCTGCCGGTACGCAGAGGAGTCCTGTTGAGTGGAGTCTGCGATATCTGTGGGACTACCCGGAAATAAGTGTAGTTCTTAGCGGAATGTCAGATATAAAGCAGGTAGAGGACAACGTCAAACTTGCAGCTGAAGGCTTTCCTGATTCACTGACCGTGGAGGAAAGAAAACTCATTTCGCGTGTAAAAGAAATCTACAGGTCAAAAACAAGAGTTAACTGTACCGGCTGCCGGTACTGCATGCCCTGCCCATCAGGGGTGAACATTCCTGAGAATTTCAAATTCCTGAACAATGCCGAAATGTTTGATAATGCAGAAGGAGAAAAAGCTCTGTACAGCGGCCTGGAAGGTCAGGCATCAAATTGTACGGAATGCGGGCAGTGTGAAGAAAAGTGCCCTCAGAAAACTCCTATCAGGGAAATGTTAAAAGAAGTTGTTAGACTATTTGGGAAATGATGTCCGTTTTTCCCATAATCCTTTAAACTTCTGTAATTTTGTCTTCAGGGTAGATCAAATCTGGTTTAAAGAGTTCTGTTGGGTCGGCAGCAAACTTTCTTCAAAGTTTAACCATTTTTCGTAGATTTGTTTTTCTTGATCTTTATTCTGCAACACAAACTTCTGTCTGTTTTTCTTTTTATCGATTACGAGGTTATTTCTTACTTACTGTATCATGAGGCTGTTTTTTCGTTTTTATATTACGAGATTATTTTTGATTTTTTTATAATATTACGAGACTACTATGAGATTACTTTTTACGTACTATAACCGTAGATTTTGTTTCCGGCATGGCTTCCAGACTGAATGTATAAGTACCTGCTTCTTCAAACGTATACGAAAAGGTTTTTCCGTAGTACAGGGTTGCATCTTCCCACAGCCCATTATTACTTACAAGCACTGAGGGTCCTTTTGGTCTTTTGAGGTTTATCCAGGTAATCGTATCTCCTTTTTCTATCTCTATGGTTTCGGGAGAAAACATCGTTGAGTAAATTAACATTTTTTCTTCATTCTGGACATTTTCTTTATTGTTTTTCCCTGAATTCGAAGCTGAAGATGCTTCTGCCGTAGCCCTTGTCGTTTCTGCAGTAGCGATTTTGCTGGGAGTTTCCAGATCCTTTTCCTGTAGCTCTGAGGCATATACCATTACAGTTCCCTTTATTTCCGGGTTATCTTTGAGGGTAAATACATAGGTGCCTGGCTCTTCAAAAGTATATGAAAAGGCTTTCCCATAGTACAGGGTCGTTTCTTCCCACAACCCGTCTTCACTTACCAGCACCATTGGGGTTTTCGGTTTCTTGAAGTTGAACCAGGTTACCTCCTCTCCGGTGTTTATCTCGATTGTCTCGGGTGCAAATGTGCTGTAAATAACTACCATATTAGCAGAGGTATCAGCACTTTTTACAACCAGTTTTGTCTCTTTTGCCGCTGCCATACCCGTTGACATGAAAAGAATTGTCACTAATAGAAGGGCAAAAATAATGGTTTTATTATAGTTTTTCGTCTTAAAACCTCCAGGTTTTCACAGTTTTTTATCCAGCTCTTTTTTGGGATACCATCTTACGTTTTGTCCTATGTTTAATATAGCCAAAACGGTATTGTTTTTTCTCTTCATTGCAGGAATGGTTCGGATTGTCTTGCCTGGCAAATGCCCATGGAAAAAGCAAAAAGCACTGGCCATTTTGAGCTGCCTTAAGCAGTGTTGAAAAGTCAGATCTTTTGGCACTTTTCCAGAGGAGAAGACTTTTTCAGTGACTTTATATAATCCCTTCAAGTATTATTGGGACGAGATGAAATCAAAAGCACATATCCGGGTAGAAACCAGACCATCGCTTCTGGATACTATTTTTCTGTCTGAAAAAAGAAAGAACCTTCTCTTGCTCCTGAAAGAAGAGGGGCCTAAAAGCGGTGAAGAAATTAAGGACATGTTTGATTTTCCCTGGAAATCGATTACCCCACAGATAAGAAAATTAATCGATTGGGGTCTTGTGCTTGAGGAAGGTGAGCTGTACGTTCTCTCCGATATGGGTTCAGTAATTGCCGAGAAGGTTCAGGTTCTTCTGAATACGCTTTCTATATACGAAGAAAACCTTGATTTCTGGTATGATCATGACCTGAGTTCTATTCCTCTCCATCTGCTTGCAAGGGTCGGAGAGCTGGGACACGTTAATATTCTGGAAAGAGACCTTTCAAATATTTTTCTGATTCCGGAAGAGATCACAAAGAATCTGGTGGACTCGAAGCGTATTATGTCTTTTGTTTCGGTATTCCATCCATCTTCTCCTTTTCTTTATTTTGAATATCTGGAAAAGGGCATTGAAGCTACGGCAATTGTTACGAAACCCATTCTTGAAATTCTTCAGACAGAATGTACTTTCGATCTTCCATTTATAAAAACGAACAATTCAATCCTTAATAGAGCCCTTATCGAATACAAGCAGGAAATAAAGCATATTCTGAACAGTAAAGCTTCCAATTTTCTGGTCTACGAAGGTGACTTAAAACCGATGTCAATGATTGTTACTGACAGGATTTTTTTGTTATCTCTTCTGGACAAAAAAGGAAGATTAACAACCAAATTTCTTATCAGCTTCGAGCCTGCGGCTCTAGAATGGGGAGAAGAACTTTTCGTGTATTATAAGGAGAGGTCAAAGCCGATCATCGAATCTCTGTCTACCCTTTGAGACTTGTTTCAGATCGGTTATAGTTTCAGATATGGCTAATACGGATAGGACGGATAGGGCAGTCTCAGGCTTCAAAAAGATTAGCTTACTTTGAAAGGTTTTCTTAAAAATCAGTTTCGTATTTAGCTGTAGGTTTTACCTCAGAGCTTCTAGAAATGCGTTGATGATGAGACTTCTTTCATCAACAGCGTACTTGGGAGAGTATTAGGTTTCTCGACAGCTCTTGAAGAAAACCACAGCATATCTACCACATCTTAGCATTCACCCAATCGAAACGACAATAGAATGGTGGTTCTATCTATCGAGTTTATATAATTCTTACTCATATATAGCCAAAACGATAATGATTTTTACTCTGCAATTGGAATATTCTAATGGCTTTGGATATGGCAACACTCTTTGGAATCTTCCTATGTTGTTATGAGGTTCAAAAAACGGTATTTATCTGAGTATCTTGAGGGCTTTCCAGTTAACTTATAATTTTGTTATAATAGATTCTAAAAATAGATTCTAAGCGAGACAAACTCATGAGCCAAGCTTCTGGTACCAGTTCTTCGTTGCTTGATGCAATTTTCCTTTCTGAAAAAAGAAAGAACCTCCTTCTGCTGTTGAAAGAAGAAGGCCCTAAAAGCAGTGACGAGATCAAAGATGCCTTTGATTTCCCCTGGAAGTCAATGATTCCACAGATCAAAAAGCTTATTGAGCTGGGTATGGTTATCCAGACAGATGGAGTATATTCTCTCTCTGAAATGGGGACAGTAATAGCAACAAATATGCAATTTTTGCTAAACACCCTGAAGATATATGAGGATAACAGAGACTTCTGGTCCGAACATGATTTGAGTTCCATTCCTTTTCATCTTCTTACCAGAATTGGAGAACTCGGTCAGTGTAAGGTCCTCAAACCGGACCTCTCTCACATATTTAAAGTTCAGGAAGACATTGTAAAATGTATGCTTGCTTCTTCACGCATCATGGTATTTGTTTCAGCTGTCCATCCAGCTTACCATGTGGCCTGTCTGGAGTTTATTGAAAAGAAAATTGACGTTACAATTATCATGACCGAATCGGTTTTTGAGAATATTCAGGCCGAGTGCCTCCCGAAATCAGATGCAGTTTTTAGTGATATTTCCGTTCTTAAGCTGGACCTTCCGGAGTATAAAAAAGAAATTCAGCTTTTTTTGGACTGCGAAAACTCACATTTTTTCGTGTCTGAGGGGGAAAATAAGCCCATGATGTTGATAGTTACTGATAAAATCTTTGCGCTTTCCCTGCTTGATAAACATTGCAGGGTTGACCGCCACTATATTGTAAGTTTTGAACCAGAAGCTCTAAAATGGGGAGAAGAGCTTTTTGCATATTACAAAAAGAATGCCAGGCCGATTTATTCTCTCTAATATTTATTCTCTCTAATGTTTCACTACTTTTATCTCTCGGAATAATCGTGAACATATTCGGTCATGTGTTTTATTCTCCTTTTTTCCTGGGTTCGGTGTTGTATTAACTCTTACTGGTCAATATTTCATATCTTTCTGAAATACGAAAAAAATGCAAAAATTGTACAACTCGAAATGGAAGTTCTCAGTAATGAAATTTTTCTATCTTTCTTTTCTCTATCCTTCTGCTTACCTATTTCTCACTCCTGCCAGAATTCTTTTTCTCTCCAAATAAATTAGAATATTTATAAAAAAATTCATATAATAACAAAACGTTTTAGAGATGGGGAGTTGGGTATATAGAAATGTACTCAAATGTAGGTTGTAAACTGACTTTCAAGTTTGGGCGCTTGATCAGGGTTTAGAGTTTATAAATTACCGAATCCTGAATTTTCCGACCCTATATCGAATAGGGTAATTTCAAACATAGTTACTACTTACATTGAGCTATACTACTCGCCTTCGCTTCCATCGGAATCTGTATAGCATATGTGGTCCAGGGTTGTCGAATTTTTAACCCTTAAGGGCCTAACATTGAAAATAAACTGACCTAAAAGAATGGAAAGGTGACTATACTATGGATAGAAAGAGGATGGTTAATGAAAAAAGCAAAGACGAGCAATTAGAAACGGTCAGGGAAGATCCGGAAAGTGAATTTCTGACCACGAATCAGGGTGTCAGGGTAAGTGATACTGATATCTCACTCAAAGCAGGAGAGAGAGGGCCCACCCTTCTTGAGGACTTTCACTTCAGAGAGAAATTAACCCATTTTGACCATGAGAGAATCCCTGAAAGGGTCGTTCACGCCCGTGGATCAGGAGCACATGGTTTCTTTCAGGTCTACGAACCCATGACGGAATATACAGGTGCCAAATTCCTGCAGGATCCAAATAAAAAGACGCCGATTTTCGTGCGGTTTTCTACTGTCGTGGGGTTCAGAGGTTCGGCAGATACAGTCAGGGACGTCCGGGGTTTTGCAGTTAAATTCTATACTGAGGATGGGAATTATGATCTTGTCGGCAACAATATCCCAATCTTCTTCATTCAGGACGCCATTAAGTTTCCGGACGTTGTTCACGCGATTAAACCCGAACAGGACAATCAGATTCCTCAGGCCTCTGCAGCACATGATACATTCTGGGACTTTGTGGCTTGCCATCCGGAAACTGCACATATGATCATGTGGGTTCTTTCGGACCGTGCACTTCCCCGGAGTTACCGGATGATGCAGGGTTTTGGGGTTAATACTTTCCGTTTCGTTAATGCGGAAGGCAAGGGCAGATTTGTAAAGTTCCACTGGAAACCCCTACTCGGAATTCATTCTCTTGTTTGGGATGAAACTCAGAAGATAGCAGGAAAAGATCCTGATTTTAATCGCCGTGACCTCTGGGAAGCAATTGAGATGGGCGACTATCCTGAATATGAGTTCGGAGTGCAGATTCTCGAGGAAGAGGACGAGTTTAAATTTGATTTTGATATTCTTGACCCTACAAAGGTTTGGCCGGAAGAAGATGTGCCTGTTAAATGGATAGGGAAACTGACCCTTAACCGCAATCCTGACAACTTCTTTGCTGAGACCGAGCAGGTTGCATTCTGCCCTGCGAACGTGGTTCCAGGGATAGATTTCTCCAATGACCCTCTTCTTCAGGGACGCCTTTTCTCATACCTCGACACCCAGCTAATCCGTCTTGGGGGGCCTAATTTCCACGAAATCCCAATCAACCGGCCGCTGGCACCGATAGCCAATAATCAGAGGGAAGGATATAACCGAACAACAATAAACAAAGGCAAAACCAGTTATTTCCCTAATTCAGTAGGGGAAAACCTGCCACGTCCAGCTTCTGCAGAGGAAGACGGATACGTCCATTATATGGAAAAAGTGGAAGGCAAAAAAATCCGTGCTCGTAGCGAGAAGTTCAAAGACTTTTACAGCCAGGCAAAATTATTCTGGAACAGCATGTCAAAACCTGAAAAAGAGCATATCATAGAGGCTTTCCATTTTGAAGTAGGAAAAGTCAAAGATAAGAAAATCAGGCAGGCAGTCGTCGATGTATTTAACAATGTCGATGGTGATCTTGCAATAGAAATCGCAAAAGGGGTGGGTGTCCCGGCTCCGGCACAAAAAGGAGGGTCTCCGGTAACTAAAGAGTCACCAAATCTTAGCCAGGAACGCAGTGAACATACGGTTAAGAATACTATCAAAACCAGGAAAATCGCCATCCTTGCTGCGGAGGGATATGATCACAAAGATCTGAGTCAGGTGATGCAGGCTTTAAAGGCTGGTGGAGCAAATGTCCACATCATTTCGAAATACCAGGGTATGCTAAAGAGCTCAAAAGGCGAAGAAATTGAAGTTGACAAAAATTATCGCACTACAGCATCGGTATTATATGATGCCGTATACGTTCCGGGCGGAAAAGAAAGCATAGAGACTCTGAAGATGCAGGGAGATGCAATCCACTTCGTTAATGAAGCATTCAAGCACTGCAAGCCAGTGGGAGCAAGCGGTGAAGGGGTTAAGCTGCTCAAAGCTGCAAACCTCCCCGGTATAAAACTTGCAGGACAGGAATCATCTGACCAGGTCGTGTCCGATAAAGGCGTAGTGACCATCAAAAAAGAGGGAGGCAGCAGCTCCTTCAACGAATCCTTTACTGCCGCAATTGCAAAACACAGGCACTGGGATAGGGAGAAGAAGGAACAGGTTCCGGCCTGAACTTTTTTGAGAGAAATGTTTCTTCTCTCTTCGTTCTTGCCTGAGCTTTTTTGAGAAGAGTGTTTCTCTTGTAAGTGTTTCTCTTCTCTCTTTTTTAATAATATATCTCTCCTGTTTTTCTACTTCTTTTTCCTGCTTTTTTCTTTTCCTCTTTTTTCGATCTGCTATCATTTCCTCATGGTTACCATGTACAGTTTCCTCGGGAGCTCTCCTTCCTCAAACTCTTCGATTTCGAAACCCTCGTATCCTTTTGCAAGGTGCTCTATTTTTTCTTTGCTGAAAAAATGCACTATAAAGCCTCCCGCGATTTCATACATATCCTCTCCCCTGTGTACTCCCGTCCCGTAATGGGCATCCCCTGTGTGTCTGACCGTATAGACATTTAACCCGCCTGGTTTGAGCACTCTTCTGATTTCACTGCAGAGGAACTCCAGTTCATCGGTGGTTAGAGCCATACAGTAGAGCATGTGAGAATAGCAAGCATCAAAACTTTCATCTTCAAACGGTAGAGGATTTCTCACATCGTGCCTGAGAGCAGTTACCGAAGCTAAAAGGCCCATACTTTCGGCTTTTTCTTTTATCGCTCTTGACCCGCTTTCAGTGTACTCAAGCGAATGGACTGAAAAACCCCTGCTGGCAAAATAGCAGGTATCCCTACCCTGCCCCCCTCCAAGTTCCAGAATTTTCTTTTTTCCTTCTTTTTCGAAAAGGGCTGTAGCTTTTCTGGCAGGATAACTTGGTTCGTCTCCGAACCTCGAGCAATTGTTCGAAAATACTCTCTCCCATTGAGGCTGCTGCTCGTTAAGGATCTCTTTTTCCACGCCGTGCTCTATTTCTTCGCCATCAGTAGCTTCCTTATTCATTTCATCCACTTCTTTCTTACTAATTTCCTCTTGACCTGCAATGGTACTATTTTATGTTCTCAATTTTGATATAATTGTTTATTTTATTATTATGCGGACAGGAAGAGAATAGGAGAGGGTTAAATCATTTGAGTCCGAAAGGCTAAGTTGTTCTAAATTAAAAAATCATTAAACTGCTCTAAACTCGAAAAAGGATTAAACTGTAACGGATTAGGACTAAGTAATGGTCAAGTTGTCCTGACAAAAAAGGTTAAATAGCTCAGTTTCTCGTGAAATGTAAGTCTGTTTCTGACATGTCTGTTTCCGTTATTGCAGGATATATGGAATGGAGGTTTGCCCGAGAGAGCCTTCTCCCGAGCGATACTTGAGTTGAATATTGAAAACTGGGTTGTTTTCTTTTGAGTTCTTTTTAAGAGTGAAAATTTCACTCTTCATCGATGGCACTGACATACCTGGGGAATAAAAGCATGTAATTTTCCTGGTAAGACTTTCCATCTTTGTTAATGTCGAGATTCCATATAATCTCTGGTTCTCTAGCTATTGTTTTAGCGTTAATCATCCTGTTCCTCCCTGTTTCACCTCTCGTTTTTATGAATTGTCCTCTTTCTATCCTGCCGGACATCTCCCGGGCTGCACAGTCCCGGGATAAGCGCCAGCTGATTTTGCATATCTGTTCGCTTGCAGGATAGGGGATTGATTTCTATCCATTTTAATTAGAACTCGAAAACTACGTAAGGGTAAGGATTTGGGTAATAGCTCTTAGTTATCAAGATAATGAGTCCTTAATGAGTCCTGCTGATAAGCTTTTTAGTGACAAAGTCTCTGATTTGAGAGTCCTGTCAGGGCAAATAACAATGCAATTTGTGTTATATGTCGCCTTTTGAGTTAGGAAGGAGTAAACTCCTTTTTTTTCAAGACCAGATCCCCCTTGAAAGCAACTTTGTCTCCTTCCTTTAGTGTATCTTTGCTTTTCCTTTTTCAAACTCTCTTTTTCTTATTTGCTCATATGATGACGTAAATCCATAATTTTTTGTTATCATTTTTAAAACAATTTTTTGAAGAATTAATACTTTTGTGCCTGCATATGCCAATCAGTAAAATCAAAAATAAAAAATTTATTTAAAAATCATACGCGATATCTTGATCTAAAAAGCTGAAACTTCAAAAAAACAGCTATTTGCGGAATAATCAACATCGTTATCATGTATTTATCCAACGTATAAGGCATGTTATCTCTCTGAGTAATAAATACTCAATTCTTTCTTATTTTGCAATGCACCGGAAATGAAAGACGTAAATAAAAGAGCTCCTTTTTATGCTATTTTCCCAAAAAAAGGTATGATTGGATGCATAATAAATTCTTTTTTAAAGATAAATACCTATTTATAAAGCCACTGCCAAGTTTAATATTGAGAACTGAATCAAAATGAGGGGAAATAAATGTCCAGAGAGAATTCTATCAGTCACCTGCATGATAAAAAGAGTGCTTCTGAAGAGTCCTGTGAGCAAAGTCATAATCATGATGGGCTTTTCAACTCCTATCTTTCTCCTCATTCTCTCTCTCATAAGCTCTCCCATATTCATTCGCATGTACATCCGCATAAACATTCCCACGGTCACAGCCATACACACGGGAGGGTCGATCCCTCAATAACCACAACCAATAAAGGGCTCTGGGCTGTTAAATGGTCATTTATAGGACTGATGGTCACAGCCATTCTGCAAATTTTCATTGTTTATCTTTCGGGCAGTGTTGCCCTTCTTGCCGATACTATCCACAACTTCGGAGACGCATCAACAGCAATTCCCCTTGCAATCGCCTTTTCTCTGGCAAGAAGAAAGCCCAGCAAACGCTTTTCGTACGGGTACGGCAGGGTAGAAGACCTTGCAGGGGTAATCATCATTCTTCTTATCCTTTTCAGCGCAGCAGTTGCAGGATACGAGTCCTTAACCCGCTTCTTGGATCCCAGACCTGTAGGGCATTTGCAGGCCGTAGCTCTTGCCGCAATTATAGGCTGCATCGGAAACGAGGTTGTTGCAGAGTTCCGCATGAAAGTCGGAAAGGAAATAGGTAGTGCAGCCCTCATTGCTGACGGATACCATGCGAGGATTGACGGTTTTACCAGCCTTGCAGTCCTCATAGGGGCAATAGGTGTCTGGTCAGGGTATCCGATTCTTGACCCCCTTATTGGAATGTTAATAACAATTGCCATCCTCAAAATAGTACTTGACTCGAGCAAACTCGTGTTTACCCGCCTGCTTGACGGAGTCGAGCCTGAAGTCCTTGATAAGGTAAAAGATATTGCTGAGAGTGTTGAGGGCATTTGCGAAGTTACAGACATCAGAGTACGCTGGATCGGGCACAGACTTCATGCAGAGATTAATGCTTCTGTTGATCCTTCTCTCTCTGTGGAAGAGGGGCATGAAATTGCCAATGCCGTAAGAGAAAAGCTTCTGGAGAATTTCTCCTATCTTTCCGGGACCACCATCCACGTCGATCCCGTTACAGCCTCAGGTGAGTGCTGTCACTGTGTGCCTGAAAATCTGGAGAAAAGAAAGGGAAAACAAAAGCGTATCTTGAGTGTTTACCCGAGTTGAAGCCAGCAGATTTTTTTGATTTTTCTTGCTTTTTTCTGGAAAAAAGTTGTGAGAAGAGGAATTTCTCTGTAATCACTCCTGATCACATTTCCTTCTTCTCCCCGGTAGGTTTTACCTGAGAGTCATTCCTTCAAGGGAGACTGTATATTCTTCAGTATTTTCGGCGTATCTTATAGAATAACTGGTAGGGTAATAAGCTTCTGTCGGATAACACTTCGGTAACTTGAGCTGTTTTGTAAGCTCGGGTTTTGTTTTAAGAAAATCTATGGTAACCATTGGTTCGACAAATACCATTTCTCCATCATAAAAGCCGTAGATAAAGGTCTCTTCGAAAGGCTGCTCGTTGAATTCGGGGGAAGTCGGGTCAATCCAGTGTGCTCCCATCCTGGGGATTCCTCCGGGAGTTGAGACATATCCTTCCGGAACATATTCGGGTTCAGGATCTTTTGACAGGTTTGCCATATCCTCTTCAGTTGCCGTAATTTTGTCTCTCTCTTTCTGACCTATCATGTAAAAGTGGACATCAAAGTGCGGGCGGTCATAGATTCCCTGAGGCTCATGTCCTTTTGGGTTCCAGTCAATTCCTATATGGTCATAAGCAGCAGCTGAGGCTTCCTCAGGTAAGGGAAGGATGTATTCCGTAAGTTCTCCTTCAGGCAGACCATAGAGGGAAAGTTCTGTGAAATTCACCCCTATTGCGGAAGGATTCCCTTCTGCATCAAGGGTTGCCCAGGAATAAGCTATTCCATCCCCAAGGGCTTTACTTTCTCCTGTGAATGTTTCCGATAAGGATTGATTTTCTGTCTGAGCTTCAAACAGTGTCCGGAAATCTTCTTCGGCATATCCAGAAACTACAATTGTTGATAATACAAGGATACATAATACGCTTAAAACTCCGATTTTCTTCATGTTTCCCCCCGCGTCCAGATGAGTTCAGGCTGTAAACACCACGTCTACTCTTTCCACATCCCACAAAGATCCCAGTTTTTCCATTATGTCCTCTTTTATTGCCGGAGCAAACTGGTGGTCAGCAGGCAGGTCAACCACTACCCTGACAACTCCTGCTTCAACACTTGTTTTAAGAATAAGGTTCGTACGGATAACATCAAGCCCTGTTAACGGGTTCATGACATGCTTTAGCCTCTGCTGGACGACTTCTTCCGTTGTAGGTTCTTTCTCAGTCACAAGCCCGTGCTTTTCCTCATAGTCCCGGATAGCGGCACGCAGACCCTCAACCGCAAGCACGGAGCAGTGAGCTTTAATCGGAGGAAGCCCACCCAGTTCTTCAGAAGCCTGTTTCCAGGTTATCTTCTTTGCTTCATCCAGGGTTTTTCCCTTTGCAAGGTCCGTGATCACAGACCCGGTAGCAATATTTGACGCGCAGCCGTAAGATTCGAATTTTACATCCTCAATAACCTTTGTCTCAGGTTCGACCTTAATATATACGGCAACCATATCCCCGCATGCCGGACTTCCTTCCAGGCCCTTTCCATCAGGGTTCTCTATCTTTCCTACGTTATGCGGGTTTCTGAAATGCTCCAGAACTTTTTCGCTATAAGGAAACTTCATCTCACTTTTCTTTTCTATTTTCATTCCTGCTCTCTCCTTCTTTTCTTACTTCTTCTGTTGCCTTTTCTCCGCGCTCTCTTTTCCCTTCCGTTCAATTATTTCCTTGCAAGCGGGCTAATTTCCCTGAGCCTTGCCACAACCTCACTCATGGCATCAATTGCCGCATCCGCATCTTCCATCTGGTTATAGCGTCCGAAAGTGAAGCGTACAGAGCCGTGAGCTCTTTCGTGATCGCCTCCGATTCCTCGTATAACGTGGCTGGCTTCAAGGGAACGGCTAAAACAGGCTGAACCCGTGCTCACTGCAAACCCTCGCATGTCCATATGCAGGGTTACGGATTCCCCTTCCACATAATGGAAAGTCAGGTTTGCATTCTGAGGCAGACGTTTCTCCCGGCTCCCGTTTAACGTAACATCCGGAATTTCGGAAAGGGCTCTGTCAATTACCCTGTTCCTCATAGCTTCAAGCTGTCTGGTCTCATCTTCAGTAACGAGCTCTACAGCCGTTGCAAACCCGACAGCTCCCGGTATATTTTCAATTCCTGCCCTCATGTTGGACTCCTGAAAACCTCCGTCCATGAATTTGGTTATGGGAGTGCCTTTCCGGATATAGAGCGCACCTATTCCCCTGGGGCCGTGAATTGTGTGGGCGGATACTGTCACAAGGTCAACAGGCAGTTCTTTCACATTGAGGGGAAGCCGGGTAAAACTGTGGGTAGCATCTGTATGCAACAGCACATCTTTTTCTTTACAGATTTCAGAAATAGCCTTCAGATCCTGGGCAGTTCCTATTTCCTGATTGGCATGCTGGATCGAGACAAGGACAGTTTCCTTTGTAATGGACTTCCTGAGCCCTTCAAGGTCCGCAAACCCTTCTCCGTCAACGTCCAGAAAAGTCGCTTCAAAGCCCTGTTTCTGAAGGGCTTTTGCCGTATTTAATACAGGAAAATCTTCTATCTGTGAGACGATGATATGCTTTCCTTTCTTTTCTTTAAGAGCCCAGGCAACTCCTTTAAGTGCCATATTGTTTGATTCCGTATCCCCTGAAGTAAAGATTATTTCTTCGGAACCCGCACCAAGCCGTGAAGCTATACCTTCCCTTGAGTTCTCAAGCCCTTCTTTTGCATCAATGCCCATAGAATAGCCAAACTCAGATGTCGCTACCGCATAAGTATCAAAAAAGTAGGGCGTCATTGCTTCAAGCACTCTCTCGTCCAGCCGTGTGCATGCAGCATTGTCAAGATAAATCATATTTTCAAATATTTTTTCCCCTCCTCAGATTATATGATAAAGTTCTAATTCCCATAATCAAATTTTCATTCTCTTTAATTAAATCTCCAGTAACCTTTAGTCGGAATAAACATGATGGGTTTCCAGGTGAAAAACAAAATTTTAAAAGAAATTCGAATCATTGCGCTGGATTTAATTTCTAACTCTCGCAGAATCAGATAAAAAGAGTTATAGTTGCATCCCTTGCTTCATGGATATACGAACCTACAGCTCCCCATTCATCTACCCATTCCGTTCGAATTTCTTCTTTGTCTATACCCATTATTTCCATGGTCATTTCGCAGGCTATTATTTTTCCTCCAAGCTCTTTAAAATCGCTCATCAGCTTTTCAAGCGGTGCAACATGGGCTTTTTCCATCCTCTGTTTGACCATCTTCCTGCCGGCGCCCATCATGTTCATTTTAGAAAGCGGTCCTTTTTCGAGCTCTCCTTTTTTAAGCCTCATAAGCCCCCAGAAAGTGAAGTATATTGAGGCTTCCATACCCATTGCCAGAGCTCCGTTTGCAATTATAAGTGCGCTGTATACTTTATCCATGTCCCCACTGTGCAGGATAATGACTGCCTTTTCCTCCATTTCCACTCCTTTTCCGGTTTTTACCTCCGGATCTTTATTTCCCACTCTTTCCCTTCTTCTTTGTCTTTGATCTCCAGCACTTTAAGCCCCATTGCCTCGCATGCCATGGGAATTTCTTTTTTTGATGCCGGATGCGTACCTTTTACAATCACAAGGTCTCCTGGAGAGGCTTTTTTGAACGCTTTTCTGCACTCTACCAGCGGGACCGGGCAGGTCTGCCCTCTAACATCTATTTCCAGCTCTGCCACTGTTCTTACCCCCGAAATAAGAGAAATGGAATATTTCCAAAATAATTATGCCTTCTTCCCTTAAGTTCACTATATTCCAAAAAATATATTATCGTTTCGTATTAAAAATGTTATCCTGGAGTTGCCTCTTTTCTATCCGGCTGATCCCATGCCTCTTGCCTGTAGAATTTTTTCTCAAGGTTTTTTCACTCACAGGTTTTTTCTTATTTTTTCTGCAACTTCTTTCAGATTGGTCCTATCAGGTTCTGTCCATACGATTGATTTTATTCCCCTTCCTCCGTCCCCTTTTTTCCTTGGAATAACATGCACATGTACATGGGGGACTTCCTGCCCAGCTACCTCCCCGTTATTGATTCCAACATTAGATCCTTCTGCTGAAAACGCTTTCTCAACTGCAGCAGTAACTTTTCTTGCAGCTTCAAAGAGCACGGCAACATCCTCTGCGCCCATATCCGTGAATTTGCTGAAGTGCTTTCTGGGAGCCACAAGCGTATGTCCTTCACTTGCCGGGTAAATGTCAAGAAATGCATAAACAGCATCGTCTTCGTATACTCTCTCTGAAGGAATCTCTCCTGATATTATCTTGCAGAAAAGGCAACTTTCTGTCATAATGTATCCCCATAAAGGTTTAGGGTGCTCACTTATATCAGGATTCTGTTTCTTCACTAAGTTTAACTACTATCCTGATCTTAACTATATTATAATTATTCTAGAGTCCCCCTAAGATGCCTTTTTCTCAGCGCCAAATTAAAACTCTCGAGAGTGAATTTATATGATCGGTTACATTGCGGGTGCCCTAACAACCATAGCTTTTGCCCCTCAGCTCATTAAAGCTCTGAAAACGAAATCAACAAAGGATGTATCTCTTCTCATGCTGTTTTGCTCAACATCTGGCATGGCCCTCTGGCTGGTTCATGGAATTCAGATAAACGACCCTGCAATAATTGCTGCAAATAGTGTTTCTGTTATTCTTGCCGCCTCTCTTCTCGGGCTCAAGCTTAAGAATGATTATGCAAGCTCAGTTTTAAAGTTTGGAGAAAAAGTGCATGGATCTGAAAATAAAATTGTTTCTTTTCGGAAGTAATTCACAAGGGCTCAACTATATATTTAATCAATTATTAAATCGAATTATATTAATTTCTTGTTCAACTTGCTTTAATATGGGGGTATAAATAATGGGTAGAACCATAACTGGTGCACTAATAGGTATGGTCTGTACTTTGATTTTTTACTTTATTCCTGCCGTAAATGCAATAGCTCCTCTTCTTGGGGGCTTGCTGGCTGGTTATTATGCAGATGGAGGCTTTGAAGGAGGTCTCAAGTCAGGAGTCTTGATGACGATTTTTATGATAATCCCAGGCTTTCTTCTTGGAGGGGTACTCGGAGCCGTGTTGCGTGAAGCTCCTGTTCTTGGGGGATTTGTAGTAGCCTCTGCTTTCGTAATAACAATCATCATTGTAGCCCATACTGCTATAACAGGCATTATCGGCTCTGTAATTGGAGCTCTTCTGGCTTCAAGAAAAGCTGTCTGAAAAGACTTGATGTCAAAAACTAAAGATTTGTAACAAAAAAATAGGGTTAAAGAAAAAATCTTTTTCAGATCTTTTTCTTCAACACGGCATATCCTACAAGGAATGCAAATAACGGCAGAGAAAACGCAATAAGTGTTTTAGCTGCCTCCATTGGCTTTTTTTCCATGCCTTCTTCTCTTTCTGCACTGCTGCTCAGGATTGCTTTCCCTTCGCCATCCCAGCTTCTCAGGGTTTCCTGTATTCCCGTTTCATCTCCGGATTCCTCTACAGTTCCCTTTTCTCCTGTATACTCACTTATTGCAAAGCAAGAATAGCCGGATGTTTTTGCCCTGAAATAAACGTAGTTATCATCTTCTCCTGTTTTTTCGGTTCTCAGAGGCTCCCATTTATTATCGTACCAGAGAAGGGCTATATTGGATTCGTTAACACTGTTGTTTTTTATCCATTCCTTGTCGACTTTGAACCCTGTATAAGCGTTCTTATGGGAATCCGAAAGCCCTGCTCCTTTATTTCCTACCCATATGTTTATTTGCTTATATACCCTCCCAGGAGGGTTATTTTGAACGAAAGTGGATTTTTCCTTGAGAACTTCTACGGTAGCTGTCGTTTTCTTAAAGGTCTTCGTTGAGTCAAACTCTATGTATGTGACGCATGTAACATTTTTAGCGAAATCATACTTTATATGGTATCCACTAATAATGTTCCTTGTAGCAAGCTCTTTAACCTCTACATTTCTGGCCGGCTCTTTGGACACACCACTCCCCATGCTGCTACTGCTGGTGCTGCTGGAAGTGGAACCTGAACCCCCTCCACTGCTGGAAGTGGTTTGTTTGGAGATACTAACAGTTTTAATTAATTTATTATTTGTTTCGTCGTCTTCAAGTATAGCATTTCCTGCATCTGCTACCAGATGCATAATCAAGCTTCCTTCTTCTTCGGGAGTCCAGTAGAATGTACCTTTTGTGGTTTCTCCGATATTAATCGCTGGCACTGACACTTTACCGCTGTGAGTTACGTTGGTCCCGTTGATATAGTAATTTAGCTCGCTGCTTGCCGAGTCTTTGAGCCCTTTGTTCTTTATTGACACTGTGAAAGTAATGTTATCGTTTATTTTTGGGACTTCCGGGTTTAAAAAAAGTGACTCTATTACAAGGTCCGGGCGTATAACTTTTACATTTATGATTTTCGTGAATACATTGTTCTCTTCATTACTTTCAGGAACGAATGTTCCAGAGGGAATAATCACTTTTACTTCCATCTGTCCTTCTCTATCCGGCGTTAGAGAGAATGTAATGTTTGATCCTGTTCTTTCTGAAAGAGCCGGAATGCGAATCTTATCAGGCTGGACAGTTCCGTTAATATAGTATTCTGCCAGAACTTCTTCCGAGGAAGCTGTTCCCTGGTTCTTTACTTTCAGGGTAAGGTTCAGAGTTTTTCCTTTCTCAGCCTCAGTTGATTCGGGTACAAGGTCTTCGATTATGAGATCGGGAAGGAACTCTCTTGCTACTGTCATGGTAATTGTTTTTTCATTATTCTCTTCATCACTCTCTCTGATCAAATTGTCTTTATCAACCACGGCTTTTATTTCTACAGAATCTCCAGGTAATGTAATCCTATCATATGAAAAATAGCTGCTCTCTCCCTGAGACAATCTGGGCACATTCCAATCACTGACAGGAGCCCCCTCAATATAGAGCAATAGTTTTGTTTCTTGTGAAGCCTCGCTTCCCTGGTTCTTAATACTTATATATATCCTCTGAAAGTCTCCTGGTGTGGGATATGCAGAGTGTTCAAGACTGTTTATTATCAGGTCTGGAAGTTTTGTTTTTTTGAAAGTTATAGAGCCCGAAATTATGACGTTATTATTCTCATCTTTTTCTTCCACTGAGTTTGCTTCGTCTACCTTTGCACTTATCTCCACCGTATCTTCAGTTTCCGAGCTCCATGAGATATCTACTTTTTCACTGTTTCCGGCTTCTAATTCAGGGACTGAGCTTTGCCCTATATTGTTTCCGTTACTGTAAAAAACTATATTTGTTGATCCTGAAGCTGCATCTCCCTGGTTTTTTACCGTTGCTGTGATAGTTACCTGTTCTCCGGTTTCTGGATTAGCCGGACTCCAGGAAAGATCATTAATTATCAGGTCAGGCAGTAATGTAGTTGAATTTCCGTCACCTTCGGAAGGTATACCCTCATCTGCAGCAACCATAACAGGAGCAGTTCCAGAAATTATAAACGTTATTATCAACACGTAAACCAAAGAGTGGAAAAAATTTCCTTTCATTTTAAGCAGCCTCCGCCCCACATGTCTATAAAGGAAATGTCTGGTACATCAGTAGTTTATTAACAGGTAGCTGTAAATCATCGAAATTACGTTTTTAATTTCTTCTCGGATAATTTCAGTAAACTCCATCTGCAAAAGGTTTATACTTGCACGAGGGTTACTTTGTATGATATATTACTTCTCCTGCCCTGTATTTAAGGCTCTACACTCTCAATTCCTTTCCCCCAAACTTTACTTATCGGAAAGCGAACTCTACAAATGTTTTCTCCTTATTGGTGAGTTTTCCTCACTATCTTACATATCAAGTAAAAAGTTGTTCTGCAGAACAGATGACCTTACGTAGCCTTACGGACAATAGAGAAAAAGAAAAAAGGCTCAAAAACGATGAATATAAAAATTTAGTAAAGAAACATATCGCGTTGATATAAGAAGTAAAAATCTAAAAGGTAACCTGAAAAAAAGATAACCTGAAAAGTAATTTAAATAAATTAGACAATCAGGTATTTGCTGTCTTTAATCTGAGCTCTGCTGTCTACGCCGAGTATTTCGGCAATTTCAACACCTTCGCTGCCGACATCAGAAAGTCGGGTGTACATTTCAGACTTTGAGATATACTTTTCGGTTCTTGTTCCGTCGGCCTCTTCTATTTTGATGGTAATTTCCTCTTTATTATGCCCTTTTGCCAGACACTCATGAACGATCACGCCGTACTGCTCAGCAATCACTTTCAGGCAGTCGAAAATCTGGTTTGTGGAAACCGCATCCTCTTCGTCAAGCAGAACTTTTGACAGGGTATAAGTCCGGATATTTGCCCTGAGGTAGTTCTGAACTTTCTCCGGAATTTTAACGAGAGCCGTCATGTCGATGAAAGCTCCAAGTTCTTTGTCCGCAGTAATTTCTCTGTCGTCTTCGTATACAAAGTAATTGAGCCCTCCGCCTTCTATTCTGAACTTCCTATTCGCTTTTTTATTTTCAAGAATAAGACGGATATTTTTCTCGCTGTCATATTCAAGGGAGCTTACGAGAAATTCGGAGAGATCCTGCATTTTTATTTTCTCTTCTTTACGCAAAATTCCTGTTTTTGTCCAGCCCGGCAGGCTCAGGCTACCAATGAGTTTCTCTACTGTCAGAAGCTCTTCTGTAAACCAGAGTCTGTAGTAATACTGCATACCTGAAATCGAACCTTCCATTACTCCTGAAATTCCGTTTGTATTGCTGGAAAGCTCAAATCTCTTTTCTGCTCCGTATATTCCCGAGATTAAAAAAGGGGTGAGAACCTCAAGGACCTTGATCTCAATTTTCTGGTACTCCTGAGCGGCTCCGCTTTTAATTTTTCCGGACTCGATTTCGAGAATCTCACGCTTTCGCCCGAGATTTTCGCTGCACGTGACCAGAATTGCGTCAATACAGGATGTTAAATCCTCAGTACCTATATCATCTGCTAATTTCTTGGTCAGTATGCTGAGTTTTTCCTCAAAAAGGTTCATTCCCATAATTCTATTGTTCAATTTATGGAGCTCTTCTTTGTGTTTACACTTTAGTTCTATGATAGAATTCTCCAGAGGAATTACTCGAGCAGTTATATCTATGAATGCCTTCAGATCCTCAATGAAATCCCTCTGTACAGGCAGTTCCGTAGAGTCCTGGTAAATATATTTCATAAAAAGCACCCTGGAATTCTGAACTAACTCTCCAAATATTCTATGCAGTATAGCTATATAACATTTTATCCAGGATCTTAATGCATTATTTAATAGTGCTCCCCTCTCCCCTCAAGAATATGCCTTTACCCCAGAATTCCTATGATTTTTGGAAGGGCTTTACCCTTCCTGAATTTAAAGAAGAACTTTCCGAACAGGGTCCAGAATTTCATTTATATATTTTGCAGCTGAGTTTTTGAGATCCATTGGGTGGACCTTTTCTTCTATAAAGTCGCTTTCCATCTCAGCATAACTGTTGTAGGTAAGGTTTCCACCGAATTTCTCAGGTCTTTCAATAATGATGGTCTCGTATCTTGGGAAGATGTGATAACGGAAAAGAGCGAGAATCGGGTTTTCTTCCACATCCCCCATCTTGCAGAAAGCTTTCTTGAACTTCCTGTAGATCTCCTCTTCCGTATCATCTACTGAAATATAATTGTCCTTTGAAGAAGCCATCTTGGTTCCGTCAAGCCCGAGGAGGATAGGAGTGTGAATACAGATTGGAGTTTCAAATCCGAGGCTCTTTAAGTTTTCGCGGGCAAGCATATGGATCTTTCTCTGGTCAATCCCTCCAACTGCCACATCCACTTCAAGCATGGCAATGTCAATAGACTGCATCAGGGGGTAAACCATCTGAGAAACCGTAGGGTCATCCATTGCGCGCCCGACTTCGTCCATACTCCTCTTTGCCCTGTTAAGAGTTACTGCTCTTGAGAGTTTGAGTACGTTTAACATATATTCGGCTCCCAGCTGGAAATCTGAACCGTAAATGAAATCGGTTAGTTCTTCATCAAGCCCGAGAGCAATAAAGCAACGTCTGTTGTAGTCTGCAATCTTCCTGACTTCTTCCAGAGTTCCTTTTTTGTTAAGATAAGCGTGTACATCTGCAAGCAGGACAGTAATCTTGAACCCTGCTTTTTGCAAATCAATTAACTTGTTTACGGTAAGGACATGCCCCATGTGGATTTTTCCGCTTGGCTCGTATCCTACATAAGCACGGGGAGCTTCTTTTTTATTAAGGAGTCCTTCCAGTTCTTCTTCGGTTACAATTTCCTGAACATTTCTTTTTATAAGCTCAAGTCTGTCCATTGCATCTACATTCCTTTTATTTCTTACTCTGAAAAACTCAGTTTCTATTAATAAGTTTCTCTAAAAACGCTATTCCTTCTTCGGATTTGAATTTTGGAATTTCCCAGTTCTGAGTTATTTTTCTTCGCAGAGACTCTACTTCTTTGCCAGATATCGGATTAAAACCTGAGATTTCATGTTCTTTTTTAGAGATTATAATTCCTCTTCTTTGCCAGGCAGGAAGTGCCGCAAGATTTATTCCTTTCTCAAAAAGCATCTCATGGATTTCCCATTCTTTTTTTCCTTTCAGACGCTTTGCAGCTTCATCCTTCTCAACACCTGCGTTTCTGAGGGCATAATACCCCCATGATACGACAAAGTTGCGCCAGGCTTCCAGTTGCCTCCAGTGAAAATATTCAGGGACTTCCTCTTTCTGAAGAGCCACCAGTCTGGAGTCAAAGGCTATGGGGGTTTCAAGCCGCAATCTTATTGTAAGAGCGCTTCCAAGAAAGCTTGCCACGACAGAATCGATTTTTTCCACCCTGCCGTCAAAAGGAAGGTCTGTGAACAGAAAACTGATCTCATCTGAAAAAGTATAGGCAAAAAGAGGGCTTAAACCGCTTTTTCTCATGAAGAGTTCAGCGGTATCCGCCATAGCTCTGGCGAAGGTTTCATCGTATGGTTTTTCAAAACCCAGGCCTGAAAGTGTATTTTTGAAATTCCTGCCGTCAGCGCGCAAGACCACTGGCGGGATACAGCGCATTTCAGCATAGATTTCTCGGTTTTTCATATACTTTTTCAAAAGACCGTTCAGTCTTCTTTTCTCTTTTTGTATCTCTGGATTACGTCTCTAATTATAATAATATCTGCTGCGGTTATAACCCACCGGTAGGGAATGATGATACCTCTGCTGCTAAGGTCAAAAAGCTCCCTGTTTATATCAGAAACAGCAAGCCCTGTTACTTTCTGTTCCTCTACATCAATTACAAGGTCCTGCAACTTCCCTACATAAACACCATTATTTGTGTATATGTTTAGGCCAAAGAGTGATGTGAGTTCTGCGCGCATTATATCCCTGCTATGCTAATTACTTTAAGTTATCTATGCATCCTAAATTTATTTAAATTTCTTCCTCTACCTTATATGAAAAACATACTTATATATCTTACAGTTTTACCGAGCTCTCCTGTCGACAAAAAACATATTTTCCAGATTTACTCTAATCAGCCAGAAAAAAAGAATTTTTTCCGTTGAGTTTTGAGATCAGCCAGTTAACAGAAGCCTGTTTTTTATTAGTACTTGCCTTTAATCTCTGATTTGTCTGCGTTTCTTCAGGCTCTTTTTTTATAAACCCAGCTGTGAAATTCCTCTCCGGATGGTTTCTGAGGACTTTCTGAGTATCTCGAACTGGCTTTTTTCAAGTTTAAGTTCAATAATTTCTTCTATTCCAGCTGCTCCCAGTTTTACCGGTACTCCGAAGTAAATCCCTTCCTGCCCGTACTGCCCTTCAAGATATGCAGATGCAGGAATTATCCGCTTCGAATCCTTTATCACGGCTTCTGCCATGCGCACAATAGCTGAGGAAGGTGCATAAAAAGCACTTCCCTGCTTGAGAAGTTCCACTATTTCGGCTCCTCCGTTTACCGTTCTTTCAACAAGCCTGTCAATTGTCCTGTCCGGAAGCAGTTCCGGAAGTGGAATTCCCGAGACTGTGGTATACTGGGGAAGCGGTACCATAAGATCTCCATGACCTCCTATGACCATTGCCTCAACATCCTTTTTCGAACACTTCAGTTCCTCTGCTATGAAGCTTGCAAAACGACCGGCATCAAGAACTCCACTCATTCCGAAGACCCTTTTTGGCTCAAAGCCAGTTGCCTTCATAGCTACATATGTTATAATGTCAAGCGGATTTGTGACATTCATAACAATAGAGTTCGGAGCATATTTCGCAATATTTCTTGCTACATCTCCTATTATTTTTGAATTGGTTTTGATAAGATCTTCCCTGGTCATTCCGGGCTTTCTGGCAATCCCTGCTGTAATAATTATCAGGTCCGAGCCTGCAATATCCGCATAGTCGTTAGTACCTGTTACCCTGGTATCATAACCATTAATTGCTCCTGCCTGCATAAGGTCGAGAGCTTTTCCCTGTGGTAGGCCTTCCACGATATCTGTCATGACAACTTCGCCAATTTCCAGTTCGGCCAGCCGCTGGACTGTGGTCGCACCTACATTTCCTGCACCAATTACGGAAATTTTAGCCATTACTTGCACACCTGTATCAAAATTTATCTGCAGGAATTCCTTAAATCCTGCCTCTAAAAATCGATTCTTTTCTAATAGGTCTGGTGGTAACTATATCTTAATATTTATTTTTTTGGCATTCTAGAACTCTTAACTTGTTTTTTACCCCATCTTATTAAGTTAAATTCTATAAGCCCTTTTTATATTCTGCCCCCACAGAGATAAAGAGTACCTCATATTATTAATAGTTAAATATATTAATCTTGTTGGCATGAACTATGAGTGATTTTATAAGACAGATCTGGCTCTTAAAAATATGTAAAAATAATTGACCTGGATTTACAGCTTTTTAGCTAACTATTTCTCTGTTCCCGTATTTTAACTCTGGATTTATAGCCACTTGAAATAACTATATGTGTTCTATATCACTTTCAGCCCTTATGCAGTATTTTTATTAAAGATCACGTCCAATGGTTCAGGGGAAAAATGCTGAAGAACACTTATATTCACATTCCGGGCGTAGGAAAAGCGCTTGAACAGAAAATCTGGGCCTCAGGTATACGTACCTGGGACGAATTCCTTGAAATGGAAGGCAGGATTTCAATTCCTTCGAGCAAGAGAGCCAGAATATGTGAAGGAATAAAGATATCTTCCAGACATCTGGCCGCAAAAGATTGCTTCTTTTTTTCACAACGCCTCCCTTCTGCAGAACACTGGAGGGCCTATTCTCTATTTTCTGACTCTGTCGCTTTCTTTGATATCGAAACCACAGGACTTTCCCCGTGCAGGGATAAGATAACTGTTGTTGGAATCTATAATGGGAATGAGACCAAAACGTATGTAAGGGGAATCAATCTTGAAGATATCATAGAGGAGTTTTCAAAATACAGGCTCCTTGTTTCCTTTAACGGAGCTCGTTTTGATGTCCCTTTCATAAAATCCGAATTTCCCGAAATAGAGTTCAAGCAGCTCCATATAGATCTGATGTATCCTTTAAGACGTATAGGATATGGAGGAGGCCTCAAAAACATCGAAAAATTGCTCGGAATTTGCAGAAGCGAGGATACGGATGGCATGAATGGATTTGATGCGGTTCGGCTCTGGAAGAAGTATGAAAAAGGAGATGAGGAAGCTCTTGCCCTGCTTGTTAAATACAACAGAGAGGATATAGTAAACCTGAAATCCATTATTGAACTTACTTATTCTAAAATGGTTGAAAAGGCTCTGAAGACGTAAAACGTGTGGTTTTCCTTTAAGGGTTTCGCCAAAAAGTAGAAATGTCAGTAACAGGTATATATTGTGTCGGTTAATAACTGAATCTATATTGCTGTTCTGGATTTTGGCTTACTGGTTTCTGTTAGCTTTTATGGCAGAATCATGTGTGTAGTTGAACAGGCTCTGTATGATATCGATGATTATCCGCATACTTAAAAGAAAGGGGAATTCAATGGAAGTAACACTGAAGTTCGGGGACAAAGTCACTGTGGCAGATGTAAGAAAACTCCATGATATGGAAGATGTGGTGTTTGATAGAGAATGGTTTGAAAAGACAGATGAGATAAATAGAGATATGTATTACATGTTCAGGGACCTTGCCAAAAGTGACTCTGATCTTGAGATCATTAAATCCCACTACCTCAGATATGACATCACAAGAATCCCTCCCGGAATGCTAGGGTCTGAATACACTAAAACCGTGGGCCACTACCACCCGCAGGTTCCGGGAACAGATGTATCCTATCCTGAAGTTTACCAGGTGCTTGAAGGTTCTGCCACCTACCTGCTGCAAAAGGTAGAGCCTGGAGAAGAGGACATTGTTCTGGATGTTGCAGTTATCAAAGCTGAAAAAGGAGATGTGGTACTTGTCCCGCCCGGATATGGACATGTAACAATAAATGCCTCGGAAAAGACTCTTGAGATGGCAAACTGGGTTTGCAGGGATTTTTCTTCTGTCTATGAGCCTGTAAAAAGGCTTTCCGGAGCTGCCTATTTCCTTCTTAAAGACGGTTTTGCCAAAAATCCTCTTTACAGAGAAATTCCGTCCATTCGCTACGTTACACCTCTAAGCTCTGATGAATTCGGGCTTGACTCCAGAGAAAATATGTATGAACTCATACACAGTGCGGACAGGCTAAGATTCCTGACTGCTCCGCAGGACTTTATGAGTTTCTTATCAGGAGTGCTCTAAAAAGGCTCCGAACTTTTATAACGGATAAGGACTTCATATTCTAACACTTCATATTCTAATATCTCTTCCCGAAGACTCCTCTAAGAAACTTTAATTTTACCTTTTTCTTTTATGATTTTTGAAGGCAAAGGCTTACAGGCAGAGGGTTACTATCGGCCGAAAGGATATTTTTCTTCACAATAATACACAACTTATAATAGGTACAAATACTTTCAATTACTGGAGGGTTGAAATGCAAAAAAATGGATACCGTGTTCAATTTACATCATCCAGAATCCGAGATCTCATGTACAGAACCACATTTAATCCAAAGAAAATGGATGGAGACGTCATTCTTAATCTCTCGCTTATAGATAAAAAAGATCTGGACGATGTACTCGGCATCTTCAAGATGGTCATCTCAAGCGGACTTTCCGTGACCCCATATGTGAAAGTAATTTCCGAAGGGGAATCAATAGGAAACATGACCATTGAGAAGGGAAAGGTAGGAATCGGGACCGTATGCAGCATAACTATTGACGGTGTACTGCTAAAAGCAGGAATTCCCGTAAATCCGAAGCTTGGTGGGGTTGTCCAGATACGGAATGGAATTCCTGTACGCTTCACTGACGTGCTTACATATGTGAGTACAACTGTAGATCCCCTTGAAATCCTGATGTCTCAGGGGATTACTTCAGTATCTGAAATGCTCAGAACAGGTTCCGGTAAGGTTCTTGCAAATCTGAGGGAAGCTCCCATGGTTGCAAGAGACGAGATTGAGAGCAACCTTTCCGATCTTCTGGACGCAGGCTTCAGCGGAATTCTGGAAGTGGGAGAACCGAATACAAGGGTTCTGGACGTCCCTATTGAGAGAGACCATCTCGGAATAGTTGTCATTGGAGGAACAAATCCGATGGCTGTTGTGCAGGAGTATGGAATCCCCATAGACACAAGTGCAATGTCGAGGTTAATTTCCTTTAAGGAAATGAGCCGGATTGAAGATCTTGTCTGAGAAATTTGGCCTAAAACCTTAATATAGAAAGATCTGGTGAAGCCCGTGAACTACTCGCCACTGAAGTGACGGGCTTCCTAGTTCATCCTTCTCTTTAGAGAGCAAGTCTCCAGGCTCTTCCCTGCGTTCAGCAGACGTCAAATAACTATGATAGAACCACGATAATTTATATTCCAGCTTTGTTACAAAGCTATACCATGATCGAATTGCTTTTTGTGGAATTCGATTTGCGGAATTCGATTTTTCGGAGCATCCCCTTATCCTGAATTCGCTTTTCGTCGAAGCTGTTCCCCTATGAAAAAATCAAGTTTTCGAGCAAACTCTTCTTTTGCATTTTCAGGGATAGTTGCCCCAGCAGCAATATCATGTCCGCCGCCTGCGCCTCCGACTTCTGCAGAAACAGTTGACATTGCTTCAGATAGGTTTACCCCTCTGCGGATGAGGTCCTGTGTCCCTCTTGCTGAGACCTTAACCCCGCCATCTGTTTTTGCAAAGGCAATAATCGGAAGGTTTCGGTTTTCAACTATCGTGGAACTCATGCCTGCAATTATTCCCACAATGGTCTCCTTTATCTGTGAACCTGCATCAAAGTACTGGATGTTTTCGAGCTGAATAACCCCATTCTCTTTTACATACATAAGCCCGTTAACAAGGTTCTGCCTGTGTTCGGCAAGCAGCTTTCTGGCGTCTTCGTAGGCATTTTCCCTGTCCCCCATGCAGACTGAAAGCCCTATATCGGCATGATCATACCTGGCAGTAGCATTGAGAAGAGTGGAGAACTCCGAGGCGTCTCTCATTTCCGTTCCTTCTCTTTCATTGAGAAGAACATACACCTCACCTATCAGGCGCTCAATTCTGTATGAGGGTATCCCCGATTTAAGGCAGTACTGGAAAAGTCCTGAGATAATTTTCTGCTTATCCGACATTTCAAGATCTATCCAGCGCCTCCAGCGTTCATCCTGGCTGAAGCGAATATTCAGGGAGTGAAGAAAATTTATGCAAGCTTCTTCGTCTCCGGTAAGTCCTGGAAGGTAAGGGTCGGATGAATATTGAAGAAGTTTATAAATAGGACGTGTCTGCTTTCCAAACAGGGTCAGATCTTTTTTGAACTCGAGGTTCCCTCCCTTTACACCTTCCTCCAGAATTTCCCTGTTAATCCCTACAAGCTGTCCCATTTTAAGGTGCTGCATGTCTCCGATAGCGCCTACTATGGCAAGCGAGGAGAGGTCTCGGTTTTTTCCAAGGGCAGAAGCAAGAAGATAAGTGCTTCCCGAACCGCTAAGTTCGTAAGAACCGTTTGCCCCAAAAAGATGAGGATTGAGATGGAACTCCAGAGTTCCCTGAGGCTGGTGATGATCCGAGATTACGGCATTAATCCCGCGGGATTTTATATGTTCGCACATTCCGCTTCCGAGATCCGTAAAGACCACAAGTTCATGGTTCTCATCTGCAATGGTGTCAAGGGCTTTTTCGTCGAGTTGCTTTACAAAGCGGGTTGTATATTCAAAATTTCCCCTTTCAAGAGCTGTGCAGATAATCCCTGCAGAAGTCAGTCCGTCTGCATCAATATGAGATACTACTTGTACAGATCTGTGTTTCTTGATCTCTTCGGCACATCTGCCTGCTTCTTTTCTGAATGTTTTTATTATTTCAGTCATTAGTTTCTCCGAGATTCTCTGCAAGCTTCAGTTTAACTGTCTTTTTCCCAGTGGTTTTTACTTCCCCATTCTTTCGGGTTTATTATGTAATCTTTTCCGTCCCTTTTTATTTCCGGAAAATTTCGGATCTCCTGTACTGTGAGCTTGAGACTTTCTGTATGATAATTCTTCTCCAGTTCTTCCCAGGGAACCATATATGCTTCCCTACCGTGTCCCATCCCGAGGCGAAGTTCCACTGCCAGGAATCCTCTTCTTCCAGATTTATTAAGGTAATCTGAAATCCTATCTATCTGGTGGACACCCTTTTTATCTACAGTAAAATGTTGGGAAAAATAAAGCGCAGTTGCTCCTTTATCCACGGAGATACTTTTGCATTCTATCCCGAGATAAAGGTCAGGGTCAAGAGAATCTACAAGCACGTCAAGGAACTGAGCGGTAAACCTGTGTTGCTTAAGCCGGTAGGAGATGGCTCTTATGCCTTTTTCTTCAATATATGAGTTAAAAGAGTTTACAAGCACACGTTCGAATTCGGTCACTAGATCCATTCTCCTATTTTTCTCTATTTACTCTATTTTTTAGTTAAATTATAAGAACTATAAGCAGGTTTATTCTCTTGACTCATTTATGTTTTTTGGATCATAAGTGTTAATATCAGGTGGTACGGAATACGGTCTAAGAGTAAGCCTATGGGAAGAGTAAGAGCGCAGGTAAAGGATACAACTGATTGATATATGATAAATTAAGGCAGATAAGCCTAAATAACATTCGGATAAGCAGTCTGAGGCAGAGAGAATAAAAGCTCCTGTATGAGGCTTCTGAAGATATTTTCCTCTATAAACCTACTGATAACTGGCATTCTTAAATTCATCAGTTTCTAGAACATCTTTTCTAATAAATATTTCTGAATAGATTAATACTTACGAAGTTTATTTCAGTACATACACTTGAGATATAAAAAAGTTTAAGCAGAGATTCTGCAGAAAAAATGAATGCCGATCATGACTTTGACCGGCTAATTCGAGAATCCGTTTTAAATTTAAAAATCCACTTTAGTTTGATATGATAAAGGTCACAAAGTCAGGGCTGAGTCTTGTTTCCCTTACAAGTCTTTCGATGGTGTCTTCATCGGAAAGCCCTTCATCTTTCAGTTCCTTTATGCGATCAAACACATGCTCGGATACTTCGGAATATTCGTTAATGTCTTTTCTGTGTCCCCACACATCACCTTCAAGCAGAGCAATGTTCTGCATAGAAAGATACATCTGTGCAGAACTGGAAATCGTTCTCTTGTATGAGCTCGGGATGTGGATCGCTTTCACCTCTGGACACTTCAGAATGAGCTTGAAAATGTCCTTGTTAGATGGTCTGAATGCGAGATGGACAATTTCCTCATTGAGTTTTAAAGTGTCAATTTCTTCTTTTGAGCTTACAACTCTAATTTTCATTTTTATCACCGTTCTTTCCAGGTTTTTTAGAGTTTGTTTTAGGGTTTAATTTAGGGTTTCTTAGGGTTTTTTAGATTTTTAGGGTTTAATTAAAGTTTTTTGCCTTTAAAACTGTGAGCCTAAGCAAGTTTTGAGTCTAATATATTACGTTTTTTCTTATGTTAATGACTCATGATATTTATTTTTTTATGAATGTTTTTAGGCTTTTATTTTAATCTTAATTTGTTCGTAAAGCTAAATTTGTTAGTGACTGTTTCATTGACTTTAGCTTTATTAATCAAAACTCACGATTTATATTGATACTTAGTCTTTAAATGACCAACAATCTGCTTTTTGATCTTCAAAGAATATTTTTCTAAAATCAATTTTATAATTTTTCTATTTTTCATATTGGATTAATCGGTTTGTACTGTTACTGAAGGAGAGTATACGATAATATACCATTCTATTTAACATTTTTCTGTAAATCTTTTTATGAAACACGTTAATTTAAACTCCCTGGATAGGGATTTTCGTTAAAGAATTATTATTATAATTACTTTTTATTTATTTAGTTGAATATTAAGAATCTAAAGTCACGTATATCCAATATAATTTCAAATTTTACATAATTTCCCCTTAAAATCCCCAAATTAATATCCAAGTTGGATTCTAGGCAGTGAAGACTTTTCTGTTTCTGCCTGATTTAACGTATTGATGTAAAACTTTTAACTTATAATTCAACGCCATTATTCTGTTGACTTACTTTATTTACACAGTACTATTTATATTTTTACATTGTTTATATCTGGAAGATATTATATTCCTAAAATAAAATTTATTAGTATAAAAATGAAGTTATAATATAACTCTACTGACAATTCTCTATTGTCCTGTTTATTACGATCTAGCTTTTTCTTTCTCTAAAGTGTTTATACCTAAAACTGGCTTTTTGGACCTAACAACAAAACCAATATGCAGTATTTTTATGTCACTCTTTTTTATCGTTCTAATCTCTTTACATATCTTTGAAAATTTAGTTTTCATATTTTTGTGTTCACATCTTTTTAACCTTCAAAATCCAAAACAAAAAACAATTCTCAAAAAATATGCTTTTAATCAATTAAATTCTTATAAACTCGTAGAAATTTAGTTTTAAAATAAGCCCGGAAATAATGGAGAAATGAAGTTAGAAAATAGTCAATGAGAACGACTCTTTAATGTAAAACTGAGGACAAACTGCAGGTTTTTGAGATGATATTCCTGCCAGTATCATTACAATGTATTAGATAAAAATAGATATCAAAGTCTCTCAAGAACAGTTTTAAGCGATTTTTTAAGAGTGCGGCTAATTCTGAATGGAATTCCGAGCCCAAAATGGTTCATAAGTATTAGGCTAGAAAACTTAATTTAAGATTTTAATAGGAAATAGTCGTTTTTAGTTAGTCATTAGTCCCTCATAGGTTTTGACATGTATACTCCGTCAAGACTGTACCCGAGTTTTCGGTAGTATTCCCTGGCACCTATTCCGCTGATTATTGCAAGTTTTTCGTAGCCGGACTCTGATGCAATTTCTTCAGCGCGCTCAATGAGTTCCTTTCCATACCCGCGGTGCTGCCATTCCTTCTGCTTTGCTCCTTTTCCTACAGGCACCATCGAGCCGTAAACATGCAGTTCTCTTATAAGGGCAGAGTTCTGCAGTTCCTGGCGGTGAGGAGCAGCCGGGAAACGCAAACGTGTAAAACCTATAAGGACATCTGCCGAAAGGTCTTCAAATGCGATAAAGTGCTCTTTACCGTCACAGGCCTCGTAAGTTTCCGTAGTTAGCTCGATATCTTTTTCGCTTATCCTTCTCCCTTTCAGGCTGTTATGTCCAACCTCTCTGCAGCGTATGCAGCGGCACTTTCCTCCTTTTTCCCTGAGTTTTTCCTCTGCAAGCTGCCTGAGATTACTTTTTCTGACGCCTGCATAAATTTGATGGGCAGGAATATCTCTCTGGATGCGCTGGAGTCTTACCCATTTGGGCAGGACAGCCTTTATGTCCGCAACAAGCTCTGCAGCCTCTTCGTCTGAAAGTGCGTGATATTCTCCGGCTTCCCACATTCTGTACAGAGGTGTACCTTCAGTCACAAGAGTAGGATAAATTTTGAGGTAATCCGGCCTGAAACGAGGGTCTTCAAAGAGTTTTTTAAATCCTCTCAGGTCGAGTTCGGAATCTGCTCCGGGAAGGTGAGGCATCATGTGGAAACCTACTTTAAATGCACTGTCCCTTAAAACCCGATTAGCTCTGACAATTTCCGCAACTCCGTGTCCTCTCTGCATCCTGGCTAAAACAAAATCATAAACACTCTGGACTCCAAGCTCGACCTTTGTCCCGCCCAGCCTGAGGAATTCGTCTACATGCTCCTCTTTTGCCCAATCTGGCCGTGTCTCGAAGGTTATTCCCACGTTGCGGATATCAGCTGTTTCGTTGGCTTTCTGAACCTCTTCAAGAGGAATATACGGAGAGATTTTTCCGATCTTCCAGGCTCTGTTCCTCCATTCCGTGCCTGTGAAATCGTTCATTGCTTCCAGACAGCGTTTGCTGAACCATTCCTGATAGTCAAGGCTGCGTGCGGAAAAAGTGCCTCCCATAATTATCAGTTCCACTTTCTCCACATCATGGCCTATTTCCTTTAACTGGGAAAGCCTGGACTGGACCTGGGAGTAAGGGTCAAACTCATGTTGAATAGCTCTCATTGCTGCGGGTTCTCTTCCCATGTAGCTCTGAGGGGATTTAAATGCCGAATTGGGGCCGCCGGGACAGGGAAGGCAGACTCCGTGAGGGCATGGGGCAGGAGAAGTCATTACAGCAATTACTGCGACTCCTGAAATTGTCCTTACGGGTTTTCGCCTGAGGAATTCTTTTATTACAGCCTGCTCCTCAGGTGTACCCTGCATAATTATATCTCCGTTTCTTGGCAGGCTGGAAAGATGATTTTGCTTACTCACATCTTTTTTTACTCTGTTCAACTGGTCTTCGTCTTTTGTTTCGCCGGCAAGTACCTTTTCAAGGATACTCCTGCAGGCCCTGTTATACTCAGCTTCTTTCATTTTAAATTCCGTCTTTTCTGGTCATGTTCCCGGCTCTTTCTTTCGGCAGCAGTTGTAATTGGAAATTCGTCTTTTAGACTGATGATTAAGTTACATGACTCCCAGATTCGCACACTTCGAATTCCTTCTTTTGATCTTTCCTATTAACCAGTTTTGGTAAACCTGCTACTGAATCTTAAAAATAATTTCTGTCTTTTTTACATTGGTGACCGCTAGTTTAGTCTTTAACACTTGTATCAGGTGCCTGTACCAATTACAGTATAATATAGTCAATTGATCGATTGGAACATAGTCAACCGATCAATTGAACCTGTCGACCTGTATCACAACTGTTTTAGTGTTAAGATTTTCCGGGTACTCAGGTGAGTCCAAATTCCGTTTACCTGAAATCCGTTTACCTGATTTTGATCAGCAGATATCAAATCCTATGATAAAAGTTCCCTGACCCACTGCGGGTTTAAGACCCATCACAGACCTGATATACTCATCGGTAGGAGTGGAAGGAGAAGCCAGTACGACATTGGCTAGCCCGCCCATTTCTTCTAAATCTTTACATTTTTGAGGAGGAAGAACAACGGTAATAGGCTCCTTTTTTGCATCCTTTGGCTTTGGTACTGCGCTTCTATAAATTACGAAATTTCCCATCACCATCATGTCCTTGCACATTTTACACTCTTCGAGTTTTTCAGGGTCATAAATATCCTCACCCACTTTTTCCCCGTATTGCATGAGAATCACGTTGGGTCCTTCAGGCCATACATAATCCATATTGGTTGTAAAGGCTATGATTAACTGGCGTTTGAGAACTTCCTTGATTCCCCTGTTATCTCCTACTCCCATGCCCATCAAAACTGCCCCTTCGGCTTTTTTCTCGAGCTCAAATATTTTTTCCTTATCTTCTTCACTTAAAATGTATGTATCTTCCACGCCTTTCATGGCTTTTATCCTGCAGAGGACATTTTCAATAATATCTTGGCATTCCAAAACTGATACCCCGTGTTGTTTTTTATCCTATGTTGCATTGTTCAGGTATAAATATAGTTTTATACAGGCTTCTGTATATGAATTCCAGAGCGCCATATCTTCATGGCGTCTTTTCTTCAGGTACTTTTCATCCTGCTCTTTTATATATTTTTCTTATTTTATATTTCTCTTATTATATCGTCAATTTCTAATAGGCTATATATTATACTGTACATCGTGCAAAATGGACAATCTTCGACTTTTATTATTATAAAATTAATGGAAGTACGTGCGGAAAGTACGTGAATTGTTTCAGATGTTTATCTACAGCTTGCCCACGTTATTTGCCGGCCTTTTATCAGATCAATTTATAGGTTGATACTTTAGGTTGATACTTTTCCCGCTGGGTGGTGTGTTCAGTAACAGGGCATGGTAAAAGAAAGCCAGCATAGAGATTCCAAGGCCATTTTTTTCTTTAATATGCCTTTTATATCTAATAAAAATACGGGCTGGTTGTCGAAGAATTCAGGTTCTACTCTGGGTTATAATTAAAAAGAATCTTTTACATACGAAATGTAGAATATTTTGGTGATTGAAAGAATATTTCAAAATTGGTAACACCGAATCAGAGCGTTTTTACAGAATGGTTTTTTAAAATCAGTATTGTTTCAAATTATTCAGCTATACACATTAAACGTATTATCTTTTTTCCATAGTGTTTTATAAGTGTTTCTACTTAATCTCCTATGTTAACCTTTGACGAATATTCTGGCCGAGTTCTTTCGACATTTACCGTCATTTGTATCGTTGTTTTGCGCTTTTCTTCTTTAATTCCCAGGAAATAGACCACAAAAGATTTAATAATGCAATTATTTTATAGAACACTTGTAATCCAATTTAGAGGGATAAGGAGGGAATGAAATCCTCTTCGGCAATAGACGAAATGGACAAGTCTGATTTGGTGAAGAATGGTGAAACCCTTTAAGTGTTCGATCCCGACACTTCTTCTTACATACGATATATCTTAACAAACATGGAGGAAACAATAAAATGAAGAGATTTGCAGCATTATCACTGGCTGCCCTCATGATTCTTACTGTATTTGCTTCCGCCGCAAGTGCAGCAAATGTCGTTGAGATCCGTGGTCCAGTGTACAATGGTACTACCATCTCAGGAATTGTTGATGCTGAGGGTGGTTTAATTTCAATGGATGCAACTAATTTTGCAGCATTCTACTATGACCTTGACGATAACGTAACAACCGAAACCCTTACCATTGCATCTGGTGGAACGGGCGCCAACAATAACGTTATTGGAGAAAAAGCTCTTACATACCGTACAGAAATCAATGAAATTGACTTCGAGTATGAGCCATGGGGCAATTACAGCATGATCGGTTTCTTTGCAGAGAAATATATTCCTCTCAAACCTACCAGTGCTGACAAGCTCGCAAAGCTGATCCTTGACAGCGATGACAAGTACACCATCAGAACCGGTGAACAGCTCGATCTCGGCGAGGGCTACACTATCGAAGCCAAGCAGGTTGACGTTGACGGTGAGAAAGTCTGGCTCGAGTTCAGCAAGGACGGAGAATTCATAGATGACGAAATCATCTCAGTCAGCACCTCCAACACTTCATCCAACACCTGGGAAGTCGAACTTGATGACATCCAGGACGAAGACGATGTCGTTGTCCTCAGAGTCCATGTCAACCAGGTCTTCCAGGGTGCAGTCGACAGCATTGCCCAGATCGAGGGTCTCTGGCTCATTGACTACGCAAACGCAATGACCATCGACTCAGACGACGAGTTCGGTAAGCTCGACGATGTTTCCATCGGTGATGACTACCTTGAAATCAAAAATGAAGACACCATCACCCTCTCCAGGGATAAAGAAATCGAAATAGGTCAGGGTCTGTTCTTCAAGACAGCTGACAGCAGTGCTCTCAGGTTCTATGTCATGAAGGAGTATACAGAACCAGGCACCTATGAAGTAAGGGGAAAGGTCGCTACAGGCCCAGCCAGCTGGAACGCAACCTCTTTCGCAGCTTTCTTCTATGACCTCAAAGATAATGTCCAGACAGAAAACCTTACTATCACTTCGATTACTGACAGGAAGATTGATAAGAACAGTCTCATTTACAGAAGCACTATCCAGGAAGTCGACTTTGACTACGAGCCCTTTGGCAAGTACCCTGTTATGGGTCTCTTTGCAGAGAAATATATCCCAATCACAGGAACCACCCCTGACAAGCTCGCAAAGCTGATCCTTGACAGCGATGACAAGTACACCATCAGAACCGGTGAACAGCTCGATCTCGGCGAGGGCTACACTATCGAAGCCAAGCAGGTTGACGTTGACGGTGAGAAAGTCTGGCTCGAGTTCAGCAAGGACGGAGAATTCATAGACGACGAAATCATCTCAGTCGTTAGCGGTTCAAACAACACCTGGGAAGTCGAACTTGATGACATCCAGGACGAAGACGATGTCGTTGTCCTCAGAGTCCATGTCAACCAGGTCTTCCAGGGTGCAGTCGACAGCATTGCCCAGATCGAGGGTCTCTGGCTCATTGACTACGCAAACGCAAGGACCATTGACTCTGACGACGAATTTGGTGACCTCGACGATGTTTCCATCGGTGATGACTACCTTGAAATTAAAAATGAAGACACCATCAGTCTCACCAGGGATAAAAAGGTCGCAATCGGCGAAGGTATGTACTTCAAGGTCGCTGACGCCAGCCAGCTCAGGTACTACCCGTACATTGAGGTAACTGTCGGAAACGAAACGGTAACCCCGCCTGATGATGATGAGGTACCAACCAATAATACGACCAATGGTACCGAAGAAGTAACTCCAACCGAGGGAGTAACCCCAACCGAGGGAGTAACCCCAACCCCGGGAGAAACTGAACCCGTAGAGACCGAACCAACAGACAACACCACTCCTGGCTTCGGAGTTGTCCTTGGTCTTGTCGGACTTCTTGCAGTTGTCTACCTCGTCAGGAGGAACAACTAAATTTTCTGAGTGAAGGGTTTTCCTACCCTTCTCTCTTTTAAATTCTTTTTTGGTTTCTTCTTTGCAGATAACTTTTTATTTGCTGATTTCTTAGTTCTGGCGATTCTTTTAAATCTGAAATCCTTATTCTATAAACCGCGTGGTTTTTCAGGATTAAGATCAAGGTGAAGTTTTATGAAAAAAAGTATAGCTTTAATATCTGTGTTTGCGGTTTTGATGATCGCGTTTTCAGGCTGCGTGGATAACACTCCTGCAGTTAACGGGACAGATTCGGACAATCCGGAAACAAAAGCAATTTCTGATGAAGATGCAGCCGGAGTAAGCACAATTGAAACCCTTCCTGCGGGCTTTGAATATGTTGGTACTCTTCCGCTCTCCATAGATGAGATTAAAAGTGATTATAAAGCTGAAAATGTCTCAGGAATCCTTGGAGGATCCGAAGGGCTCTATAAATATACAAATGCCAGTGAAACTACTGATCTCTACATCGATGCAATCGAGTTTGAAGATGCCGAGGATGCAAATAGTTTTATCTCCACATACAGGGCTTCTTTCAAGCCACTGCAGTCCGGTTCTCGCTTTGTTGAGGAGTCCTTTAACGGGCACTCTGCTGTAAGAATTACGGAATATATAAGAACCGGAGGGGCTGACGTACCAAGGTACTCATATGTCTGGAGCAACGAAAATTATGTGCTTGTAGTCTCCGGAAGTACCACTGATGATACCCTGGTAAAGCAGCTGGCAGAAGCAACAGGATACTGATTTCTTTCAGTTACCTGATTTTTCCTTTTTCTTTTCTTTTTTCCTTTTTCTGCTTTCTGTGTCCTGAGAGACAAGGGTATGTGTAGGACCAAGCTCTGTTTATAAATTGATCTGTATTTGAATTGGCCTATTGTAACTGAAAAAAAGATAAAAATTAAGACCATAGATAATAAACAAAATCAAAACGGTAAAAAAGAAAGAGCAAACGGATAGCAAACGGATAAGAAAGAGTTGATAGGATCTGTTTTTCTATTTCTTATCCGTCACTTTTATTCAATCATACTCCCTGAATATTATTCGAGGAGCTTCGGTTACATTTTATATTTCTTACTCAGGTCGTTCATTTTACAAGCAACACGCCTTTTCCGCCTGCATTAACGTCACCTGTGAACTTACGGTATGTGACGCCTTCAACCTCTTCTGTCCCTTCTTCTTTATAGGAGGGAAGCAGGTCGAACACTTCACCTTTGATAATAACCGTTCCGTTCTTCATCTCATTTGCAGGCATGGTTGCTTTGCCTTCAATGACTATTTTTCCGCCATTGTTTGAGATTGCAGGAAGGAGTCCAACATTGCCTTTCACAAGGATTTCCCCTCCGCACATGTGCTCTCCGAGGTAGTCCTTGGCATTGCCGTTGATTGTAATCTTTCCTCCTTTCATGCCGCAGGCCTCTCCGCGGTAGCCTGCTCCTACATAATAAGAAGCATTTCCGTTGAGAATAATTTCCCCGCCTGTCATCTCGCAGCCTAGCCAGCTGTCAGCATCTCCGTTGATTACGATTTTTCCGCCCTTCATTCCAAAGCCACAGTGCATATCCACGTTGCCGTTGATCTCGATTTCTCCTGCACTCATGTTCTGGCCTATGCGCTTTACTCTGGAGACATCACCCTCGAAAACTATTTTTACGTTTTCTACGGAGTCGCTGCCTTCAACCTCAACGGTAAAGAAGTCTCCAAGAGGGCACTGTCCGTTTCCGTACCAGAGAGGAATTGTTTTTATCTCTTCTGCGGTTTTGCCGGCAAAGTTATCAGGGTTTATATTGTCGGCTTCTATAGGGATTTTGTTTGCTTTTTTGAGGGAAAGTTTTACGACCTGCATTTAGAAAACCCCCTCAGTGCCGATCTCAACAGGCTTCTGGAGGTATGAGTCCTCAACCATGTAATTGGATTTGCTCACGGTGTAGTACTTCCTGAATTTGCGGTCTATATCTTTCTGCATTGCAGTATCGATGCTTTCAGGAACCTTCGCGTTCACCCAGTAAGTCTTTCCTTTCGGGGTCTCTTCGATTTCTCCATCTTTTACAACGATTTCTCCGCTCTTCAAGGTGTATGCTGCACCTGAGAAAGCTTCCTTAACCTTCACGTACTCAGTCGAGGGGTCAATCTGACCTGGAAGGATGTCATATATTGCAATATCAGCATCAGAACCCACTTTAAGGTTCCCTTTCTCCGGCCTGCTGTACATCTTTGACTGTGTGCTCCTTGTCATGACAGCAAGCTCATAGAAGTCCAGTTCCCTGTCAATTCCGGGCAGTACCATCCTGTCAAGAGCCATCTTGGAAAAGCCTGAAATTACTTCTGCTCTTCTCTTAGCACTCATAAGGTAGGTAAAGGCTTCAGGATAGTTTACGAAAGAGCCGCCGTTAGGGCTGTCAGTTGTAAACATAACTTTCCAGGGGTCCTTTACAAGCAGGGCGAGTTCAAGCCCGATTGCCCACTGGACTGCATTTACGAAGCTCTTTGGCGAATAGAACAGGGGCACGACTCCGGAAGCATCTTCCAGTTCAATGTCCTGGTTGCTCCACTTCTCATGCAGCATTCTTGCGTTTGCATACTCAACAGGCCCGTCTGCAGTCATGGTCACAGCAGGTCCGAAGATAACCTGTCCAAGGTCGAAAGTCAGGTGGTTTGCCCCGTTCACGTAGTCTGCAACCATTGGAGCTCCGGTTTCGAAGTCCCTCCAGGAAGTCCCTGCATATGCATTGAACTGCACGTGAGTTACGTGGAGAGCCTGTCTGTCCCTGCTCGGCTTAATTTTCTCAAAAAGTTTCATGGTCTCTATGGTAGTTGCATAGTTTCCGGGCTTTCCGAGATTGTTGCAGTGCACATGCACGGAGTGCGGAAGCTGCAGGCGTTCATTAGCCTCTGCGAGTCCCATGAGGATTTCCGCAGGAGTTACATCAAAGTTAGGCACGGGGTCATAAAGTCCGCTTACGTTTCTTCCCCAGCCCCAGGCTTCTCCGCCTCCGGGGTTTACAATCTTTACTCCATAGCCTCTTGAGGCTCTCAGGCCCCAGGCAATGTATGCTGCAAGTTTTTCTGGTTCCTTGTCACGGATATATTCCATGACCTGCCAGTTACTTCCGAAGAGAGACAGCCCCATTTTGTCAAGGATAGGGATTTCTTTGAATTCTTCATGGGTGTGCCTTGCAGCAAGCAGGGGAATTGCAGCCTCACAGATAGTTGTGTACCCCAGTTTTGCATACCTGTATCCAATTGCGTAAGTGTTGGGAGTATTATACCCTACCTGGGCTCTTGTCTTTTCGGTACGGGCAACCTGACCCGAAAGTCCTGGTACAAGGGTTTTCCTTGCATCATTGGGGTTCATGAAGCGGCCCACGTTAATTTTACCTGCGCTGTGGGTATGCCCGTCAAAGCCTCCTGCCATGGTGAGCTTGCCTTCTGCATCGATAACCTTTGCATTTCCAGAGACACTGTCCACGATCTTGCCGTCTCTGATGCAGATGTCCATGGTCTCGCAGTTAATGCCCTGCGTCGGGTCACAAACGCTGGCGTTTTTAATCAGGATTTCCGACATCTTATGCACCTCTCTTCAATTCCCTGACCTTTGCAGTCAGGTCTTTTACGATTTCTTCATCGGTCTTAAACTTGGATTCGATCAATTTCTTCATGCGGAGGGAGATTGCATCCATACGGTAAGCCGTACCTTCCGCTTCGATTCCCACTATTGCCGATGGGATCACCACGTCTGCAATTTCGGTTGTCGGGTTGGCATACGGGTCAATCTGGATTACAGGAATCTTTGCAAGGTGCCTGATAGCTTTTTGCGGGAAATGAGCCCCTGGATCAGCTGCAGCTATAATTGCAGCATCTGGCTCCCCACGCACAAGCAGGTCATTTGCTCCGGTTTCTCCTGGGTTGTAATAGGGATATCCTTTCGAGAAGTCAATTGCCATGGGGAAACCGGTCTCCCATGTCGCTACCTGTCCGAAACCGGTAACATTATAGTGCCCGCGCATTCCGATCATTACGGCTTTGGTGTGCTGGTTAAGATCTGAAATGAGAGAGGACATGGCATCTCCGTTCTTATATTTAGAACGGGATTGGGTGACTCCCATACCGAAGAAAATACAGACAAATTTTGCATTCTTCAAGGTTTCCGCAAGCTCAAGAACTTCTGCTTTAGGAACGCCTGCAATTGTTTCCGGAATAACGTCTTCGTGTCCGTTTACAATTGAACGAAGAGCTGTAACCAGGAGCAGATCTGATCCCTGTTCAATCTCTATGTAGCTGTCAGCCAATTTTGCAGTGTCAGTTTTTCTAACATCGACAACTATCATTTTTCTGCCTTTCCGCCCTTTCTCGGTAAAAAGACCTTTTGAGAAGCTCGAGTAGCGGACCATATGCCTGGGATGGGCATGCACAGGGTTGCACCCCCAAAAAATGATTACATCTGCCCTGTTCTTTATCTCTCCAAGAGTGGCTGAAGGTGCTCCTTTCTCCTGGGCTGCAAGGGCTGTAGGCCCATGGCAGACGTTTGCTGTAGAATCTATGACTGAACCTGTTTCTTCTGCAAGCTGAATTGCTCCGCTGACCGCTTCACATGAGGTAGAGCACCAGCCGTAGGAAAGTGTCCTTCTGGAATTTACCAGGATTTTTGCGGCGGCTTCGATTGCCTCTTCATAGGGTACAGGCACAAGCTCCCCGTCTTTTCTGATCATCGGGGTTTCTATCCTGTCATGCTTGAACATGCCGACAAACTTGCTTTGCCCGAGAATGCAGGCGTTTTCTATTTTTGTAATCTTATTATCTTCAACAGTGACTGTGATATCGTCGCAGAGGGACCCGCAGAGGGAACATACTGCGTCTTTAATTACTGGCATACTTTTATCCTCCGAATTTTTTGTTTCTCCGGATCTGATGAAAATTTGAGTTTATTGTTTCAGGAAAATCTGAAATTTAGTCTTCCAGGTACTTCCTCATGAGCGCCTTCATTTCCAGGGGCTTTTCGTCCGTGACTTCGATTTCAGCAGGAACACCTTTGAATCCCGGCATTCCGCAGCCGTGTGTGTCAGGGCTCAATACTGCGTTTGCCCAGGGTCCCATAGGGATAAAGGCAAGACCTTCAGGGTTTCCTTCGTTTGCCTTTGCAAATACCACCACTTCCCCAAACTCGGTGGTAACTTTCAGGCTGTCCCCTTCGGAGGCTCCCAGCCTCTCAAGATCTGCGGAGTTCAGTTCACAGTAAGCACAGGCATCAAAATAACCTTTATGTGTTTTTGCTTCCAGATGTGCGCCCTGGTCGGCGGTCCTTCCGGATATGAGGTTTGCTTTTATTTTCATGGAAATTCCTCATCTGGAGTTTAGTCCAGGTATTTCAATAAGCTGAATGAGTTGGATCACTTTTTGAAGAATTAATCCCGAATTCTCTGTTTTCTGACAGCCTTTTTGACCTGGCGATCTCAACATCTTGCTAGAACTGACTGCTGGTGCAAGGTCAGCCACTGTCCAGTAAATTTTAATATTTGGATTAATGAGGAAATTAAAGATTTCAATTTGGGAGTTAACTTCGCGGGATTAGCTTTTAGTAAGCTATACTGTTAGAGTTAAATTGTTAAAGCAAATTTTTGAAATGTGATCAAAATCAAGTCCTCTGCTGACGTTTAAGTCCCGGAGAGATTTGCCGGTATGAAAAATGTAACCTTCCGGATTCTCCTTTGATTGAGAATTTATTTCGATCAATCATTATAATTATATGAATTATATATATTTATTCAGATTTATGTATGTTTTCAGCCTATAGACTGGAAATAAATTTTTAAACTCTCGCTTGATTCACTTTTCAGCTTTCCCTGTTTTTAAAAATCGATCTGAAAGCTTATATTATATTACTTCATAATTATATAATTATCTGCTATACTGACTATATCCAATAGTTTCCTTTTGATATATATTACCATATTATGTTGCCTCTAACATAACGTGATAACTGACCCTCCCCATGCGCTCTGAGAACTTTCAGGTTTATTTCTTCTATTTTACGGAGTATTCTATTTTGCGGAGTAGCAGTTTATATTATGGCGTCGCATCTCCAGCACCAAAAGTAGTGAAAATACCATTTTTACCCTCTTCCGATCGTTACCCTTTAATATATGTTAATACATTTGTGTGTTGCAAGCCCGGATAGCCTAGTCGGTTGGGGCGCCAGACTCATAGGGACTTTATATGAGGCGTCTTTAATCTCCTGAGATATCTGGAGGTCGCGTGTTCGAGTCACGCTCCGGGCACCTAATTTTTACTTATTTTTCACTTATTTCTTTTAAAACTGATTTCTTTTAAAACTAATTTCTTTTATCCCTGTTTTTTTAGAATTTCGATTTCTTTAGATCTTTCTCTGTTTTTGGTTATTTCCTGTAAACTTCTCATTCGTTATACGATAATTTTTGTTTAAATTATAACTTTTCGGTATATATTTATGTTCTAAGTTACATATTTAAAAGAAATATAAATAGTGGAGGAATAGTTTCAATGGTAGCCAGAATGACATCATCAGAGCGTATGGCAGCTCTTATGTCAGGGCAAAAGCCTGATCGTATACCGGTAATCCCGTTTATAGAGGGGTATTCTGCAAAAATTACGGGTATATCTCTTGGAGATTTTTATGCGGACGGGGACAAATGTTTTGAAGCGCAGTTTGCGTCCATGCGGCTTCACGGTTATGAACAGACTCCAATGTACGGGTATGCATCGTGCGGAGCATGGGAATTTGGAGGAGAGATCGGCTTTCCTTACGGAAAGGGACAGGGTGCACCTTTTGTGAAAAAGCATCCTGTGAATACCATAGAAGATATTGAAAAGCTTGAAGTCCCCGATTTTGAAAAAGAATTGCCCGGTGCGTATAAAATTGCAGATAGAGTTGCAACCAGATGCTTTGAACTTGGGATGCCGGTAACTGTACAGATAGGCAGCAATTTTACTGCAGCTTCGGTCGTTGCGGATACTTCTGAGTTTTTAACATGGCTTATTATGGATCCAAAAGCTGTCCACTTCTTACTTGACAAGGTAAGTGATATGTTTATCAACGCTCTGGATTATTTTGTAGATAAATACGGTTCAGAAAGCCTGTTGCCTTTTGATGGAGGACCATCAGAATCGAACAACATGATTCCTCCGCAGATGTTTGAGGAGTTTGCATACCCGTACATGAAAAAGGTTCATGTCCATGCAAAGGAACTGGGGATAGGTGCCCTGCTCATGCACCCCTGTGCTGATCAGAATCTGAACCTACCATACTATGCAAGGTTAAGAGAAGAATTGAACTGGTCAGGAAAGTATTTCTGGCTCTTCGGGCCGGAAACACCTATCAAAGATCAGATCAAAATGTTTGGTGACCACGACGTTATATGTGGAAATATCAACCCTCCGCTCTTCCTTACCAGTTCATACGAAGAAGTTGTGGAAATCTGCAGGCAGAATATTGAAGAAGGGATCAATTCTCCATATGGATTTGTTCTTTCTCCGGGCTGCGAATTCCCTGTCAATGCAGCGCCTATAAAGGTGATGGCAATGATGGATGCAGCAGAAAAATACGGCAGATATGAATGAAGCACAGGTGCAATCTTAACTCCTGTTGAAGACCTGTATTTACAGGGTACAGACAATTTTGATAAACAATCTCCCAGGTACAAGAACGTGATTCAGGGTAAATCCATAAAAATAATAAGTAACGGAATTCTGAATTCGAAGGAAATAGGAAGGCATATACCTATGCAGGATGAAGTTTTCCTTCTATTGAGAAACCCGAACATAAGAAGTTTGGGGAAAATCAAGACTGTTTTCCTTGAAAGAGGTAGAAACGTGAGTGTTTTTAAGCTTCCGCTGGAAAACGAAAACATGGTTTGCCTGCAATTTCCGAAGATATGATAAAGGGATTAAACTTTCACAAAACAGGTGAAAAGGTTGAGAGTTCAGGTTGTTACTCATGCTATAAAACAGGTGAGACTGTCTGGCTGGAAAATGGGAGTTTATCTCCAGATTGTAAAAGGGATATATGGATATCTTCAGGAAATATATAAACATTCTTTATATTTGTTTTTATCTTTAAACCGGTATCCATAAAAAGAAATTAGTAATTCCTTTCTACCGCTACTGTTTTTATAATTTGGGGGTACCGGTTACCTATTTATACACTTGACCGAATAACCTCTGTTATACCTCTAATAAGAGGGGGGAAATTATGGAAACAATTTATGATATTCTAAAAGCAGAACACAAGCAAGTAGCTGATCTTATACAACAAGCAATGCGCGATGGCTCAAAGGAGACCTTTTTTAAAATAAAAGCTAAAACCGAGCCTCATTTACTGGGAGAGGAGAAACTCTTCTATCCGATACTTGAGGAGAAATCAGAATTACGTGAACTTGTCAGTCATGCCTACGAAGAACATAATGAAATAAAATCAATATCTTCTGAACTGGAAAGTATGGATGCCGGCAGTCCTAACTGGACTTCCAAGATCAAGGAATTGAATGAAAGTGTAACTCACCACGTAGAAGAAGAAGAAAACAAAGTATTCCCTGAGGCTCAGAGAGCCCTGAGCGATGACAAAGCACAACAGATAGCTCAGCAGTACCTTGATTTCTCTAAGAGTTTTAAACAACAGCATCCTATGCCTTAAATACTAAAAAGCAAAGAAAAGGAGATCACCGGTACCAGATTTGGTTTCTATCTGGTTATTTAACCGGCTTTTTTTATTCTTTTTTTCAGTTGTTCAGTATCTTTTTAGGTCTCAAACTCAGTATCTTTTTTAGGTCTCAAACTGGGGGAGAAATTATGGAAACAATTTATGATGTTTTGAGCCAGGAACATAAGCATGTACTTAGTATGTTTGAAGAAGCTATGAGCAGCGGCTCAAAAGAAATTCTCTTTAGGATAAAAGCTGAGATTGATCTCCACATGGAAGGGGAAGAGAAACTTTACTATCCTCTTCTTGAGGAAAAAGAAGAGTCACGTGACATTGCTCGTAAAGCCTATATAGAACATAATGAAGAAAGAGCTCTGATGTACGAACTCGAGGGTATGGGTAAGAAGAGTGAGAATTGGACTGCCAGACTCAATGAGCTAAAAGAAGTTATAACTCATCACGTACAGGATGAAGAAGGTCAGATATTTGAGAAATCTCGAAACATCCTGAGCCAGCAGCAGGTGGGAGAACTTACCCTAAAGTACCTTGAGTTCAAAAAGAATTACATGCGTAAGATAGAAGCTGGGGAATCCCTTACATAATAAATCTTTGGGAATAAAAAACAAGGAAAGTATAAAAAACCCTAAGAAAATCTCTACTCAATAATCTTGGTACTCTGAGGCGGTATACTCAGTGACTTCCATATAAGACGTTTTTACAAGCTCTTCTTCTGTCAGCTCTTTCTCTATAAGGCAGACATCGAATACGGCAGAAGGAATAAGGCACTGGCCGGTACAATCCATGGCACATTCCCTTGTGCACTCAAGGGAATGGTTCATCTGTTTTTCCATTTCTTTTACGAGATTTATCTCGTTATCCGGCAATCTCTGAACCGGAATTTCAAGGCAGGAGAGCTCTCTGAACTTCTCACAGGGAGTATCAATCTCTATGATTATTTTGTCTCCTTCAACCCTTCCTTTAACCGTGTGGCTTATACCGCAGATGCGGGAAGATAAGTTTATTTTTGTCATTTTGAAGTCCCTTCGATTTAGATAATTTTTAAGGACTTCCTTCAGTAAACCCCGCCGGTTATCCCACTTCTCTGAAGTCCGTTTACACCAAGAGTAGCAATGTTTTTGAAGTCTATTGCTTTTATCGGGCACGCACGGACACAGCGTCTGCAACTTGTCCCGAGGCAGTCCTGAGTCCTGCAGCTTGCAAAGTAGCTTCCGTTTTTCTCAATGGTCACAAGTGCATTTTCCGGGCATTCTTCATTGCAGCGCTGGCACTGGAGGCAGCTTTCCAGAGGGACCTCTATGGTGATCCCGACATCTTCCACAATTTCTACAGGAACGTTTCCTGTTTCCTCGATATCTCTGGCAGCTCTTTTTTCCATTACTGCATTCTCTACGGGTTCCGGGAGAGAAGGGTACTTATACATTTTGAAAAACTTCTTGTAGAGCTTCATACTCATACCTTCTGTCCAGTAAGAAAGCTCACATGTGTAAATGTTCTTGAAGGTCTCGCTAGTAGCCATCATCAGGTGGTCTGCTTTTATAGTACCTGCAAGAGCGATTATTTCCTCAAGCCTGGATGGGTCCAGAATAAGTTCGCGTGCAAGAGCGATGGAAGTGTTTCCAAACTGGACAGCCTTCTTTGAAAAATCAGGGCAGGAACCTATTTTTCTGGCCTTTCTGCAGTCAACATACGTCCCTGAAGCTCCTGACATGTAAACATTTTCGAGTTCTTCGAAAGGGACTCCCGCTTCAAGCAGGAGTGTAAGCTGAGCTGCCCTGATTGCTCCTATAGCTTTTCCGGCTTCGGCAATATCCCCGTCTGTAATCTCTATCCCGCTGCCAAGGATCAGCCTCCCGTTGGGCAGTTTCGGAGGCTGTTGCATAAGCCCTGTCTCCATTGCAAGAGCAATAACTGCAATCACTCCGGTTCCGGTAATTCCCACTGCCTCTATTTCTCCTTTTTCTACAGTTTCGCCGTTAATGGGTTTTATCAGATCTCCGGGTCTTCCTTCCATCTTTTCATTCAGGACTGTAAGCCGCCAGCAGTCATTTCCATTACTATCCTTTTCAATGTTTACATCTGAAATCGCGCCCGGGCTTGCAATCATTCCGCAGCTTATACCCTGCCCCTCTATTGCAGGTCCTGCAGCAGCACTGCCCGTGATAATCCTGTCTCCTGCTTTTATCGCCATTTCCGCGTTAGTACCGTAATCAGTGACAATGGAGACTTCTTTCTGGTTCAGGAAATCAGTTTCGATCATCATCGCCAGGGCATCGGCTCCGATCTCATGGGCGATAGCCGGAGGCACGGTTATTTCGCAGTTCGGCAGATCCAGGACTCCCCTGAAAAGTTCGGATGCCGGAAATACTCTTGCACTCCTATCCACATTCTCGACTCCAAGCCTTCTCTGCATATTCTTTCCGGCAAAAGCAAGGTCTCTTATCTCCGAGTTCTGGAAGAGCGAAAGCTGGATAGGGTTTCCGCATACGACCAGTTTCCGGATGCAGGCAGGATCAATCTCGAAGGTTTCAATAATCTTACATACCGCATCCAGTATGATGTTGTTTGCAATATCTTCTCCTACTTCCAGTGCGAAGTCCAGGTGGTCGATCACGTTGCCCCCTGGCAGGGGGTGCCTCATCGTCATGGCAGTTTTTACAACTTTTTTTGTTTCCAGGTCTATAAGCTGCGCTCTAAAGCCGCTGGTACCCAGGTCAAGTGCAATCCCGTACATTTTTATACTCCACTTGCAGCAGTCGTTGAAATTAAGAAAAAAATATCCTTTCATATCCTTTCATATCCTTTCTATCCTGTCCACATCAGGATACTGTATACTCAGGATACGTATACCGGGTTAACTTCAGGCAGTGAAATAGGCTGCGCAGCTCTTCACTGTTTTTCAGTCTTTTTTAACTAAATTTTAGGCTTAAATCTATATAACATAATTCGCAGCTTATCGTAAAGGGTCCTGATTTGAGTGAAGGCATTGATTTTTGAGGGGGCATTGATTTTTGAGGGGTATCGATTTTACAGAAGCTATGATAATATTGAGGGAGCCAAGCATCGTGAAAAATGTCATATTTCTTGAAAATTTACTGGATGTAAAGATATGACAGAAACAATAAGTGCCGTATTCTTATATGTTGTTTAATAATGGCTGATTTAACAAATGACTTTCATAAAACCAAAGAAATTAAACTTATATTGTTGGCCTTGTAATTTCTTTCATAATATGCATTTGTTTTTTAACTGCGTGATCCTCATTGGTTTTTTCGTAATCTATTTATTTAATGTCGGCAAACGCTATCCTATAGGTGATGAGGTCCGCCTGGACTTTATAGTCTAAACCGCTTACGCTGATGACTTCTACATAACAGTTGAGGTTTTAATGTGTATACTATTTTGTTAGTCGGTATAGGCGGCTTTATAGGTGCTATCCTGAGATTTACCTTAGGTGGATGGATACAGAACAATTTTGTTAATTTTCCAGTAGGGACTCTAGCTATAAACACTATTGGCAGCTTCTTTTTGGGCTTAATAATGTATCTTTCTGAATATCAGGGATTCTTTAGTGGTCAAACCAGAATATTTCTTACAATAGGCATTCTGGGAGCTTTTACAACTCTATCAACGTTCGGTTATGAGTCATTCCGATTACTTGATGACTCAAAATTAACATTTATGACGATAAATGTGGTATCGACAGTATTATTTTCCATGCTGGCTGTATATTTAGGTAAGATTGTAGCTCTAAGTGTTAGCTCTTACCTGTTAGGAGGAATGAAATGAAAACGGATCAAATGATGGGTTGTGAGGAAAATTGCATGAAAAAAGAGTCTACAGCCATATTATTGAGGATATTCATAGGGGAATCTGATCATTTCAAAGGTAAGCCGTTATATATGCACATTGTCGAAATGCTAAAAACTGAAGGTGTAGCCGGAGCTACTGTTTTTAGGGGCATTGCTGGCTTTGGAAAACATAGCCGAATTCATACAACTTCTATACTGCGTTTATCAACTGACATGCCAATACTTATCGAAGTTGCTGATCTTGAAGAGAATATCGATAGGATCAGACCAAAATTAGATGAAGTAATTAATCAAGGATTGATCACAGAAGAAAAAGTTAAAATTGTATTCTATGACAGTGATAAGAACAAATGATTCGCTAACTATTACTGTAATACCATAAGTTGGTCTATCCTGATGAATTAATCATTCAAGTGCGGTCTTCCAATCTGCCGCGCCTGTTTTCATTATTGTTTAATTCGGAATAGCATTCTATAATCTAATTTTGAGCAATGAACTTCCAGTGTTGTAGAAGCGGTTGGCGATAAAGAAAAAATCAGATCTCTTATTCCATAATTGCGAGAAATTATAGGAAAAGGGCTTATGACAATTCAGGCAGTGGAAATTATTTAATTGAGAACTCAAAGGATTGAAAATAAAAAGAGTAAGAGAAGAAGGAATGAAACATTTAACCTGTAATCAATAGGAATGATTTGGGATTATTTTAGGCCATGGTCGTTGAAGCATTTCGTATATTTCTTGTCTGTTCCGTTGATGTGGTTTGTCAGCCAGTCTTTCAGAAAATTCATGACTTCTATTGATATTATTGCATTTCCTGAGTCAAAGTTTTCCTTGAATTTTGTCACTGTTTCGACGAATTTTTCATGTTCGGCTTTGTGAGTTTCTTTTTCAGGGTAGCTGTATAAATCAAAGTACTTTTCTTCTGTTTTAAAGTGGGTTGCTGTGTATGATATCAGATTGTTTAGTATTTCTCCCATCACATCTTTACTTTTTCCTACTTTCATTGCGTCGTATAGCCTGTTTATGATCTCTACGAGCTTTTTGTGCTGGGTATCGATTTCTACCACTTTCACGCTGAATGAATCTGTCCATGTTATTAATGGCATGTATAACTCCTTAATTTATTTTATTCTGCTACTTTATATAGATTTCGAGAATTTTAAATTAGAGTCTTGATTCATGCGTTATAGGTTAGGCGTTTTTAGCTGACAAGTTTACAGCAGCAACAGCAGGAAGTGGTTGGAGGTTAAAGGTAGGGATTATGGAGTTTAGCTGCTAATGGATCTAAAATAGCTGCTCTGTGATCTAAAAAACAGCCAGGATAAAAACATCAAAAATGATTGGGATAAGAAAGAGTGAGAGAAAAAGAAATGTGCAACCACAATCAATGATTCTATTATGCATTAATTAGTTTTTTTACTGACATCAATTGACCCAGTAAAGAACATTTCTTACCACGGACCATCGAGGTTCACTCTCTTCTGGGTTCTTTCTCAGTATCCAGTAGTTATATTTTCTGTCAAGTTCCCCATAATCCCTTTCCATCTTTATCCAGTAATTTAAAAGCAGGAGGAAATTTCCACTACTGTTCTTTGACACGGGATAAGCGTACAGCACCTTATAGGAACCATTGGGCTCAAATATAGCTACGTCGTAGAAGGGATGTACTAGAGTCATAGTATAGCCCTCTTCGGCGGTTATAAAAAGAACATCTGCTTTATCCTGATCAAAGAAATCCCAGATTGTACCCCACTCGCAGAGCTCCTCTATTTTTTATGTTCTGTATGGTATCTCCTTGAGACTGGTTGTCTGAGGCAGCAAGTAGAGAATCATTCCAGCTGAGATAGACCTTAGTGCTAACCATTTCATCCTGTCTCACTCCCTGGGCGTTTCTGGGAAGCTCAATGCTGGATATTGTATCGCTTCCGTGATAGGTGTTTGCAAGGAAGTGGGCAAAGCCAGAATTTAGTCCTGCAAGAAGGACGACCAGGACAAAAATTACTAGCAATAATGAAAAAATAGCTTTCTTCCATTGCAACTTATAATGTCCAGAGATCAAAGCTGCGCTGATAGAGCAGTAAATGAGAAAATCGACATGCTAGCCATCGCTGCGACAAAGCTCTGGCGCAGTATGCCCGTGCTGATGTAAAGGTTGAATGAGTCCGCAGGAAGGTGCATCAAATCCAGGAGCCACTCAACTGAGATCTTTGACGAGCCGAAGAAGCTGGGAATTCCAACCGCTGCAAGCTTCAGCTGTTCGGGCAGATCCAGGAGAGTTTGATAGAGTCAGGCTACAAAGAGGATGAACAAAAAAGGGACAAAAGATCCCAGCAAGGGAAAAGTGTATCCCACCGGGACCAGAACTCTACTGTATGACTCTATCTCGTCCTTAATTTCTCTATTATCCAGTGAGTCCCAAAAGAGCTTTTTGACGCCGTCATTGATCAGTGTCAGAGTTATGAACTCTGTGCCGCTTGAAAATCCAAGAATTACTGCCCTGGACGATGCGGAGATGATGTCCCTGTAACGGAAAGTAGTGAAACAGGAGACAAGCAGTGGTAAGACACCAAAGATCACCAGAGCAGCCAGGAAAGCTAAATATATCAAAAATACCTGAAGTTCCAATAATCCCTCAAAAGTGATAGTGCCCATTGTCTGAGCCATTATGACGAAGACTCCTATGGGAAAGGTCTTGGCCAGAAAGCCGGTAATTCGGTTAAGAGCTGCCTGGAGGATGCTCAGTAAATTCATGAGTGGTTTGCTCTCTTCATCTCCCATAAGGGATAAACCCAAACACAAGCAAAAGAGTACAATAGCAGGCAGAAAGCCTTCGGATAGGGAATGAAAAGGATTGTAAGGGATGAATATGTCTATGAAATCTAAGGTTTCTGGACTGATCAGATCCTGAGTACTGAAGAAAGAAGCAGCTTCTAGAACGGGAAAAGCAAACTGAAATGAAAAAAAGATCGCTATTCCAATTGTCCAAAACATTAACAAAACCTGGCCTGCCTTGAATAACAAACCTCTGGAGTTGGAATGGTTCAGGCTGCCTATACCCAGTACAAGCGATATTGTCACTGAAGGGATGATAGTTATTTGCCATATTTTGATGAAGGCCTGACTGAGAGGCGTCAAGACCGATAAGAGGTCACCAAAGAATAGACCGGAGAGGACGCCAGAGATGAGCCCAGGAATATCCAGAAGGTCATGCTAAGGTTTTGCCATCTCATTTCAGTTCTTTTCCTTTAACTGATTGAACATTTCTTATCTGCCGGGATAAGTATCCCAGATAAATCCGAGAAATTTCTGTTCAGCTAATATCCGTTTTTATCAAGTAATATCTACAAAGTACTTCTTTAATATTTTGCTAATTAAATACTGCTCTAAAATATTTTTTCTTTTGTATATGCATCGTATATTATTGGCAAGTTACAGGGGAATAGAGAAAGATTAATTCAAAAAAATGCAACTATTAATTATATACAACACTCGTCATGAATGACTGATTGCGAATCCATGTCTATGGCTATATCTGGCGAACAATGGAAAATAAAGGAAATAAGTTAAAATTAAAACACCAAAAGAAAAATTAGAAGTAAAAAATTAGAAGTAATTTCATTCAAAGAGAATCGTTATGACCAAAACGAAGGATATTAAAAAGATATTTTTCAAGAAGAATAGTTCTGTTTTATCCATTTTTAAGAGTTTTTCCAGTTAATTTACCTATATTTCTCCTTTGCTTTTACTCTCTGGGTTTCTTTTTTTGTTTTTTTATCTGCAAGGTCTTTTTCCTTGTTTTTTTACTTTACCAGCTTTAAATTAGTCTTCTTGAGCAAAGCGAAAAGGACCGTGTCCTCCAGAGGCGTAATTCAGGTGATAATACTCATCTCTCGCTTCAACAAGGGCCTTTATGTTTCTTGTAGGGGTCTTCGGCGCAATTCCGCACCCCGGAGCAAGTATATCGATTCCATCTCTAAGGCACTTCTGCGCTTCTTCTTTTATCTCTTCACAGGTCCCGTTGAGAATGATTCCTGAAGAGGAAAGGTTTCCTATTAAGCTTGTTTTTCTTCCGACAAGCTTTTTTGCAGCCCGCAGGTCAGTTACCTTTTCTTCGATACTGATCCCCTGAAAACCGCATTTCGAAAGAATTTCAAGGATAGGAGTTGAGTTTCCGCAGACATGTATTAGCTTTATTCCTTTTCCTGACCTGCAGAACCTTTCGTACTTTGGTTTTATGAGGGAGTCAAATTGTCTGGGGTCAAGCATATCCGGTCCTGCTATTCCGTCTACAATGCAGACCGCATCTGCCCCGGCATCGGACAGGATTCCTGCATATTCGGAACAGATCGACCCTGTAACTTTGAGGCATTCCCTTACGGTCTCGGGCCTTCTGATTATCCAGGTAAGAAAATTGTAAGTACCAAGCAACCTTGAAGCAAGAGATGCCGGGCCCTCCATACCTGCTATAAGGGGGACTTCTTCGCCTGCCTTTTCCCTAAGGATGGAGGTCACATCAGCAATAAGAGGAACCCTTCCTCTCTCCGCAAAATCCTGGGGAAGTTCGAGCTCTTCCGTTCTCTCTGCAAAAGGGTTGGACCCTGGTGACGGCTGAATATCCTATCTGCCCGGGTTAACCCTGCAGCCCAAAGCTTCAGATAGGACAGTGAGACAGAAAGGGTAGCGAACGGCTTCAAGGCCTGCTATAGTATGAGCTGAAAGGGCGAGGTCTGCCATTTTTTCAGCGTCAAAATGAGCTTCTGGCCAGGCTGCTCCGCTCTTTTTCATCAGTTCAACGGTCCCTGTCTGGGTCACAGAAAGAACAGGCACCTTATCCACAGCTTTTCCATGCAGTGTATTCAGGAAACAGTCTCTTAGGTCTCGATCTGCCATTAAAATCTGCCATTAACATTCTTTTTATTAAGTGAAGTCTTTACAGCTTTTTTCTCCTGAGAACTATTACGCGCAGAATCACTTTTATATTTTTCATTTAAAATATCTGTGAACTAATTATATTAATTAATGTACATATGCGGCATTTTAAGCTAAATTCGTAGGTTTGGTTATCTCAAATCTACGGTTGCTACGGCCAACCCACCAATACTATCTCAGATCCCTAAAAGTTATTTTTACTTTTTCTTCCCCTGAACCACACAGGATTGTAGCCAGCCGCAGCTTAAGAAATATTTCCTTGATCTTTGAGGCAACTTTTGACTAAGATATCATGAAGTTCCTCTGCCAGCCTTTCTGGCATCTCTTTCCGAAATTAAAAAGAGGAAATAAAAATTTGAAAGAGAGTTGAAAAATATCGTTTTTCAGGCATTACTCAGGATGGCATTACCAGGATTATACTACGGTCCATTTTAATCTGGTTTATTTACACTCAGGTTTATTTACACTCATGGTTTACTTACACTCCAGCCGTTTTTCCGGCTTACTTCTTTGGAACAATTTCATCTATCCTTAACACATTCCTTGCCGTCTCAGTTCCTGCGATAATTGCCAGCGTTTTTACTGTTGCCGAATCGTAAACTTTCTTTCCTTTGTCCGTTACCTTTCCTGAAAGGTCTATCCTTGCCTCTACCCCTTTTGCATATGAGTTTCTCATCTGCGCCATTGCATCAATCGAGTTCATCCCCATATTTCTTGCAAGAATAGTTGGGATTTTTTCGAGAGCCTCTGCATACGCCTGAACTGCCATCTGTCTTTTTCCTGTCTGTGTCGATGCAAAGAGCCTTACCATATGCGCAAGTTCAAACTCAATTGCCCCTCCCCCGTTTACTATTCCTCTGTTTTTCAGGAGGAAAGCCGCATTATTGAGTGCATCGTCAACAGCCTCTTCGACCTTATCAAGCCCATATTTCACAGGTTCCCAGATCAGGATAGTAGCTATTGCCTTTTCTTTCACGGTAACGAAAACAAAATTTTCTCCGTTTTTCTTTTCTACTCTTATGCTGTCTGCTTTTCCGAGATCGCAGGGGTGAATCTCATCTTTCGGGCTCATCAGTGTAGTGTCTGTTGCTTCCGCAAGCTTTTCGAGGTCTTTCGTTTTCAGCTTCTTGAAAGCCAGAATATTATTGTCCCTCAGCAGAGTTTCAATATAGGGATCAATATCTCCCTCGGAAAAGAGCACATTTGCTCCCGAATCAATTATTTTTCTGGCAATTTTCGCACACATCTGCTTTTTCTTTTCTTCAAAAAGGAGTGCAGTCTTCACGGAGTCCATTTTGAGGTTATGCTGTGGGTTTAAGTATCCGCTTTTAATCTTGAGGTCATAGTTCGTAATCAAAACCTTAGGGTTTTCAAATTCGGCTGGCATGTCAACCCTTGCAGGATTTTCATCCATAATCAGGCCTTCCACTGCAACGATTTCAGGTCCGCCTTTCTTTTTGAGGACTTTGATGTTCCTGTTCAGGTCGAGCCTTCCGGCCTGTTTTTCGTTGAGGTGGTTGATAACTTTCAGGACAATATCAGTTACGGCTTCTGCCTGATTCCTTTCAATCCCCTTTCCTGTTGCAGAGCACATTATAGTAGTGCGTACATCCTCTTCAGATGCCTGCTTTATGCTGTACTGCAACATCTCGTAGGCTTTTTGCATGGCAAGTTCGTATCCTTCGATAACGATTGTCGGATGCACTCCTGCCCTTATCAGTTTGACAGCGTTTTTTATGAGATTGCTTGCAAAAATCACGGCAGTTTTTGTTCCATCCCCGCATGCTTTGTCCATTGATTCGGCAAGCTTTTTAAGGGAAGTCACGAGCGGGTGAAGCACATCCATTTCTTTTAAGATGACTTTGCCGTCGCTCGTAACGAAAATATCCCCCACCGGGTTTACTATTATCTTGTTCATCCCTTTCGGTCCCAGGGATGAGCCAAGCAGCTCGTCAATCTCTATGGATGCCCTTTCAAGCTGGTCGATCAGCCCTTCTTCTTTTACCGGCTCATCAATGAGAATCTTGTCTCTTATTGTCCGTGCCAGTTTTGCCATTCCGTCCTGGCTTTCAAGGCTCGTGCTGCCCGGTACTTTTAATTCGCTTGCCATGTTTTTTCCTCATTTGCTGTGGCTCCTGTGTTTTGTTTCTGCTGTTATGACCTGCTGAAGCCTGTAGTTTTGATGTATGCTTTTATATTCTGCCTTACGCCAGTTTCCCGGTCGTCCCTATTCCGACTCCGATCAGGCGGGTTTCCAGAGGGGCTTTTCCTCTGCTTCCCACATCGTTCTGTTTAAGGTCAAATTTCACATTGTCCATTTCAAGCCCGTATCCGTCCATGTACTCCGAAATCAACCTGTGGCTCAGCTTAAGCCCGTAGTCCAGAGCTTCTCCGTAATCCTCAAAAACTTCTTTTCCAAGCCTTGAGAATACGGAATATTCTGCGTTCCCTGCTGCTGAAGGGCGGATAAGGATCTCTGTCCTGTGGACAACTTTTCCTGCAAGGGCACCCACTGCATTTCCTACCTCGTGGAAAGCAGGAATCCTTATGTCTGCGTCCACAGCCCTGTTCAGTTCTTTCAGATATGCCCTTACAGGTGCGCCTACCAGCACTACAGGGACATTTACGTGGAATCTCAGGACATTTTCTTTTGCCAGAAGCTTTTCAATGTCCTCTTTTTTCAGGTCTTCCGCAAAGAAAGAAATCAGTTCAAGAGTAAGTTTTCTTACGACTTCAGCTTTAATCCTGGCTGAAAAATCCTCTGCTCCCTGTTTGAGGGTTTTTCCAAGGATTTTTGCTCCTGTAAAGGAAGCTCTTCCGTCCCATCTTACATATTCTCCAAGCACGTGAAGGGCATCGGTTGGGGTAAACCCTATCTGGCTTACATGCCTTTTCCTGATGAGGTCTTTCAGATTTCCTGCAAACAGTAGCGGGTGTTTGCCTGTCTTTTCAGAGAGCTCGGATATTGAAAGAGGCTCAGTTCCCAGACATTCAAGAATCATCTTCTCATCTTCTTCGAGATCACCGCTGAGAAGTTCGAAAGAATCTCCTCCGTTCCTTACAAAAAAAGAAGTTGGCTGTATGATCTCGTCCATTATACGTTCGTTAGGAAGATCACTTTTCTCCAGTTTCTTTAAAAGTCCCGGAAACTCTGAGGCTGCAAGGCAGAGGGGAATCACTCTTGCCGGACCCAGAAATGGCTTTCTTCTGATCCAGACCAGGCTGTCTCCACCGAGGGCTGAAGTCTCCATCCTGATCGCTTTTACCATTGTTTTCCAGCCCCCCACTCTTGCTCCGGAATCACTTATCTCCGGAACACCTCCGGAAACCATGGCAATATCGGTACTTGTGCCTCCTACATCCACGGTTGCACAGGTGTCAAGCCCGGTAAGATGTGCAGCCCCCACAAGGCTTGCTGCAGGTCCGGAAAAGATTGATTCTACGGGTTTTTGCAGGGCCTCTTCTATGCGAACAAGAGATCCGTCGCACTTCATCATCATCAGGGTTGCTTTTATTTCCTTTTCTTCCATTACTGCCTGGACGGATTTGATAAACTGCTTGCTTACCGGGATCAGTTCGGCGTTCAGGAGAGCTGTCACAGCCCTTTCGTAAGCCCCAAGACTCATGGAAAGTTCATGCCCGCAGACAACCGGCATGTCCGTCATTTCTTGAACTACTTCCTTGACCCTGAGTTCATGTTCAGGGTTTCTGACTCCGAAGTATCCGGAAACTGCAAATGCAGCTACCTTATTCTTTACCTGCCTGACAAACTCTCTTACCGTTTCCAGGCCTTCAAGAGGAGCAGTTTCGTTCCCGTCAGAATCATGCCCTCCTCCGATTGATATCACATAGCGGCTGGCAAGTTTTTTGGGAATCGTATGTCCTATAAGGATCAGCCCTGCAGGGTAGCCCTTGCCCTCAAGAGTGGTATTGGTAGCAAGGGTTGTAGAGACAGAGACGAATTTTATCTTTTTCAGGCATCCAGGGTCCAGTCCTTCAATCGAATTCTTTATTCCTCTAATAAGGTCAGGATAAGTTGTAAGTGCTTTATTTGACTCGATTACTTCTCCATTTGACATATCCATGATAGCAGCATCGGTATATGTCCCTCCCGTATCAACTCCCAGTCCAAGATACATTAAGTTCCTCCTCTGCAGCCTCTATTTAAAAGGTAAAAACCTTTTTTAAAAAAGGATTTGCAGTTTTACTTTATGTCTATAATAAAAAAGGACGGAAAGGACAGAAGGTCTTAAATCCGCCTTTTCAGTTTTTTGGTGCCTCTATGGTTGATCCAACCTTTTTACTCCTTCTTTTATTTTTATAATATTGTTTAGTATTCTTCGTTTTAAACGGAGGTCTTTCTTAAATCGAAATGGGGAGAGTTAATCTCTCCTCAGGGGGAGTTTACCCCATTATTTTCTTCTGGAGTTCCGGACCAAGTTCCTTTACGGTGTTCACCATTGCCTGCACGGTTGTCAGCGGGCCGCCTGGCGGGATTTCACAGCCAGAAGACAGGACATACTTGGACTGGAGACCGTTCTCCTTGAGCACAGGCAGCACATTTTCGAGCAGGTTCCTTGTGTCGTCCTTTACCTTCTGCACACCGGCTGCTGATCCGTCCATGAACTCAACAGGGTTAACTTCTCCCATCATGCAGCATATGTCTCCATACTTGGGGATGAGGTCTGCGTAGTTCTGGGATCCCTTGTCTCTGGACTTCTCATAGTAGGCGTAACTGTAGAGGGAGGTGCCGAACTTCCTGATCTGGGTCTCAAAGTGTACGGCATCAGCACAGTTGTGGATGATATACGGCTGGTTATATTGCTTAAATATGGGAATCTGCTGGTCGTACACGAACTTTCCGTCGAACTTCCAGTAGTCCTGCTCGCTCATGATAACGTTGTTGGACCAGAGGTTATCAATACAGAGTGCATCACAGGCACCTTCATTGAAGAAGAGCTCGGAAAGCTGGCAGATGTAATCGGTACACTTCTGGACAGCTTCAAGGACAACATCAGGCTGGGTCTTCATATCCATGAGCACGCGGTCTGCACCCATGAGCTGGGTGAGGGTTAACAATGGCCCTTCATGGAAGCCTACAAAAGGAGTGTTAAGTTCCTTGTTGATTTTCTCCTTTGCCATCTTTGAAGCCATGACCAGTTCATAGCCGCGGGTGCCTTCCTTAAGCTCAGGGACCTCGATCTTCTCATAGTCCTTGATATGTCCTTCAGAGGACGGTGTATCATCTTCGGGATATTTGATCTTGCATCCGAAGTCTGCGGACGTAGCTGAAAGGTCGGCAAGCCCTACAAACATGTCAAGATCCAGATACTTGCAGCCAAGGAAAGCGCTCTCTGTGAATGCTCCTGCTTTTGTGGCATAATCCCTGTAGTTGACCCCGGCAAATTTCCTGAGGACACCGCATGCAAGAGGATAGACAGGCAGACGGTCGACTTTTTTATCGGACATGGCAGATACTGTCCTGTCGAAGTGGGTCATTTCCTCCTTGCTCTTTACGCCAATGCTTTCGAACTCTTCCTTAATCTTGTTAGCAGTTTCAAGCCCGATGTCCACTTTACCGGAAACAGTCTTCTTTGCAAGGATCTCCCTGTACTTGATTTTTCCAAGGTTGATTCTCTCTTCACTCCACCTTGTAGCTTTGGGTTCAAGTTCCTTTACAGCTTCGGATGCCCATGCGCTTGCGTGCATCGCATCAGGATGGGTTGAGTCTGCCCCGATTCCTGCGGCATATTCTTCGGAAACAGGAGCTCCTCCAATCATAATTTTCATGGAGTCACGGACGCCTTCTTCCTGAAGGATCTCAACGACCTTTTCCATATTGGTCATGGTTGTTGTCATCAGTGCACTCATGGAAATAAGGTCGGCTCTGTGCTCTTTTGCGGTTTCGACAAATTTTTCGATAGGTACATCAGCACCAAGATCGATCATTTCGAACCCGTTTGCACTGAGCATAGTCTTTACAAGGTTTTTTCCGATGTCGTGAACGTCTCCTTCGATTGTTCCTATAACGCCCACAGCCTGCATGGATTCCCCTTCTTTTATCATTTCAGGGGAAAGAATGTCCATGCCTGCATACATTGCACCTGAAGCCAGGAGCAGGTGAGGTACAAAAGCTTCTCCTTTTTCATACTGGTCACTGACAATTGCCATTCCTCTTGCCAGCCCGTTAACGATTGCGTCGTAGGGGTCAACGCCTTCGTCAAGTGCTTTTTGTGCCAGTTCTTCTGCAAGGTCGTCGTCTCCGTCGACGACAGCTTCCGCTAATTGGTTAAAAATGTCTGCTGCCATAAAAAACGCTCCTCCATTTTTACAGGTATTTCCTGGTTAACAGTAAGTAGCTCAATTAAGGCTTATTGCTCGGTAAACCTTGTGTGACTGTTAACTTCCAATCCTACATTATCTGCAAAACATATAACATAAACGCAGAGATTTGATTAACGCAGTTAACATCTCTCCTGATGCTTAATTTTGCTAATTCTCCTGATTTTATAAATTCCCCTGATTCAGCAGTATTTCTCGATTTTGTTAACCTTCATAATCTTGTTTGTTGCTCTCATTTGATCAGGGGCTTTCATCTGATCAAAGCCTTTGATTGAATAGTGGGTCTTACAAATAAAGAATGGAACCCGATCAGCCAGGATATATGAAAAACAGTTATTGAAAAATAGTGAACTCTCTTGAATTTTGAGCTTTCCTTTAAAATATGAGCTTCTCTCTCAACTTCTCTAAAGTAATTGCAAAATTAGGAAAGTAAAAGTAAAGGAACTTCTTTTTATTAAGAGTCAAATCTACTTTTTAAGGAGGAACTTTTTTGAATAAATACATGAAAGTGTCCTTGTTTCTAATCTTCATGTGCTGGGGTTTAAGCGCTTTTAGCGGCTGTGTGGCTTCCGAAGAGGGGGAATTCTCCTCTGTCTCTGTTGAAAATATTAAGGTAAGGCCTTTATCTGAAGGAAATTCGACACCTGTTAGCGGAGTAACGGAAAATGTCCTGAATGTAACCGCCTGTATTATAAATGCAGGCAAGGAGGATAGTTCGGTCCTTCTGATCCGATTTAAGTTAGAAGAGAGTGACTCCATTGAGCCGACCTCCTCTCGTGAGGTAGCAACAAAAAATGTAGAACTTGACTGCATAAAAGGAAGGTCTATGCTTTATCAGTCAGTACAGATGGCCGTTCCCGGTCCTGGAACATACGACATTGAAGTCTTCGTTTCCGAAGAAGGAAAATCCTCTTCTCCAGGTCTTGGTATGGTGTTTTTCGTTGGAGAAGAAGGGGAAGTTGGGACGTTCTGAGCCGGAGTGAGTCAATGACTAAAAACAGGAAAAAACTGCTAATTCTTACCTTTCTTGTGCTAACTCCACTAATATTGTTTGGTGGCTTCATTTTTATGCTAACCTGTTACGACCAAGCATTTTACTATTCAAACGGGGTTAACCTAGGTTCCTCTGAATATTACACTCGTGCTATTTCCACTGCAAAAGGAGCTGGATATGATTATAGTATAAACGACGGGCCAGGAGGAGTGCAACTCGGAGTTATCGAAGGGCTTGACCCGAGACTTGGTTCTGATTATCGGGTAAACTCCATGTACCTTTACTATTCAAACTCCTCCTGGTTTTCGATCTCTTTTTCTAATAACGGAGATTCAACCTTTTCGTTCTGGAACGAAGATTCCCTTGCAAAGTACAGGCCAGAAGATCTCCCCGAGAGAGAATGGGTGGTCAAAAAACTCAAAATCATGTATGCTATGAATGAAAAAGAAGCTGAAGGGTTTCTTTATCTTTTGTTTTTTCCTCCTTGCAATACAGGGATGAAGCCGGCTTTTCTGTCATGCAAGAAAAATAGCAGCAGGTGAACTCATGTTATTACTAGTGCATCGATTCAAAAAATTGATCCATAATCAAAGGATATTTGATCCTGGAATAATTACGCCTTGAAACCCGTCTACAATTTTTTTCATATTTCACAACTCAAACAACCTAATTCCTCTTCTTAACTATGTTTCCCTAGAATTTTTATAATATCGTTTTTATAAAAGAATGCTAAGTTAATACACGTAGTTCGTCTATTATTGAAAATAAGTTGCATGCAAAGAACAAAGAATAGAGGAGTGAATCATGAAAAAGCTATCCGATGATTTGCAAGAGCTCGTGGACCATGTGGCGGATGTAGAAAAGAAAGTCGCGGCCGCCGAACAAGCATCCAAGGAAAAGGTAGAAGTCTCAATCCAGAAATCAAAAGCAGATGCTAAAGCAAGGCAGGAATCGTTCAAAGCTGACGTCAAAAAGCGCCAGGAAGCGACGGCTATGAATTGGCAAGAACTCCAGGAAGATTTTCATCAGAGGGTTCAGCAAATCAAGAACAAAATTGAAACCGAAAAAGAGGCTATGGAAGCAAAACAAGCAACAAGACGGGCGGATGATGCGGAGGCATATGCCGTGGCTTCCATCGATTTTGCCATGATGGCAATTGACGAAGCAGAAGTGGCAGTGCTGGAAGCGATTGACGCACGGGTATACGCTGAATCGTTACCTCAAAAGTGAGGGCGGCGTTCAGATCACTGCGCTTGTTGGAGAGAAGTAGGATATTGATCGAGTGCATTGATTCAAAAATTGATCCATATTTGTAGTAAGAATTAATTGATCGATAGTGAATTTATAGCTAGGGTTTATGGACATATTTTGAAATCGAAGCACTAGGAAAAATTGAATACAGAACTATCTTCCTTTTCCGAAGAACACTTTTTCTTACCCTGGAAACCGCAGTTAATTCCTGTTCATAGGGTACCTCCGCCAGCTTATCTGGCGGCCCTTCCGAAAAGGAAGAAAGAAGTCAAAAGGAGAAGCTTGAATATATTGTAATAATGTTAAAAGCAAACGCAAGTTTTTATTTGCGTATTTTCTTTTTCTTCTTTTTATTTATTTGCGAGACCGCTCTCCTTCGTCGAGCGTGACAAGAAAGGTTCGGTATAGCTAATATTGTCACACAGGTCAGAAGATTTCTGATTAAACTCTCTCGAAAATAGTGGATTGAAAAAAGAAAAGGCTGGAGATTCTCTCTGTCGACCCGTTTGGTTAAGTTATGGAATGCTGTATTTCCTGAGACCTGCAGAGTTTAATTTCCTCAGATTTCAGTTCTTCCTCATTCGATTTCCTTTATTTCCTTTGAGTTTTTCATGTAATGCAAAAAAAGGTCTTCTCCCCATTTCAGGGCTGTTTTCTCCATACTCATCATTGCATGGTTGTGGTATATCCCGTTTCTATAGAAGAGGGAAAGAGCCAGAAAACGGTCTGTTACTACGCTTGACGCTACCTTTACAGGGCAGTCGCAGACACAGATTTTTGCGTTGTCTCTTTCCAGATACTCCCTGAGGGATGTGCTGTACTCTCTTTTCAGCCTTTCAAAGACCGGCTTTGTAATTATCAAAGATATTTCAGTTCCTTTCTTCACAAGCTCTACATAGGTAGAGGGATAAGCAGGATTAAAATAAGAAGAAACTTCCATAACACGGGTTGACTGTACCAGTTTTTCTTCAATTCTCTGGGGGATTTCATACATCCTGTCAAGGTCGGGTTCGATGAATTCGCATTGCCCGAGATCATCTATCCGGTCCAGGAGATGAGCAGGGATTGCACTGATATTATGGTTTTCCCAGTAGTCCATATTATCCGAAAACACTCCAAGGGTGTTCAGAAGAGGTACCATTTTCTTAACAACCACCTTCCCGATATCTGAGAGCTTGTAAAGGTCATCTTCATGGATAATAAGCCCCTGGCTTATTAGGATCTTGATCTGGGTCATGATTGCACTTGATGTTACATTAAGTATATTTTTTATATCGTCAATATTTCGGGGCTCTTCCATCAGTAGCAAAAGAAGGTCTTTCCTTTTGTCCGAGAGGAAAAGAGTGCCCAGCATTTCCAGTTTCATCGTAAATCTCCAGCCGCTCCAATTTTTTAGTTAAGGTTCTGTCAAGACTCTGTACAAGACTCTGTTCAATTCTCTCTTCGGGTTTCAGACTTCTTTTTCTGAAGCCTTACATGCATGATAGTTCCCGAACCTTCCTCACTCTCTACCCAGATCTCCCCTTCATGGGCATTGACAATGTTTTTACATATGTAAAATCCTGATTCAAGCCCCTGGTACCTGCGGGTCAAAGAATCGTCAACCTGATAGATCCTGTGGAAAAGGTGAGGAACCAGCCTTTTATGGATACCTGTTCCGCTGTCTTTTACGGTTATATGGATGTTATCTTCTTCCTCCGAAGCTTTTACTTCCAGCTTACCACCATGGGGCGTGAACTTGATAGCATTGCCCATGAGAGTTGTGAACAGGTCTGTCAACTTCTGCTTGTCGCCACGGATGGGAGGCAGGTTTGCAGGCAGTTCTTTTTCGACCTTCAGTTCTTTTTCATCGATCAGGAGGACCAGGTTAAGGTAAACGTCCGAAAGTATCTTTTTTATCTCCACTTCGGTAAAAGAGTATTCGATCTTCCCTGCCTGTTCAAGGCTCAGGTAGAGCAGGGAATCCACCATCTGCCTCAGTCGCTCCGAACTATTGATTACGGAATCTATAGCTTTCTGCTGCTGGTCTTCTATAGTCTCAAAGGTGTCGAAGTCCATGAGGTCGCTATAATCTACTTTTATCTGGGGCAGGCTTTCAGCCATAAATTCCGCTTTTATCCTGTTCAGGGACCTGAGTTCATCGTTGGCTTTAGAAAGGTCTTCAGAGTAAGCTTTAAGCGCATCTTCAAGTTGCTTTCTCTGGATAAGCTGCCACATGCCCTGCATTAGAAGGGTCAGCTGGCGCAAGTCCGATTCATCATAGGGCTCATCCTTGTTTCCCACGCCTGCAACAGCAACTATCCTGTCTCCGTCAAATACAGGCACGTTCATATGGCGGGTAAGGTGCACATGGTTTTTCGGGTATCCTTTTTTCAGGGAGCTAGGGACTGTGTAATCGTTTGTAATTATGGGCTTACGCTGTCGGACTGCTTCTCCCCAGAGCCCTGTAGTTTTTACGGGATAAATGAAGCGTTTGTCTTCAATTGCACATTCTTCCATCGCACTCTTTGACCAGGAGTGCATGATCAGGGAGGTTTCGTAAGCGTCCATGAAAGCAAGATATCCTAGCTTGCTGCCCGTAAGCCTGACTGCCTCTTCCCGTGCAAAGTCCGTTATTTCTTTTAGTGAGGCTCCTGTCATCTGGTTAAGTTTTACCAGGGCTTCGAGCCGGGCTTCGTTAAGTTTCTGGGCAGCTTCTGCCTTTTTGCGTTCCGTTATGTCCCTGGCAACCGAGAGGATCGTTTTCTTGCCTTCATAATCGATTATCCTGGCGCTTACTTCGAGAGGGACAACAGTGCCATCCTTGCATACCGCTCCGGCTTCGTAAACCCTTGACCCTTCTCTCTGGATTTTCTTGAGGTTTTCCCGGACCGATGCCCAGTACTCGGCAGGAATAATCTCCTCTGCTTCCATTTTCAGGATCTCTTCCTTATCATACCCGAGCCTTTTTACCACTGCCTGGTTTACGTCCATGTAACTCTGTCCTTCAGGCTCGCGGATGTACAGCTGGTCATTGATGTTATTGAAAATGGTCCTGAACTTATGTTCGGATTCCCGGAGGGTCTCTTCTGCCAGTTTATGTTCTATTGCAATAGCTGCCAGCTGGGCATTTGTTTTCATAAAGTCAAGATCCTCTTTATCCGGCCTGCGTGTCTCGCTGTAGTGCATGGAAATTACTCCAAGGACCTCTCCGGAGGACGAGATTATGGGTTCTGACCAGCAGGCTTTCAGCCCGGCCTCAGCTGCAAGTTCCCTGTATTCTGTCCAGTAAGGATGTTCCATTACATTGTCTACAGTTACCCTTTTTTTCAAGCAGGCTGCGGTCCCGAAAGAAGCTGCTCCAAAACCGACCTTGATCCTGTCAGTTTTCTGTCTGTAAAATTCAGGAAGTTCCGGAGCAACGCAGTAAAAGAGATGCTTTTTTTCACGGTCAAGAAGCATTACCGAGCATATGGATTCAGGTCTGATCTTTTCCATACTCCGAATAAGAGGGAGGAGCACTTCTTCGAGTGGGGCTCCAGAGGCCAGCTTACCGAGCACCATATTCTGCCCCTTAACCATTTCTTCTGCCAGCTTGCGCTCGGTTATGTCAACAATTATGCCCTGGTAGTAAGTGATTTTTCCTTCTTTGTTCCTTCTGATAAGGGTCCTGTCATCGATATATCTTATCTTCCCTGATTTCGTAAGGACCCGATATTCCTAGGTACATTCGGTATAGCCTTCTCTGGAAAACTTTTCGACCTCAGAGCGAATTCTCTCCCTATCTCCGGGATGGATAAGATCTGTGTACAGCATTTCCCTTGAAGTAAAATCTTCCGGGGTGTAACCAAGCTTTGTAATGTTTTCGGAAACAAATTCGACAGGCCAGCCTTCTTCCGGCCTGCACAAAAATACGAATACAGGACTGCTGTTAATTACATTTTTTAATTCATTCTTCTTTTTCAGAGCTTTTTGCATCGATTCTTCGGCTTTTTTACGCTGGGTAGCATCATAGAGAGTACCCTGATAGTGGCTAACTTTTCCGTCTTCATCTTTCCGGATTCGGATCTTTACCTCAACCCAGCGTGTTTCTCCTGAGGCTGTATAAATTCTGTACTCCTGTGTCAGTTCGGTGCACTCTTTCTCCAGACATCCGGCAACCTCCGATCTTATCCTTTCGATATCATCAGGATGAACAATATCAAGATAACGGATCTTTCCGGAGATTAAATCTTTAACTGTATACCCGAACTGCTGGATATTTTCCGTGATAAGTTCAACAGGCCAGTTCTCAGTTGACTTGCACAAAAAAATGACTATGGGGCTGCTGTTTATAAGCGATTCCAGATTTATATTGAACTTTCTCATCGATCCAATCCCTTTATTTTTATTTCGTGGATTGCCTGTCTCCGTGAATAAAGGCTATAAACTATCTTTATGTTCAGGGTACAGGGGATAAATTTCTACATAAACGACTGGTTTTGAGCTACTATAATATTGAGGAAGGGCCATGCCTGCAAAAATACTAAAGTCTATTTTTTTATTTTTATGCTGATGTCCTGAGACTTTTCTCTTGAAGGCTCAGAAAATACATGTGTTCAAAAAATTGAATTCTCCAGAATAAAATGTGAATACTAGCTTATTTATTTTTTTATTTTTTTTATTTTTTTATTTATTCTTTACTAGCTTCTCTTTGCATTTCTTTTGTTTTTTTCGTTTTTATTCGAATTCATAAAATTCTCAAATTACTTTTCACCTGAACTTCCTGAGACACGATCATAAAGGTGATCCTCGTTTTTGTCTCATCCTTGATAACGCTTTAAATTAAAATCGCAGGCTCGTGGTTAATTATGAGAATTATAAATCTTGAATCTAAAATTAGTGGCGAGTAAACGTATCAAATTACTATCTATTCTTTCTTATTTAATATTTTAATATAGTAAAGTATTTATTGTTTTATTTCTTATGTATTATATTGTTAAAGTCGGTTCTCATTAAATACAAAAAGTACTTCAGTTAATCAGTTAGCACACTCTCGAATTTTCATAAATATCTAAATTCGGGTATTTGTCAAAATCCATATAATAGTTACTAATAGTTACTAATTTTTAACACAGAAACAATTGTAATTAAATGAATATTTAAGGCAAAATTTTAAAAAATCTTAATTCTGACGAAAATAGCAAGAATAATTTTCAAATTATGTAGAGGGTTTGGAATGAAAAACAATAATGTATTCAAACAAACAAGGAGTGTTTAAATATGAAATACCAGCGTGTTAACATCTCCAGTAAATTGTTTTTATGTTCGATTATATTTTTTCTTGTATTGATGAGCGCTTCTGTTACACATGCAGAAGATTATCAACTTGTGACTAAGTGGGGTTTTCCTGGAAGCGACATAACTCTATTTAATTCTCCACGAGGTGTTGCTGTAGACTTTTCAGGTAATGTTTATGTTGCTGATACAGAAAACCATCGCATTCAAAAATTCGACAGCGATGGCGGATACCTGGTCTCATGGGGTTCCGAAGGAAGCGACGACGGACAATTTAGTTATCCAGATGGTGTTGCGGTTGACTCTTCAGGTAATATATACGTTGTTGATACACAAAATAATCGGATCCAGAAGTTTGATGATTATGGCAATTTTGTAACCCAGTGGGGTTCTTCCGGGACAGGCGATGGGGAATTTTCTAATCCTCAAGGTATTGCAGTCGACCCTTTTTTAGGCGATATTTATGTTGCTGATACAGGAAATAATCGCATTCAGAGGTTTGACAGTAGTGGTGGATTCATATCTACATGGGGTTCTTCTGGAACCGGTAATGGAGAATTTTCTAATCCACAGGGTATTGCAATCGACTCTTTAGGTACTGCTTATGTTGCCGATACGGGCAATAATCGCATTCAAATGTTTGGCAGTAATGGTATATTTCTATACACATGGGGTTCTTCTGGAAACGGCGAAGGAGAATTTAATGTTCCTACGGGCATTGCCTTTGACTCATTAAATAATGTCTATGTTGTTGATACCTCTAATACCCGCATTCAGAAATTTGACAGTAGCGGTATGTTCATAACAACATGGGGTTATTATGGAAGCGACGACGGACAATTTTCGAATCCGCAAGGTATTGCAGTCGACTCTTCAGGTAGTGTTTATGTTGCTGATTCGGATAATGATTGCGTTCAGAAATTTGCTAAAATAGACCCGGTATTTCCTGTTGCAAATTTCAGTAGCAACGTGACCAGTGGATATGCTCCTCTATTAGTTCAATTTACGGATTTATCGGAACATGCAACTGGCTGTAACTGGGATTTTGGAGATGGAAATACTTCAACCGAGCAGAATCCAATGCATGTTTATTCTGCTGCAGGAAACTACACTGTTAACCTTACTGCGAGCAACCTAAATGGTACAAACTCTACCTTTGCCAACATAAGTGTTTCAGTACCAGTACTTCCTTATCATTTCGTGAAAAAATGGGGTTCTTTTGGAACCGGTAACGGTCAATTTAATTTTCCTGCCGGTGTTTTCGTCGACTCTTCTGGCAATGTTTATGTTGCCGATACCGATAATAATCGCATTCAGAAATTTGATAGCAGTGGTAACTTCATAATTACCTGGGGTTCATCTGGAACCGCCAACGGAAGTTTTAGTTCTCCCCACGATATTGCCGTTGACTCTTCTGGCAATGTTTATGTTGCCGATACCGATAATAATCGCATTCAGAAGTTTGACAGCAGTGGCAACTTCATAATTACCTGGGGTTCTTCTGGAACCGCCAACGGAAATATTAATTATCCGAGGGGTATTGCTGTTGACTCTTCTGGCAATGTTTATGTTGCTGATACAGGAAATAATCGCATTCAGAAGTTTGATAGTAACGGCATCTTCCTGACCGCGTGGGGTTCTGTTGGATCCGATTATGGAAGTTTTATATCTCCCTACAGTATTGCCGTTGACTCTCCTAGCAATGTTTACGTTGCTGATACGTTTAATCATCGCATTCAGAAGTTTGATAGTAACGGTGCTTTCCTGACCACCTGGGGTTCTTCTGGAGCTGTCAACGGAAGTTTTAATTATCCTCGCGGTATTGCCGTTGACTCTTCTGGTAATGTTTACGTTACCGATTTGTATAATCATCGTATTCAGAAGTTTGATGGTAACGGCACCTTCCTGACTACCTGGGGTTCTTCTGGAACCGCAACCGGAAGTTTTATATATCCGACCGGCGTTGCCGTTGACTCTTCTGGCAGTGTTTATGTTGCTGATAAAAATAATTGTCGCATCCAGAAGTTTTCGACTAAAGTGTTTCCTGTCTCTAACTTCAGCAGCAACGTGAGCAGTGGTTATGCTCCTCTGACTGTTCAGTTCAACGACAGTTCTGAGAATGCAACTGAATGGGGCTGGAACTTTGGCGACAGTTCCAATTCTACAGATCAGAATCCAACTCACATCTTCTCTACAGCAGGAAATTATACTGTTAACCTTACAGCAAGCAATGCAAACGGTACGGATACAAAGTTTGCTACAATAACTGTTTCAGAACCGCCAGTGTATCCCGCTGCCAGCTTCAGCAGTGATGTGATCAGTGGTTTTGCTCCTCTCTCCGTCCAGTTTACAGATAGTTCTGGAAATACAACCGGATGGAACTGGAATTTTGGAGATGGAAACACTTCAACAGAACAGAATCCGACTCATATTTACTCTTCAGTAGGTAGTTACGCCGTAAATCTTACAGTAAGCAATGGAAACGGTACGAGTTCGGCGTTTACGGACGTAACTGTTTTAGAGCAACCAGTCGCTTATCAATCGGTTGCGTATATTTCGAATTCCGCCAGTAACACTGTTTCTATAATTGACACTACGGATAATACTGTGAAAGCTACTGTGAATGTAGAAAACAATCCATGGGGAGTTGCAGCCACACTGGATGGAAAGGTATATGTGGTGAATGATCAAAGCCACACTCTGTCTGTAATTGGCATTGCAACAAACACTGTAGTAGCCACAGTACCTGTAGGAAACATTCCTTTTGGAGTTGCAGCCAATTTGAATGGAACAAAGGTATATGTGACGAATCAGGGTAGCAATAATGTTTCTGTGATTGATACAGCTACAGATACTGTTACAGCAAGTGTGGATTTGGAAAGCATACCTGCCGGAGTTGCAGTCAATCCTGCGGGAACAAAGGTATATGTGACGCAAGAAAACGGAAATGTCTCTGTAATTGACACAGCAAATAATACTGTTATAGCTAATGTGTCTGTAGGAGGCATACCCACTGGAATTACAGTTAGCCCAACAGGAAGGAAGGCATATGTAACGAGCCAAAGCAGCAACACCGTCTCTGTAATCGATACCGCAACAAACATTATTACAGCCATTGTGGATGTAGAACTGGGTCCTGCAGGAGTTGCAGTCAGTCCGGACGGAACAAAGGTATATGTGGCTAACATGGGCAGCGGCAATGTATCTGTAATTGACACAGCAAGCAATAATGTTGTAGCTTCTGTGGGTGCAGGAAATTCTCCTTTTGGAGTTTCAGTCACTCTGGATGGGACAAAAGCATATGTGGCCAACATGGGTAGTGGCACTGTATCTGTAATTGACATAGCAAATAATACTGTTACAGCTACTGTGAACGTAGGGAATTCTCCTATTGCCTTTGGGCAGTTCATTGGTCCAGAACTGGTGTTTCCAGTAGCTAATTTCAGTACCAACGTAACAAGCGGTTATGCCCCTCTCTCAGTCCAGTTCAACGATAGTTCTGAAACCACAGACGAATGGAATTGGGACTTTGGAGATGGAAATACTTCAATCGATCAGAATCCGGTGCACACTTATTCTATAGCTGGGAACTACACTATAAATCTGACAGCCGGCAATGGGAACGGTACTAACTCTACTTTTGCCAACATAATTGTTTTAGAATATAATCCTGCTTACACCATTGACAAAACTGTTACAGATGTTTCCGGAAAAGGATCTTCAGCCAACGTAACTGTCGCAGGAGATGTTATCAGCTATCAGATTGAAGTTAATAACACCGGAAACACTGACCTGACAAATATAAACGTTAGTGATCCTCTGCTTGGCAGCCTTACAGGTCCATCCGGTGACAATTCTCAAACCGGAATTTTAAACGTAGGTGAGAACTGGACCTATACTGGCAATTATACTGTTACTCAGTCTGATCTGAACAGTAACGGTGGAGGAGACGGATTCATTAACAACACAGTAACCGTTGACTGTGATGAACTTGATCAGGAAAGTGACAGTGCTGAAGTGCCTGTTGAACAGAATCCTGCCTACGGAATCAGTAAGACTGTTATAGATGTTGCTGGCAGAGGTCCTGAAGCAAATGCAACATCTGCAGGAGATATAATCAGCTATCAGATTAACGTTACAAATGATGGAAATATTGACCTTACAAACTTAAGTGTTGATGATCCTCTTATAAGCCTTACAGGGCCTGTAGAGTCTCTGGCCACTGATGGAATTTTAAAAGTCGGAGAATACTGGATTTACACCGGTAATTACACTGTTACACAGTCTGACCTGAACAGCAATTATGGAGGAAACGGCTATATCAACAATACGGCAACTGTTAACTGTGATGAACTGGATTCACAAAACGATAGTGTTGCAGTCCATATAGAACAAAGCCCAGCTTACATTATTGACAAAACCGTAACGGACGTTGCCGGAAACGGATCTTCGGCAAATGTAACAAAGTCCGGAGATATCATCAGCTACAAGATTGATGTTAACAATACAGGAAACATCGACCTGACAAATGTAAGTGTCAGTGATCCTCTTCTTGTCAACCTTACAGGTCCTTTTGGTGACAATTCTCAAACTGGCATTTTAAACGTAGGCGAGAACTGGACTTACACCGGAACTTACACTGTTACTCAGGCCGATCTGAACGATAATGGTGGAGGAGACGGGTTCATTAACAACACAGCAATTGTAGATTGTAATGAACTTGATCAGGAAAGTGACAGTGCTGAAGTGCTTATTGAACAGAATCCTGCCTACGGAGTCAGTAAGATTGTTATAGATGTTGCTGGCAGGGGTCCTGAAGCAAATACAACATCTGCAGGAGATATAATCAGCTATCAGATTAACGTGACAAATTATGGAAACATTGACCTTACAAACTTAAGTGTTGATGATCCTCTTATAAGCCTAACAGGGCCTGTAGAGTCTCTGACCACTGATGGAATTTTAAAAGTCGGAGAATACTGGATTTACACCGGTAATTACACTGTTACACAGTCTGACCTGAACAGCAATTATGGAGGAAACGGCTATATCAATAATATGGCAGCTGTTGACTGTGATGAACTGGATTCACAAAACGATAGTGTTGCAGTCCCTATAGAACAAAGCCCAGCTTACATTATTGACAAAACCGTAACGGACGTTGCCGGAAAAGGGTCTTCGGCAAATATAACCAAGTCCGGAGATATCATCAGCTACAGGATTGATGTTAACAATACAGGAAACATCGACCTGACAAATGTAAGTGTCAGTGATCCTCTTCTTGTCAACCTTACAGGTCCTTCCGGTGACAATTCTCAAGTCGGCGTTTTGAATGTAGGTGAGAACTGGACTTACACCGGAACTTACACTGTTACTCAGGCCGACCTGAATAGTAATGGCGGAGGGGACGGTTTCATCAACAACACGGCAACTGTTGATTGTGATGAACTGGGTTCACAAAACGATAGTGTTGCGGTTTCGATAGTACAGACTTCTGCTTACATGATTGATAAAACCGTTACTGATGTTTCAGGTAATGGATCTTTGGCAAATGTAACAAAAGCCGGGGATGTCATCAGCTTCCAGATTAACGTAACAAACGACGGAAATCTTGACCTTACCAATGTAAGCGTAGGTGATTCTCTTATCAATCTTACAGGGCCTATAGAATCTCTGAATACCGATGAGGTTCTTGAAGTAAGCGAGAGCTGGATTTACACCGGTAATTATACTGTTACTCAGGCCGACCTGAACAGTAATGGCGGAGGGGACGGTTTCATCAACAATACAGCAACAGTTGACTGTACTGAACTTGATCCGGAAAACGACAGTGTTGCAGTTCCTATAGAAAAGAACCCTGTTTGTACTATTAAGAAAATTGTTGTTGATATTGCTGGAAACGGCCCTGCAGGCAATATAAGTTCTGCAGGAGACATTATCGGTTTCCAGGTTAATGTGACAAATAGCGGAAACATTGACCTTACCAATATAAGCGTCAGTGATTCTCTGGTCAACTTTACCGGGCCATACGGTGACGTGGCTAATTTCCTGCTTTTCCAACCTGCAGAAATATTCCGGAGCGTGCAGAATGGTGACGGGGTTCTTTCTGTCGGAGAAACCTGGTATTACATTGGAAACTACACTGTGACTCAGGAGGACCTGAACAATAACGGTGGAGGTGACGGTTTCCTCAATAGCACTGTAACTTTTATTTCCGATGAAACGGAGCCGATGAACTCCAGTACTATCCAGTACATTAATGACAGTGGTAATGAAAGCGGCAATATTAGTCCTGGAATCTATATCGAACGGAATCCGAACTGTTCTATCTACAAGTCCGTCCTTGAAGTTGTTAATGGTGAAAATGATGCAGTAAACGATGCAGGAGATATCATTCGGTACGGGGTCCTGGTAATAAATGAAGGCAACGTCGAACTTACGGGAGTTTCAGTAAATGATCCTATGATTTCCTTGGTAGGACCTTCCGAGTCAAAAACTGGTGACGGGGTTCTTGAAGTCGGAGAAAACTGGACTTACACAGGAAATTATACTGTAACCCATGAAGATATGGACAGCAATGGAGGCGGTGATGGAGATATCGATAATACCGCAATTATAAGCTGTAATGAGCTTTCAAACAAGACCAGCAGTGTAGAAGTGCAGCTCATTGTTCCTGGTGACAGCAGCCATGGAAGTGGAACTGGAAGAGCCCGCGTCGTTTCTGGCACTGCTAAAAACGATGAAGTGAACGAAACTCCGGTAAAAGGGAATGGAACCAGGATTAAATTTGAAGAAGAGACTGAATATGTTGAAGAAAACACTGGAAATTATACCGTAAAACCACAGACCGCAAGTGAGGAAACTGCAGTTGAAAGTATTTCTAAGCTCGGAAAAATTTTCTGGACGGTTTGTCTGTTTATAGCCTGTCTGGTTATTGTGTTTCTATACAAAAGAAGACCGGAAGATCGGAAATAAATAAGGGCTTTGTAAAAACTCTTTACTTTGATGCAATAGGTTTACAGGTTCTTATATGGTCAATACTGCCAACAGAAAATAGGGGGCTCTTCGGGGCTTCCTGAAAACTTCAATTTCATAAAAATATATAAAAATAACTACGGGTAAAATCCACAAAAGCATATTTTTATATATTTTTGTTTTTTGCTTTTTTAAGCAATTCTATGTTTTTCTCTGATTCTTTTCAACCATATAGACTATACTTAGACGACAAAATTATAGGTTATTTTTTTTGATCCGCTACTTTCAGGATACCTTTATATATCAATATCGTCTATATAGATTTTGTAATATTCATTACTCTCTCTTCAGGGGGCTTACTTATTACCAAGGATAAAAGAAAAGTCCAGTTTACAGGAAATTCTACTTATATCGTGTCTCTCCCCATAAAATGGGTCAGGGATATAGGGCTTGAGGCCGGGGACACACTTACTCTTACACCCATGCCTAACAAAACGCTGCTTGTTTCCTCCAGTGCGGTTTCGAAAGAGCATTCTGTCCTGAAGGCAACTATAGATTATCTTCATTCCGACAGTGCGGAAAACAACTTAAGGATCCTTATTTCTCATTACCTTGTAGGTTATGACGTAATCAGGCTTACGACAAAAAAAGGTTTCAGCGCCTATGATCGAAAGTTTATAAAAGATTCTGTGCGCCAGAAACTCATAGGTCTTGAGCTTGTGGAGGAATCCAGGAATGAGCTTGTTTTCCAGTGTCTCCTGAATTACAATGACCTGCCTCTTGGCCGTGTGATTAAAAATATGTACGGACTCGTTCTCTCAATGCTTGAAGATTCCATGACTTCCCTTCGGGATCATAACGTGGAAATCGCCGAAGATGTCATTCAGAGAGACGACGACGTTGACCGCTTCTATCTTTTAGCTGTCCGTCAGCTTAAAGCCTCAATCGAGGACATCGAACTCTCGGAAAAAATAGGAATCAGGCATCCGCGGGAATGTCTTGGATACAGGCTCATTACCAAGAGCATCGAGCGCGTAGGAGACCATGCAGTAAGGATCGCCAGGAATGTCCTCAAAATGGAGTCAGGAATCAGCAATGATGACCCGATTTTCAAGATGGCTGATCTCTCCAGGAAAGTATTTGAGAGCTCCATAGATTCCATGCAGGAAGAGGACCTTCAGGCTATAAACAAAATCGTTGTCGAAGCCAAAAAAGTTTCTCAGTTTGGCGTTTCCCTTGAGTCAAGGGATATTGAAGGTGCAGGCAGTATCGAACTCAGCATGGTTCTTGAGAGCCTGCGGAGAGTAGCCGAATACAGCGCTGATATTGCAGAAGTTTCCATTAATATGAATATAAAACAGGTCTGAACCTAAAGGTTTCTGTCCTGTCCCTTTTTATTTCTTTTATATTCTATATTTACCCGGTTTTTTTCTATTTTTTAATGTTTTCTGATCCGGGAAACCGAGTTTCAATCCACAGATAAATATAAAAGTACCTCCGCCAGCTTGTCTGACGGTTAGTCGAAAGAAAAGATGTAGAAGGAAGAAGTAGAAGAAAAAGAGAAAAGGAATAAAGATTCATGCAGGTGTAATCTCGGAAGATCTTCCACTAAGCATTGTCTTCCACTAAGCATTGTCTTCCACTAAGCATTGTTATTGGTTCATCTAAAAAAGGGATTTTTACTGATCCCTCTAAAAAGGGGAGATTTAGCTCCTCTAAAGGGTTACAGTTAATGTTTATTTGGAAGGAGAAGCCTGATCATATAAATCCCTATAATCAGGACTAGCAAGCTAAAGAGAGCCTGCATAAGTGCCTGGTACTTCGGATGGAAGATAGCAATTATTGCCTCCTGCATATTGAAGAAAAAAGAAAACAGGGCGATGAAAATAAGGGCTAACAGAACAATTAGCACAACTGCATTTACGAGTTTTTTGACCGACGCATCGTTATTTTCCGGTTTATTATCTTTTCCGGGCATTTGAACTTCCACAGAGTGACGATCTGTGTCTCTTTCCTCAATATAAGGATTATCTTCTTTTCCAACCATGCAATTCCTCGTTCCCTTCCTTTTTACTTTCAAGGCCCCTGTTTATTATAATACCTGCAGCTAGCAAAAGAACCACACACGTGACCAGACCCTTAAAACCGGGAGTTGAATCTTTGGAACTGGAAGCTTTTTCTTCTATGGGAGATTCAACAGGTGTGCCTTCTTCCACAAGTGGATAATTTTTGGTAACATTCCGCTCTATCTTGTCCATTTTTATTGGCTCGGTGACTTCGGAAGTGATAATTTCCCGACCATTTTCTTCCACAGTAACCGAAATTGTATATTCTGCCCTTCTTGGGAGCACAAAGCGCACATGCCCTCTAAGCTGGCTTGGACCTTTGACAATCCCGAGTTCATCGCTTTCGGTATATGAGGTGTACGCATCTGTTTTTGCGGTAACTACCATGGTCAGAGCTTTGGAATCTCCCCCCTGATTATAAATTCCGGGAGAAATATCCACCACAGCTTTAGCATCTCTATCCGTGAACTGGGTAATTACAAGATTCATATCAGTAAGCAGGATGTCAGCCGGCTGATTAACGGACGAATTAACCTTTACGATAACAAATGAGCTCATTGAACCAAGAAGCTTGCCTTCCTGAAAAAGTTGGACCTCCACTTCATAATTACCGGGGTTTACAACTCTCAACGGCACGGTATTGTAAGCAAGAGATTGAGCTTTGATATAACCCATATCCACATCTTTTTCTGCCGCTATCAGGTGGGTCTCCTCCTCAATAATTTTGACTTTGACAGAAAGCATAGAACTGTCAGTGTCCTGGTCATTGCGGATATAAGGGGTGACTGTCAGAAGGGTGCTCTCTCCTTGAGGAGTGGACATTACATCTATATTTTGAATGAAAACCTCATCGTATTCCCTGAAAATGTCTTCTGAACTTCCAAAACAACCGGAAGAGAGGATTAAAACCAGCAAAATGCTGATTAAAAATCCACTAAATAATAAAAGAGGAGATTTCTTAGGTTTTATACATAACCTGAATCTCATGGGAACCAGATCCGGATTATAGCTTTACTTTAAGTACAAGTGTCTGCGAGTCAAGTAGGTAATCTCCCTTCATCAGATTTACATACACATTAGTTTCTCCATTGGGAGCATCTTTCATAATAGGGAGCTCTGTACCTCTTGTATAGGAAGTTCCTCCTTTTGCCATCGCTTCGGTGATATTAACAGTAGAGTTGTTCCCAATCAGCTTGTTTTCCATATCTACTACCACATACATGGACTCTCCGGCTATAGTTGTTTGTCCATGATTCTTTACAGAGAATTTCACTGTGACATTCTCACCTTTCTTAGCTTCCCAGGTAGAAACAGGGGGAGATGCACGCAGCTTGTCCATGCCTTCGGCAAAGCCGACAAACTGAAGTTTTGCATCAGGCAGGATAACTGTCTGTACAGGCACGACCTTCGTCCTGATTATGGGTTTTTCTTCTTCATCGATACCCGAAGCATATGACAGTGTTAGCATCAAAGGATTTTCAACCTTATCAAACGAAGGAGCCATAACCCTGAAACTTAAAGCAGCCTTACTTTCTGCAGGAATGTTAACCTGTGAACTTGGCCCCACAATTGTAAATGGATCAAAAGAACTTACAGACACCGAGTCAATTGCCCGGGTGCTGTTGTTATTCAAGACATTTACGGAAATATCCTGCTCATTAAACTCCTTGATTACTAGGGGTTCTATGCTCACGGCCAGATCTTCCGGACTGACTGGTGAGCTTGTCTTTATCGTCGATGCACAGCCAGATATAAAAATCACTGAAACGAGTAGCATCAAAGCCAGCAACTTCTTCATATTAGTACCTTCCTCAAATCTCATATCTGGGTATTGTCCTGTAACTATTGGGCAAACATATGAAAAATTTAATATTCTTTTACCCAAAAACGGTGTTTAAAGCCTAAACATACCCGGTAAATTGAAGATTTGGTTCGCAGTGCTTTCTATCTATAAAATCCACGTATGTGAATATAATCTTTACTATACGTAGTCAAATAAGAATTTTTCTGAATACCTGCGCGTAAAAATTAAAACCATTTTGTTAATATAATTAAATCTTTTTATATATGAAAATTAGATTATTTTTCTTATATTTATTCTAAGTAAATATTTCTCAAATATTTCTCATATCTCTTTTTTGCGGACATCTCTTTTGTCAAAATGACTTCGTGCTGTTGCACTTGCAGTGCAACTTCCAGAAAACCTTCGGTTTCCTGTGGTCTCGAATCATAACTCTGGAGAGTCCGAATCTTTTTTCACACAACCGCCTTTCGGAACTGATATGTCCCGAGAAGTACCATAATTCCGGCTCCTATGGCGAGGCCGATGATCCCATTAACAGGTATCCCCCCTTCGAACAGCATTCTTGCACTGTCTATTGCGTAACTGACCGGGTTGAGCCTTGCAAGTATCCTCAACCAGGAAGGCATAACATCATAGGGCATAAGAGCACTGCTCGTGAAAAACAGAGGCATGCTGATCATGCTGTTTACAGCCGAATAACTATCGTGGTCACTCAAGTATAGTCCTATCATAGTTGAGAGGGCAGAGAAAAATACTGAAAACAGGAACAATGTAAAATATATCAGAATTATGTTTATCGGGTTCAATACCCTTACTCCAAGGAGCGTGGCTATCAGGAGGATCACGGTTGCCTGCAGCAGGCCCCTTACGCTGATAAAGAGGATTTTTCCGTACAGCATGCTTTCTCGCGGGGAGGGCATGGCGAGGAACTTATTCAAAAAGCCCAGTATTTTATCGAAAATCATAAGAGATCCGCCCTGCAAGGAGGAAAAGAGAGTTGTCATGACAAGGATGCCTGGAGTGATAAACTCAAGATAATTATCTGTAAACTTTGTGGGCAGGGCAAGCCCGACAAATACCAGCCAGGCTGCAGGCATTACAAGCGAAGAGATAACGGTTACTCTACCTCTGAGCCATTTTACAAGGTCCCTTTCAAAATAATAGAATACTGCTCTCATTATCTCCGCCTCAGAAGGTTTCTAAACTGAGTTGAATTAAACCCTGCCTGCTCTTCAGGGGTTTTGACTTTCTCAAGGAAAACATCATTGAGGGAAGCATTTTCTCCGATTGAGCTTACAAGGTTTTCAGGAGAGCCGACAGCTGCTATTCTGCCTTTATCAATAATGGCAACTCTGTTGCAGTACTTTTCTGCCTCTTCAAGGTAATGGGTGGTCATGAAGATAGTCATTCCTTCGGCTTTCAGCATCCTGATATGTTCCCAGATCTTCTTTCTGCCGCTAACATCCAGGCCAAGGGTAGGTTCGTCAAGGAAAAGGACCTCAGGCTCATGTACAAGTGCCTGAGCAAGTTCAAGGCGCCTTCTCATTCCTCCCGAGTACTTTGCTACAAGATCGCCTTCACGGTCCGAAAGCCCCATCATCTCGATCACTTCATCCACCTTTGAATCTCTGTTCGGGATCCCGTAGAGTTTTGCATAAAGCAGCACATTTTCCCTGCCTGTCAGCTTCCGGTCCACTGCCATGTCCTGCGGGACATAACTTATCTTTGACCTTACCTTTTTTGAGTCCTTTACTATATCGTATCCGCAGACTTTTGCGGTGCCGCTGTTCGGTCTTAGCAGGGTCGTAAGCATCATTACAGTTGTACTTTTGCCTGCCCCGTTGGGACCAAGAAGCCCAAAGATCTCGTTTCCCACATCAAGGTCCAGGTTGTCAACAGCACGCAGGTTCCCGAAAGATCTGGATAATTTTTTGATTTCTATCACAGGTATCCCCTGGCGATTGCATAAACAGGTCTTAAACCTGAAGTATAATAAATTCCACTTGTATACAGGTTGTAAAGAAGCTTTATGATCACAATACTTATGGCAGCAAAAACACAGATCGTAACCACTGCCTTATCAAATTCCGAAAACTTCAGTTTTTTTAGGTATGTCCTTTCAGTATTTGCCCGAAAAGCCCGGCTCTGGATGGAAACCGCAAGGGTGCCGGTCCTTCTTACACAATTTGAAAGGGTCGGAGTCAGTATATTAAGTGAGGTTTTGATGATCCCTGACCCAAACCTTTTCGGGTTAAACCCCCTGAGCCTCTGGACTGTTATCACAGTAGCTACTTCGGTAATTATTATCGGAAGGAACCTGACTGCTGTGACCACCATAAAAGCCACGCTATAAGGGACCCTGAGCCCTACAAGGCCGTTTAATATATCCCTTGAATCCGTGGTCCAGCACATCAAAAGTCCCAGGGAAAGAATCGAAGCCGACCTCAAGCCCTGAATAGCACCGTGCCGGAGCCCTTCTTCATATACGAATAACCCTCCGTTTGTCAGCCAGCCAAGGACCGGAAAATCAGGACTGATTATGGTAAAAATTACGGTCCTCGGTAGCTGGGAGTAAAAAAGAGCCTGAGAATAGATAGTTCCCCAGATCAAAAGTATGAGCAAAATAGCAAGGGTTTTGAGCTTTATTGCAGGCATCCTTGCGAGTGCAAACCCGGAGAGTACGATCAGAAATAATAAAAACATAGTCTCAGGATTGTCCAGGGTAACTGCTATAAAAGCAGTCGAGATCAGGATCAGGATCTTTGCTCTGGGATCTATCCTGTGAATGATCGTGTCTTTAATTGTTGGTTCTGCAATTGATCTGGCACCTATCATAATATCACTTCAGCCGTCTGTACCACATTATACTATCACTTCAGCGTTTCTACGGGTCAGCGTTCATCACTTCAACAATTATCGCTTCACACTCAACTTTTTAGCTTTTTACCGCTTAACATTTTATTACTTCAGGACTTCTATGAGCCAGCGTCTCTACAAGTTCCGTAATCGAATAGGCATCAACTCCAAGGTAGTTGGCAATTTCAACAACTGGAGGCTGGGTGAGGGATGCTTTCCTGAGGATATCTATATTCTTTATCACATCTCTTCCCTTTCCATCCGCTATAATCTGGCCTTCGTTCATCACAAGAATTCGTGTTGCATAGAGCATTGCAATTTCGATATCATGAGTACAGAATACGAGCGTTGAACCTTTGTTTTTAAAATAATCCATCATCTGTTCTATATTCACCCTATCCTGTCCTGTTGTGGGTTCATCAAGGAGTATAAGTTCAGGGTCTATGGAGAGTACCGAAGCGACAGCTGTCCTTAATCTCTGCCCTCTGCTCAGTGACTGGGGAAGATCCTGCCTGAGATGGAAAATTGACATGGCTTCAAGAGAAATTCTTACTCTTTTTTCTATATCCTCAAATTTTAACTGAACAGGCCCAAAACTTGCCTCCTCCTCAGCTGAATCGCAGAAAAGCATAAGGTCAGGGTTCTGGAATACGAACCCAATCCTGCCAGCAAAAGAGTATGGGTTTTTTGACCTGACGTCCTCTCCAAAGATTTTCACACTTCCTTTGTATGGTTTAAACATGGCTGCAAGGTTCAGAAGCAGGGTTGATTTGCCTGACCCGTTTGTGCCCATAACTGCAACTCTTTCACCCCTGCGGATTTCCAGATTTATGCCTCTAAGCACCATCTTATTTTTATCATAGCCGGACCATAAATTCCGGATCGAAATCAAAGGTTCGGAATTTTCTATAGAGCAGCCTGAGGAATTGACTTTTTCTTCCGTGCCAGGAAACTTTCGATAACTTTTCGTATTTTCTTTAAAGTTTTCGGTATTCAGCACGGCAAATGTTTCCTCTGCACTGAAGGGACTCGCCTTTATTCCCAGGGTATGGCAGAGTTCAATGGGTTCGGGAACCCGAAGACCCAGCCTGTGAAAGACGTCAAGCTGGTCAAAAGCTTTTGAGGCGGGCTGGTCAAAGATTATCTTTCCGCTGTCCATTATGACTACCCTATCTGCAAAGGGCATAAGCTCATGTAGCCTGTGCTCAACCAGCAGAATGGTTATCTTCAGCTTCCTGTTAAGTTCTCTAACAGTGTTCAGGATCTCCCTGGTGCCTGCGGGATCCATCTGGCTTACGGGTTCGTCCATGGCAAGGACTTCGGGCATCATCGCAAGCATACTTGCAATGCAGATTCTCTGTTTCTGTCCCCCTGAAAGTGAATTTGTGGAATCAAATCTGTGTCCGGACATCCCTACCATTTTGAGGGCTTCTTCTACCTTTTTATCAATCTCTGGCCTCTCAAAACAGAGGTTTTCAGGCCCAAAGGCTACCTCGTCTTCAACGGTCGTAGAAAAGATCTGGTCATCAGGATTCTGAAAAACAAGGCCGACTCTCCTTGAAATCTCCGTCTGGTTTGAATCTCCGGTCTCTATCCCTGCTATCTTTATTTTGCCTGAAAATATCCCTCCGGACTCATGGGGAATTATGCCGTTCAGTGTTTTCAGTAAGGTGCTCTTCCCGCAGCCCGTAGGTCCGGTCAGGAGAACAAATTCTCCCTCTTCTATTTTCAGGTTGACCCCTTTTAAGGTCGGTTCCGATCTCCCTGGATAGGTGTACCACAGGTCTTTGATTTCTATCACAGTACCGCCTTTACTCTGCCTCATTGTACCACCTTATTCCGCCTCATTGTATCGTCTTATTCTGCTTCCTTGTACCATCTTACCCGGCCTCGTTGCACCAACCTTAATCTGTTATCCACTTTTATTCTGCCACCTTTTTCAGCCTGTTTCCGAGGCTTATTCCAAACCATGCGCCTATGAAAGTGTAGAGGAATCCGTCGATCAGGATATTCGCCATTATGTACCAGTTGCTGTAAAACAGCCTGTAAAGCACCATCCATACACTGAAAGAAACGTATCCGCCAATCATATCGGCAATTCCGCAGACCATACCCACCTTGAACCTGTTTTCCGGATCTGGACTTTTGCCGGTTATGCCTGCAACATACATCATTACCTCCAGAACCACAGCGCTAAGAGACAATGTTATAAAAGTGATCGGAGTAAAGCTTCCTGTTATAAAACCTCCAAGAAGGAACCTGACCATCATAAAAAGGCTTACAACTCCGGGTTTTGGGATCAGGACAACAAGAGATGCAATGAGCATGTAAAGAAGGATCTCATAAAAGAGCCCTGTAAACAGGAAGCTGAAAGGTCCGAATATAGCATGGGAAAGCTCCCACAGGATTGTCATTGGCAGGTTTATGGCTGCAAAAGAAACGGTGCCAAAAAGGGATATTAACACAAGGTTGCGGGTCTTAAACCTGTCCATTATCTCCTTTGACCTTGAGAAAAAGAGGCTTACTGCGGTCAGTCCGAGTAAAGTGGAAGCGAATGTAATCATTATAGGTCCCCATTTCCTCGAGACCGCGGTTATTTTCTGGTCCCTTGTTACTGCAACCCAGTCACTGCCCGTGAGTTTTACCTCAACCCTCAGCAGGTAGTCTCCTCCCATCGCATTATCGGATATATAGAGGGGAAGGCTTACCAGTGAACTTGAGCCCGGAGGAAGTGTTAATGCGGCATAGCAGAAGGTATCTGAGTTCATTCCCATGATGGTGGGCTTGAAGGCTTTTACGGGTTCTCCGGTCTTGATATCAAGGATGTTATAGGTAACTACAACAGGGACTGTACTGTCTCCTTTATTGGTGACTTCCACTCCCATAAAGGTTGAAGTGAATTCTTCTCTATCGATCTTGAGATCCGTGATCTTTAGCAGCTTTTTGAGAGCAGGCGACGTTTCCCTGATAATCAGAGTATTGGAAGGATGACTGGGGTCACCATATCCGTCCTCATCTGACGGTATCATCAGTCCGGAAATTGTAATCTCGTTTGTGATTTCCTCTTTTGAAGCAACCCTGAAATGGGTTCTGCGCACAATAGCATGCTTACTTCCATCAACATCAATAACTGCAGTTGCAGTTATGTTGTAGGTTCCGGAAGGCAGATTCTGGGGAATATAAATATCCACCAGCCTGTACCAGTCCTCATATTCGGTCTGAAGTGAAAATGAATGGACAGAGGCATCCTGGGGTATAAAGCCTTCAGGTAAATCGAGTTCCAGTGTTACATTCATGTTTCCGTTATAATAGCTCTCAAAAAAAACATATGCTGAAAGGTTGCTGCCTCCGACTGCAAGCCCGCTCCCTTCTACGCCATGTGGGACCTGAAGCATGAATGCGGTCATCTCTTCAGGTTCAAAATCCTCCTGTGCCCGGGCTGCTCCAGGCTGTAAAGCAAGTACCAGTAAAAGGAGGAGAAAAGCTTTAAGGAGCAAATCTGTGTTTTTCATTCCGCAACCTTTCTCACTTGAGGATTTTTCGGATTTCCTGCATCTTCTTATCCCAGTCAGGGACATCTTCAAAGCTCACGATGTCCACAGCCCCTCCCTGAAACTCTCCTTCTCCTGCCAGCTCCTCAATCCAGCTCTCTATTTCAAGGTAGGAGTTTTTCAGTTCTTCCAGAAGTTCAGGGTCCGGGTCCCAGAGGCCTCTTGACTGCGCTTCAAGGAGCCGGCGTGCCATCTCTTCAAGGGCATAGGGGTTGTTTTCTTCAAAGAACCTGCGCATTTCTTCATCGAGCACGAATGTCTTTGTTATATCATCAAAGATCCAGTCGTCCACTTCCTGCGTAGAAGCTTCCCAGCCGTAGACTCTTCCGACTCTCTTCGAAATGTCCTGTGCACCTTTATACCCATGCTGTTTCATACCTTCGATCCACTTCGGGTTTAAGAGCCTGGTCCTTACTACCCTGCGCAATTCGTCAGCCATGTCCCGGACTTCAACGTGCTGGGGTTCCCTTGTGTCTCCGAAATAAACCCTTACATCTTTTCCGGAAGCCTGCTTTGCAGCAGCGGTAAGCCCTCCGTGGACCCCAAAGTAACAGCAGCAGCCCAGAAGGTCGTACTCATCACTGACCACTTTGTTAAAAGTAGCATCAACTGTTTTAAGGCTTGAAGCAAGCTGGGTATGAGCTACCTTGCCTTTTACATCTTTTCCGTACGCATAACCGTTCCAGTAAAGGAATATATCTGCCAGGTCCTTTTCGTCCTTCCAGGCACTTGCATAAACTGCAAGCTGTACTCCTGCCGAATAAGTACCGGGTTTGCTTGAGAAAATCCTTAAAGTAGATTCTCTCGAATTCGCTCCTTCTCCAATCATCCGAAGGCTGTGCTTTTTCGGGTAGTTCATCTCCTCAGGTTCGTCAAGAGAGGCTACAGCCTGGATAGCCTCGTCTATAACCTCCAGACAGTTAGGGAAATTGTCCCTGAGGATTCCTGAAACCCTGACCGTAACATCAATTCTGGGCCTACCCAACTCTTTAAGCGGAATAATTGAGAACCCTTTAAGATGCCCGTTGCTGAGCCAGACCGGTTCGACCCCGAGCAGGCTCATCATCTGTGCCATGCCTTCTCCGTCAGCCCACATAACATCATTTGCCATCCAGTAAAAGCCAACATTTTCAGGGTAGCGGTTCTCGTCTCTAAGGTGCTTGTTAATCAAAACCCCCGAAAGTTGCTGTCCAACTCTCCATGCAGCTTTTGTCGGAACCCTCCTCGGGTCAAGCGAATAAAAGTTCCTGCCTGTAGGCAGTACGTCCTCTCTTCCGCGCATTATAAGCCCGGAAGGGCCGGCAGGGATGTATCCTCCTTCAAAGCCATGCAAAAGAGCTTCAATCTCAAGAGAGGCATCAATTCTTGACTCAAGGTCGATAATTCTTTTACAGATTGCAGCAGCTTCCTGAGAAATGACAGGATTTATGCCCTGTCCTGTAACATTTTGTTCTGTAAAGTTCTGCCCTGTAAAGATTTCTCTGATTATCGAGGGCGGCTCTTTTTCCTGATTATTTATGAATGTCCTGATAAAGTCTTTTGAAAGAGAATCAATTTCTTCAAGCCTCTGCCCGTTAGATTTCCCATTCTCTGAAATACGGCTCTGGTCAGAGAGCAGTTCGTCAAGATCAAGCCCCAGAAGCTCTGCGATCAGCCTTCGGATGGAAACCCTGTTTCCCACACTTTCCCGGTCATCATACCTTAAAATGGAGTTTATGAACTCAACTTTTTTCTCGCCTTCAGGAAGCTGTCCGAAGATGTGCATTCCGTGATGGATCTGGCTGTTCCTTATCATTCCAAGGGCTTCATGCGCTTTTTTTATAATTTCATCAAAAGGAGTTTCGTGGTCGGCTTTAATCTCGGAGTCAAGATTCGATTTTTTAATCTCATCAAGGATCAGGTGCTTTAAAGCATGCGTCCTGCCTTTATCGTGTTTTACCTGCTCGTATTCTCCGAGCAGCCTGTCAAGTTCTGCAAGATTTTCATAAAGCCCCCCTGCGGTCATAACTGTCTGCATATGGTCGATCAGGCAGGCAAGGCTCCGGCGTTTGGCAATCGTGCCTTCGGGAGGGTTATCGGAATTGTAAATATAAAGGTGAGGAATCGTTCCAATTCCTATGTCAGGATAACAGTCCTCCGAAAGCCCCACTCCTTTTCCGGGCAGGAACTCAAGGTTGCCGTGTGTCCCTACATGCACGAGCACGTCGGCTCCAAAGGTGTTCTCAAGGTACCTGTAGGTCGCAAGGTACTGGTGAGTTGGAGGGACATCAGGGTCGTGAAGGATCTTGCAGACCTTTCCGTCACACCTGGCACCTGCACATCCGCGCTTTGGCTGTACGCAGACCACAGCATTTTCATACTGAACCCCTGTGACAACTATCCTGTTTTCGTAAACCATTGCAGCAGGGATGCCATTGACTTCTTCTCCGGGAGGGTTACCCCAGCTATCAATTATCCTCTGCCTTACACCCGGACTCAGGGTGTTGAAAAACTTCTCATATTCTTCTTTTTCCACAAAAGCGAGAGCTCCCCCGTTCTTTACTATCTCGTTTATGGGAGTCCATCTGAATTCGGAAATTGCTTTTCTGCTAAGGATGGTCTCAATAAGATCTTTTCCGTTCAGGGGCGGATTGACATCATAGCCTGCCTTATGCATTCGGTTCAGGATTCTGGCCATACTTTCAAGGGAATCAAGGTTTGCAGCATCACCTACCGAACCTTCAACCCCTGTACAGGGCCTGTTATGAAGGATAAATGCAACTTTTCTCCGGTTAACCGGTTTTTTCCTGAGTTCTATCCATTTCAAAACTCTTGATGCAAGTTTTGAGCAGCGGTCCTGGATAGGAAAACGACTCATGTAGTCTCCTTCCACTTTGCCCGCACCTATTATTATAGGCTCGATCCCGCCCTCAAACTCGGGCAAAGCCACACTCCAGCCGATCTCAGTGCTTAACCCGTTAGATTCCTGCCACTGCTCAACGGTCATGTAGTGTGAAATTACGGGCTGGAACACAGGAACATCAAGTTTTTTCAATATTTCTATGCCCTTTGCTGCGCATGAAGTATCTCTTTCTTTCGCCTTGCTGCTGGCAATAAAGAAAGGAGAGAGTTTCACAAGGCAGTCTATAACTGGTCTGCCGTCTTTTATAAAATAAGATTCCATGACCTCCTCCATGCTCCTGCTTCCCAGCTCTTCATCTTTCAGAGAGTACGCAAAAACAGGAATAACAGAAAGTCCTGAGTTTTCAAATTGTTTTATGAGAGTTTTCTCAATCTCAAGTTCATTGTTTACCCAGGAAGTCCTTGAGATGAGCATCCCTACGGTTTTATCCTTCAGAGGTCCGTACCAGTTAAGGTACTCCTGAAGGTTTGAGAACATTTCTCCTGCACCCGGGTGATAGATCCCGTCCCAGGGTATTTTTTTCGGAGGTTTTGCTTCTATTTCAGCCCCGAATACCTCTTTTAAGAGGTATCTGAGCATGCTGCCAAAGTTTTCTTCCCCTCCATAGATCATGTATGAAAAACAGGTGGCTGCGATCTCGAGTTTTACCGAAGAAAGAGTGAAACTTGAGGGGTTGCTCCCTACACAGATTACAGGTATCCTTGTTTTTAGAGGTTCAAGCCTTTTATAAAAATCTTCCCAGAAAGGATTGGCTATATGGTAGAGAAAAATAGCATCAGCATGCTCGCACGCGGAGAGCACGCTTTCAGCTTCTTCGGGTCTTTCTTCCAGGATTTTTGAGTAGTAAGCCTCAAGCTCAATTCCAAGCTCCTCTGCTGCCCTGAGAAGGGTGGGAATGTAGGAATTCCAGGTTACTGAAACAATTTTCATACTTTCCCCTCAGGTAAGAACATGCACTTTATATTCTCCGAGCACGGTCCCGTCCTCAAGCCTTCCAGGAGCTTCGAGGGCTGCAATATACCTGCCGTCAGGCGAGATATCGGCAGAAACTGTGATCCCTTCCGTATTGTAAGTCTGGATGAGCCTCGAACTTGCACCTCCGCTTTTTGATACGTCAAAGACATATACTCCGTGTACGCTTCTGTCCTCCGTTACCAGGTTCTGAGCAAGCGGGATCACAAGATAGCGGTCGTTTCTTGCACACTCTCCTGCATAGCCGTCAATTTTCCATTTCCAGAGTAGGTTGCCTTCATAATCATAGGCAAAAAGGCTGTTTCCACTGGGGTGTTCAAACGGAGCATCCTTATTCTTGTCTTTGGAGAAGGTACTGCCTATCGAAAAGATCAGGGTATCATTGACAATGTAAGCATAATTCGCACTGCCGTAAATAGGGACTCCACTTACGACTATCGGGGTTGAGATGTTCTGCTCCCATGCTATTTCCGGGGTTCCGGTTTCGATGATCTCGGAATTATTGAATAAAAATGCCCTGCCATCGCTTGTCATTGTTATTAGCTTTTCCCCGTCAGGAGTAATCTGTGTGCTGTACCATATTGCAGAGTAGTCAAAAAACGGTTTAACCGGCTGGATCTGGTATCTCCAGTGTTCTTCTCCCGTATTTCCGTTCAGGACATGAACAGTGCCTTCTCTCCATTTATCTGTCTCTGTAAAACAGGTGGTGCCAAAGACAGCGTATTTCCCATCAGGGGTGGCATCAATCCATGTAACTCCCGAGTCCATGAGTTCGGATTCCGGGAATTTCCAGCGCAGATTGCCTTCGGAGTCAAAGGAATAAACCCGTCCCAGGTACTTGTATTTCTCACCAATATAGCCGCAGGCCCTGCTGGCAGCGACATAAATATTCCCTTCCGAATCAAGTTTTATCTTTTTCATAGCAGGCATGTACTTCAGGTCCGAACCAAGCTCTTCCCCTGCTCCAGATTTCCAGATTTCAGTGCCGTTAACGTCAAAACAATAGAGAAAAGCATCCGGGCTCTCTTCTCCCACAATAAGGTATTTTCCATCCTCCGAAAACTCTATGTCCGCGATTCTTGCATCGGCTATCCCTTTAACGAGCTGCTTTTCCCAGACCTTTTCTCCTGTTGCAAGCTTTATAAGTTTCAGAGAGCCTCCATGAGTCCCGACGGCAAGGTATTTGCTATCCGGAGAAAATTTCGCTGTTCCTTTTATATTTGTTGAGGTTTTTTCGATATCTCCTGGAGTTACGTCCTCAAGTTTTATGGTATATTCCTCTTTCAGAGCAGGTTTTCCCGGAGCATATACTTCAATCTCGCTTGATATCCCTGAGCCTGTTATTACCTCAAACCTGTACCGGGTTTCAGGACTCCAGTCAAAAGATGCAAAGGCCTGGTCTTCGGTTTTTCCAATCTCCATAGAAGCTATCTGCTCATTGTCTGAGTAAACCCTGATTTCCGAGATCTCTGCCTCACTTTTCAGGGTAAGCAGAGCTCCGGTTCTTGAGAAGACTACCGAGTCTATAAGCTTCCCTGCTCCGGAATTGCCTTCGGAGTTACCTGTCTCCTGCGTATTCTGCGAACTCTCTATCCCGGATTCCGAATCCTGAAATGATGCATTGCTATCGGACTCCTGGGTTTTTTCAGCACATCCGGAAGCCATTATAATTACAATAAGCAGGACTATCAAAGGTTTCCATTTCATTCTCTCACCTGACAATTATTAACCTGTGTTTTCCGGTTACATCTCCACTTTTGAGCTTCAGAGGGACTTCAACTGCAGCTACGGTACAGTCTGAAGAAATCGCAGCATTCACAACAACTCCTTCGGTATTGAATTTCCAGAGCAGCTTTGAATTCCCGTTCCCGGACTTCCGGGAATCAAATGCATGGATTCCGTGGAACTGAGTATTGCCTGATGACGTATCTTTTCCGACCGGCAGGACAAGGAACCTCATATCCGGAGAGAAGAAAATCCCTGTGCAGCGCCCTCCCAGGCTATAGGTCCAGGAAGTTTCTCCTGTCTCCACATCGCACGATACGAGAGAATTTTCAAGGGGATGGGCCATAGGGACATTTCCGGGATAATATGCAGGAAGAGTAGCTCCTGTCAGATAGAATATTTCACTTTCAGTCGCGATTTTTGCGTTTTCACCGTAAGTATAGATGACACTCCCTTCAAGCTCTTCCGGAGCTGTCACGTTGGACTGATATTTCTCAAAGTGCCACTCGGATTTGCCGTCTCCGGGTCCTCTCATCTCGGAGTCATAAAACAGGTAATTTCTTCCGTCTCCTGTATAGGCAGTTATCATGGATCCGTCGTCTGAAATATCAAGTCCGTGCCAGATGGCTGTAGATACAAAATAAGGTCTCAGAGGCGGGATTTCATATTTCCAGCGCAGATTTCCGTTTTTGTCAATGGAGTAGATAACTGCACCGGTTTCAAGGGAATTCGTCCAGTCCCCTGTTGAAAAAACCACGTTTTTTCCATCCTGGCTTGAATCAATCCAGTTTACACTCAGGTCATAATTTCCTGCCGCAGGGAGTTTCCAGGATAGAGTACCGTCAGGGCTGAACCTGTAAACTCTCGAAGCCAGCCCATACCCTGGATCTTTCCAGTATCTTCCTGCTGCAATGTATACAGCGTCATCAGCAGTTGTTATTCTGTATATGCAGGGCTGATTTCTTGGGTTCGTGCCGGTTCCCAGGTCATCTGCTGTCCTGTAGCTGCTGATTTCTTCCCCCGTGATGGCATCCATGGAATATATGTAGCCGTCAGTGCTCCTCTCTCCTGCAAGAAGGTACTTCCCGTCTTTTGAAAAAGAAAGGTCTGAGATATTTCCTTTGAGAGTTTTTTTCCAGAGCACATTTTTACCTGTAACGTCAAGAACAGTCAGGTTTTTTCCTGTCCCTACTGCTACATATTTTCCGTCAGCAGTATACTTTATGCAGTCCTGAACGTTTGACCTGCCTTCACTTATGTTTTCAGGAGCTACATCTCCAAGTTCATACTCCCAATAAAGGTAAGGTGAAGACTTTTCATAAGATGCCGTGTTTCCCTGATTCGGCTCACTGCCTGAGCTCTCTCCTGCACTTCCGTCGTCTTCATCAGAAGAAGCATTATCTGAAGATACGCTCTCGGAAGATATTATATCGGAAGATACACATCCGGAACATACTAAAAAAATAAGTGTAATAAGTGTAAATACAGGTATCAATGCTACATTGCTCTTTTTCATATTCGGGTTCCTCTGGCTTTCAGGCTTTTTCGATTAATTCATGCTTGGCTGTAAATCTTCAGGTCTGATATTCTCAAAATGTTCCTTTGCAGGACACTGTTGTCTCCAAAACCTGCGCTCAACTTTACAACCCTTACATTTTCAACGGGGCCGCAGTACCTGGTATAGTCTTCAGTAAGATCTCTTTCAACCAGACCCATCGGAATCCCGGCTATTACAATAGAAGGAGAAAATCGCCGCCGGCTTTCACTGTCCCGGTAAAACTCACCTTCAGACTGTGGATTTCTGCTCCCTGCTGCAACATAATAAATGGACTTATGGTCGCTGAATGTGACCTTTAACCAGAGGCTGAAGTTATCCGTATCCTGCCCGTTCCAGTTCCAGGAAATCCTTCCTGGAGACAGGCTTACGTTTTTATCCCATACTCCTTCTGCAGTCTGTGCAGAATTTTGAGTGTCAAGGTAAAGTGTGCTGTCTTCGCATCTGAGGAAGTCTCCTTCAAGCCCTGAACTATCTTCAAAATTTTCCTCATAAACTATCTTTTCAGTTGATGCTGTTTGAAAATAGAATATTGCCAGAACTGCAAAGAGCAGAAATGTAAATCCTATCACAGCACTTTTTCCTGAAGGCATAAAAAATATATCCATGTCTTGGAGTTAATAAATATTTCGAAATAAACTTTAATTTTACAAATATAGTCATACTTTTTTTAAATATATGATTACTAATTAGGGCTAATTCTAAAAATTATATTTACTAAAAAATGAATTCCAGATTCTCCTGACTTTTGTCTCACATTACTTTTCTAGTCTGTTCTTCCTGATTTTCACTATCTATGGGTTACAATGAATTTCCATGTTTCAAACGGAAAAGAAATGAAAAGTTTAATCTGGATTTAACTTTAATTTATTTTTTTCATGGACAACTTTTATTTTCAGAATATAAAATCGAAAAAGTTAATTAGTAATACTAAAGTTGCAATTATTATGGGTACTATTGATGATAATCATGTTATTTTACAAATCAAGCATGTAGTTTTTTTCCTACTTGTAGTTTTATGTATTATCATTCCTGTAGAAGGTGCTATTGAACAGCGAGGTCAGCTTATAAGCATTGCAAAAGGAGATCATCATATTCTCAATGCAGAAAACTGTTCGGGATTTTATTATTCAACCACCTCCGGGACATACTATGAGTCTCTTGAACTTACTTTTTCGGAAGACGGTTTTATTGACACGGGGGACGCAATTTATACTTCAAAAATCACTTCCGGTTCAACTGCTTTTTTCGGGAAGAAATACAAGGTTCTTGAGGACGGGATGCTCAGTGAAAGCCTTATCAGTTCCGGAAGCCGTGATCTTCAACGGGGGAATGATTTTGATCTCGGAAACGGCTGTAAACTGGTGCTTCAGGGTATAAACGGAAACTACGCCCTGCTTGAGCTCCAGAAAAATTCCACATCCGTTACTACGAAAACCGTAGAAGAAGGATCGAAGTTTAACTTCACGACAGAGGTCGACGGTACAGAATATGTGATCCTGGAAGGAACTCTGGAAAAGGTTCTTGACAGCAAGGATCCCATTGTGCGCCTTAAAAGCGTAAACCATTACTCGGATGTACCTCGTAAGATCGAAAAAGGAGATGAGTACGGCAAGTTCGAAGTCACTGCCGTTACAAACAAGAGTATCGAGTTGAAAAATAGCGCACCTGTAAGGATGCATCTCGCAGATTATGTCACCATCCTTGACGACCTGATTGATTTAAGGGTTGCTGATACTGTATATCGAGCGTGTTCTTACAACATGACCAAGGATACTATAACATCGTATAAAATCAGGGGAACTTCCCTGACTGTAAACCGTTCTGACTCCTCTCCTGATTCCTGCAACTGGACAGCTGATTCTTTTGGTATGCTCTTCTATGACCCTGAATACGACCTCAGTACCGAAAGCCTTGAGATGTCCCTTGATGCCGGAAACGACTGGATCCCTGAAGGAGGCCTGGTTTATGAATCCCTACCTGTTAAAATTGCATATAAAAACCCGGAGATGATGGATTATCAAGAAGAATGGTTCAATCAGGGATATTCCATGTTAGGTTGGGATGGTAAAAAATACGCGTATTTTGGCACTGATCAGGGAATTGTGAATATCCTTCTGGAAGAGGATGATAAAATACTCTATCCTGATGAAGAATATAACCTGAAAGAAGGATATACTCTGGAAGTTACCGATCTGGATTCGGATAATGCCTGCCTTACTCTTTCCAGGAACAACCTTCCGGTTTATTCAAGCATTATCTCTCCCGGTAAATCGGCTGATCTGGGAACTCACACTTTCCTCTACAAAAAAGAATTAAATGGTATTGAAGTGCCCCTCTTTTCCGTGTATGTCGACAGCGTCATGCAGGGAGGGGAGCTTTCTGCTGTTAGTCTGAAATATCTTCTGCATTTCTCTGACAGCCCGCTTGAATTGGGTTATGGAAAAAAACTTGGACAGCTCACTGTTGTTGAGACTTATCCAAAACTCAGGCTTGAAAATAAGCATGAGGTCTGGTCCGGTTCGGACATCAATGTAACTGAAGAAATCTGGATTGGACGGTTTGAAAAGAAGACTTCGGGGAATCTCTACGTGACCTTCTATCCTTACATGAATAAGGTAGAAAACGTGGAGTCCATCCTTCCATCCGTTTCAAGCTGGTCCATACCTGCCATAAGTGTTGAAGAATACCTGGTAGGAGTTTGAACTCGCTGAGGCAAAACCATGAGGAACCACAACACTGCTGTCTACCCTTTTACTGCTATAGTCGGGCAGGAGAGAATGAAAAAAGCCCTGGTCTTAAATCTCATCAACCCGAAACTGGGAGGAGTCCTTATCAGGGGCGAAAAAGGCACTGCCAAATCAACTGCAGTCAGGGCTCTTGCCAATCTCCTGCCTGAAATCGAAGTGGTTGAAGGCTGCAAATTCAGGTGCAATCCTGATAACCGAAATGAACTGTGCGAGGAATGCCTTGATAATCTAAAAGCCGGAAACCTGAGAGTTTCCCGGGTAAAAATGAGGGTTGTTGATCTGCCCGTAAGTGCTACTGAAGATAGAGTTGTAGGGACTCTTGATATCGAGCATGCCATCAAGAAAGGGGAAAAACGTTTTGAGCCGGGTGTGCTTGCAATGGCACACAGGGGCATCCTGTATGTGGACGAAATCAACCTTCTGGATGACCATCTTGTAGACGTGCTCCTTGATTCTGCGGCGATGGGAGTAAATACCATTGAACGCGAGGGAATCTCTTACTCCCATCCTGCGAACTTTGTACTCGTAGGCACAATGAATCCTGAAGAAGGGGAACTGAGACCTCAATTACTGGACCGCTTCGGTTTATGTGTAGATGTAAAGGGAATCAGTGATGTATCCAGGAGGGTGGAGCTTATAAAATACAGGCTCAGTTATGAGGCAAATCCTGAAACTTTTGTAGCAAACTGGCAGGCTGCTGAGACTGAGCTTTGCGGGCAGATCCTTAATGCAAAGCAGTTACTTCCTGAGGTCAGGATTTCGGATAGTATGCTTGAGCTAATCAGCCAGATCTGTGTTGATCTGGGAGTTGACGGGCACAGGGCAGACATCACAATGATGAAAACCTCAATCACTCTTGCGGCTTTTAACGGGAGGACCGATGTCTTTGAAGAGGATGTAAAAGAAGCTGCAGAACTGGTGCTTTCTCACCGCATGCGCAGGAAGCCGTTTGATTCCCATTCCGATAAACAGGATAAGCTGGACGAAAGCATTGAAAATCACAGGGAAAAACAGAAAGAAAAAGAGAAAGAGAAAAATAAACATGAACAGCAGAAAAAGGAACACGAGGAAGATAAGGAGAAGCAGCATAAAAGACCCGAAGAACAGAAGTCGGAGCGCTCACAAAACCAGACAGATGAGCGTCCGGACTCCTCTTCGGAGACTATTTTTGCTACGGGAGAGAGCTATCAGATAAAACAATTGACACCTGAGTTTCTCAGAGCTGATCGAAAAGGTTCAGGCAGGCGCAGTAAAACTTTTACCAGCTCCAAACAGGGCAGGTATATAAAGAGTACAATTCCCCATGAAAAAACCTCGGATCTGGCTTTTGATGCTACCCTGAGGGCAGCTGCTCCCTACCAGATTACACGGGAAAAGAACGGAAATTCCATAATAATTCACGAATCCGATTTCAGAAAAAAGATCAGGGAGAAAAAGATCGGTAACCTTGTTCTCTTTGTGGTGGATGCAAGCGGTTCCATGGGAGCTAGGCAGCGTATGGTTGCGTCCAAAGGAGCGGTCCTTTCAATGCTCATGGACGCTTACCAAAAAAGAGATAAAGTCGGACTTATCGCTTTTAAAGGAGAAAGTGCGGAACTGTTGCTGCCTCCTACATCCAGTATCGAGCTGGCCCAGAAGTATTTGCAGGAGATGCCCACAGGAGGGAAAACGCCTCTTTCCCGGGGCCTTGTAAAAGGGTATGAGGTTATAAGAACCGAACTCCAGCGTGATCCTGATACCTGCCCTTTTATGGTTCTGATCTCTGACGGAAGGGCGAATGTAAGTATGAACGGAGAATCTCCTCTTCAGGAAATAAAAACAGTTGCCTCCAGGTTAAGGGAGGAAGGCATACAATCTGCCGTAATCGATACGGAAAGCAGTATGATAAAATTCGGGCTTGCACGGCAAATCTCTGCAGCCCTTGGAGCCACTTATCTGACTCTTGAAAATTTAAAAGCAGATTCTATAGTTAATGCCGTTCGGGCTTCAGCCCCATTTGATATCATGCCGCCTTCAGGCGGTTTTTCAGTCTGAATTTCTTGAGGATACCTGTTTTTCAGGTCTGGCTGGCTTTTTCAAAATAAGGCTCCATTTTTCAAAAATACAACAAAAGCTATATGTCTACCTTGAGCTTTAAACCATGCCTATGGATTTTCAGATCTTGGATGCAGATTACGAAATCGTTGACAGTAGCCCTGTCATCCGCCTCTTTGGCAGGGGAGCGGACGGAAAAAGTGTATGCTGCTTTGTCCCGGATTTTGAGCCTTACTTTTATCTTAAGGCCTCAGGAGACCTGCACGCCGTAGCCAGGCTTATAAAAGATACCTTCGAGCAGGTCAAAAAGGTCGAAATCGTCGAGAAGTTCGAGCCTGTAGGATACCAGAAAACAAAGATAGAGATGCTCAGGATTACTACCGGCCTGCCAAGGGATGTGCCTGAGATAAGGGACGAAGTTCTGAAGATCCAGAATGTTTTGAGGGCCGAAGGTGACTGGCAGGTTTATGAAAGTGATATTCTTTTCAGGAACCGCTTTTTAATTGACAGGGACCTTGGAGGGATGGTCTGGATTTCTGCAGACGGAAAGTCCGTAGATCCTGTAAGATACTTAAAGGCAGGTTCCGGGGGCAGCTCTCGCTGTGAGAAGTTTGCATGTGACGCTTCAATTCTGGGCTCTGAACTAAAAAGGATCGAAAACCTGACCATTGCTCCTCTTAAATACTTCTCTTTTGATATTGAGTGTCTTCCCCTTGACGGGGGGATGCCTTCTCCGGATGTCTCACCTATAGTCATGATCAGTTTCTCTTTCGAGCCTGAGTATAAAGGTCACAAGACCCTTATTCTGCTGGCAAAACCTGCTGACGGTATGAACGGTGATGTCCTTCCCTGCAAAGATGAAACTGAGATGTTGAACCGCTTTTTCGAGATTTTTTGCGAATATGACCCTGACATTGTTGCAGGGTATAACCACCAGGACTTCGATATTCCTTATATTACGGACAGAGTCAAAGCTCTGACTGCAAAAGGGGAAGTGATCAATCCCGTTGTTGGCAGGGACGGCAGCCATATAGGTTATAGGAGGTTCGGCCTCATCACGCGGACGGAGGTTAAAGGAAGGGTAGTTGTTGATGCTCTCCCCCTTGTAAGGAGAGCTTTCAGCCTGAAGCAATATACCTTGAGAGCCGTTTCAAAAGAGCTTCTGAACCGTGAGAAACTTGATGTTCCTCCGTTGGAAATGGAAGAGCACTGGAATGATTCAGGGAAGAAATTCCTTAAATTCGTTGATTATGCGCGCAGGGATGCTGAGCTTGCACTTGAGCTTATCCTTGATCTGAGGCTTCTTGACAAATATATCGCCCTTGCCCAGGTAAGCGGGAGCCTGCTCCAGGAAATCGTTGATGGTGGCCAGACTTCCATGGTCGAGACCCTTCTCCTCAGGGAGTTCGGGCTTAGAGACAGGGTAATTCTTCCAAAACCAGGGGACGAACTTTCGGCAGAAAGGTATGATATGAGTTCGGACCTGAAAGGCGGAGAGGTTCTGGAGCCGAAGAAAGGGCTTCTTGAAAATGTGCTGATCCTTGACTACAAGTCCCTTTATCCGACCATTATGATGGCTCATAACCTCTGTTACACAACTGTTGTGACACGGGACCGGCCTGGTGGGGAAACTATCAAGCCTCCTTCAGGAGGAGAATTCGTGCCTCCTGAAGTCTACAGGGGAATTGTGCCTTCCATTCTCGAAGACCTTCTTAACCAGAGGGGAGAGACAAAGAAAAGAATGAGGCGGACTTCGGATGAAAACGAGTACCGTGTCCTTGATGCAACCCAGCTCGCCATAAAAATTCTGCTGAATAGCTTTTATGGCTATTCGGGGTATGCCAGGGCAAGACTCTACAGCCTGACGCTTGCAAACGCTGTAACAAGCTTTGGGAGAAGCAATATCCTTAATACGCGGGATCTTATTAACAGCGATATAGGAAAAATCGTCCTCAGAGACTCAGCAGCTTTACTTCTTGATGAAGCAGGAGAGCTCTCCTCTCAGTACAGAATCGTTGAACTTTCAGTTGCTTACGGGGATACGGACAGTGTTTTTGTACACTGCAGGTCGCAAGGAGACCTCTCCCTTGAAGAGGTCAGCCTTATAGGGAACCGGATTTCAAAAATTGTTTCGGCTTCTCTTCCGGACCCCATGGAACTTGAGTTTGAGGCTATTGCAAAACGTGCAGTGCTCATTGCAAAGAAGCGGTATGCTCTCTGGCTCTTTGAGCCCAGAAACTCGGGCTGGGAAGATAAAATCAAGGTCAAAGGCATGGAAACCGTACGCAGGGACTGGTGCGAGCTGACCTCGATCACCCTTAATAGTGTTCTTGAACTTGTACTTAAGGAGGGTGACGTTGACAGGGCTGTAGAACATGTCCGGAAGGTGGTTAGCGATGTCAGAAACCTGGATCCGAGAAAAGATACCGACATTATTGAAAAACTTGTCCTTACCCGGACCCTTACCCGGAAAACGGAAAGCTACAAAAACAAGCAGCCTCATCTGACAGTTGCGGAAAACCTGAAAAAACGGACAGGTGTCATGCCTTCTATAGGAACAAGAATTCCTTTTGTTATTGTTGCAGGAAAAGGTCTCTTTGTAGACCGTGCCGAGGACCCTGATTATGTCAGGGAACATAACGTGCCTATAGATGTAGATTATTATGTTAAGAAACAGATCCTGCCTCCTGTAGAGCGCATACTGGAGGTATTCGGGGTCAATGTTTCGTCTCTTGACTTTGACTCAAAACAAAAGGGTCTTTTTGATTTTGAAGCTAAGAAGCCTGAAGTGAAAAAGCAGGAAAAAGAAAAAGTCTCCGCTCAACAGAAAAGCAAAGGAACGGTTCAGGAAGAGAAAGTCCAGTGCTCGGAGATCGGGCGTGTAGAACAGCGTTCTCTATTCGACTTTTGAACCCGGGCTATGCTTCCCTAACTCAGCTTCGGAATCAAAGAAGAGCTCCGATTCTTCTGACCTATATCCTTATTCTCGCTATATTGAACTTTTCTTCCAAGCTTCTTCTACTTCTTCCTTCTTCTTCTTTTTTGAATGACTGACAGGCTGGTGGAGGATCTTATTCCTTCGGTGAAATGAGAAGTTTCAGAGTAAGCGAAGTGTTCCCAGGTTTAGTTTAATTGATACGCTTTTTTATTTCTGTCGGGATTTGATTCATATTTGTATTGCAAGTCAGTGATTAATTATATATTTTATATACTTACTATATAGTATATTTGTTTTATAGGTATCTATCTAATATCAGTACTTCAAAATACTATATATGGCGAATCTTTATATATCTCTCTACTTTTATAGTGAATTGTATTGGAAACATCTTTGATGGATATAGATTGTTGATTTGTTGTTATTTAATAAAAGGAGTATGTGTAACATGGCAAATAATTTAAAAACATACACAGTTCTCACTTTACTGGTGGTAGGACTTGTATTTCTGGGAATTGGATGTACTGGAAATGAGAACGGCGAAGCCCAGGTTGGTGAAACCTCTTCTGAGGGAGCTCCTGCAGCTGAAGCCCCAGCAGCCGAATCACAGAGTATTACTCTGAAAGGTTCGGATACGGTTCTCCCCCTTGCTCAGGCTGAAGCTGAAGAATTCATGCTTGAAAACTCTGATAAAAGTGTAACCGTTACCGGGGGCGGATCAGGTGTTGGGATTACAGCTCTTATTGACGGTGAGGTAGATATTGCTACAGCATCCAGGGAAATTAAAGCTGAAGAAATAGAAGCCGCTCAAGCAAATGGCATCAACCCGGTGGAGACTACTATTGCCTATGACGGTATTTCAGTTGTTGTAAACCCCGAGAATTCTGTTTCTGAACTTACCTTTGACCAGCTTCGCGGCATCTATAACGGAACCATCAGCAACTGGAAGGATGTTGGCGGTGAGGACACAAAAATAGTGGTGATTTCCAGGGACAGCAGTTCCGGGACTTATGAATACTTCAAGGAAGAAGTTTTACAGGGAGATGAATACAGGCCTGATGCTCTTACCCAGCCTGCAACAGGCGGCATAGTCGGAGAGGTCTCTCAGAATCCCAATGCAATCGGATATATCGGTGTTGCATACCTTGATGACAGTGTCAAAGCCTTAAGCCTGGATGGCGGAAACGGCTATGAAGCTCCAACTTCTGAAAACATCCTCAGTGGTGCATACCCGCTTTCCAGATCTCTTTACTTCTACACCAACGGAGAACCCTCAGGTCTCACAAAGGAATTCGTAGACTTTGTGCTCAGTGAAACCGGACAGAGCCTGGTTACTGAAGTTGGTTACTTCCCTGTAGATCAGTAACAACAATAAATTAGCAGTGATGGCAAAAGTTACTCCAGGGGAAAGATATGTTTAACAGGAATTATAAGGAAAAAACAATCGAATCAGTGCTTTTCTCAGTAAGCGCCCTTACGGTTGTCATCCTTTTCCTTATATGCCTTTTTTTGTTCAGGGATAGTTTACTTCTTTTTAAAAACACGTCCCTTCTGGACTTTCTTACAGGAGAATTCTGGTACCCAACATCCGTGAACAGGCAGTTCGGGCTATTGCCTCTCTTTTTCGGTTCTCTTATTGTTACTGCCGGTGCAATCCTTTTTGCAGTACCTCTGGGGATTGCTTCTGCTATTTATATTTCTGAAATTGCACACCCGAAGGTTGCAGATGCCCTGAAACCTTTTATTGAAATCCTTGCAGGGATCCCTTCTGTCGTATTCGGGTTCTTCGGGCTTGTTATTGTGGTTCCGTTTGTGCAGGACTTCTTTAACCTTCCTACAGGACAAACCGCTCTTACAGGTTCAATTATGCTTGGAATCATGGCTCTTCCCACTATAATTACTATCTCAGAAGATGCCATAAGTTCTGTCCCAAGCACTATCAAACATGGCTCGCTTGCTCTGGGCGCCACAAGATGGCAGACCATATATAAGGTCATAGTTCCTGCAGCCCTTTCCGGAATTTCAGCCGCTGTGATGCTTGGCATAGGGAGGGCTATAGGGGAGACAATGACTCTCATGATGGTAACCGGAAACACTGCAGTAATTCCATCTTTTCCTGGAGGCATTCTTGACCCTGTAAGGACAATGACTGCCACAATCGCACTTGAAATGGGTGAGGTTCCCCAGGGGAGTGCTCACTTCCATGCCCTCTTTGCAGTGGGATCTGTGCTTTTCATCATAACTTTCCTGATTAACCTGATTGCGGATTCAATTAAAAAACGATACAGGTTTAAGGTGGACTGAAAGTGGAATTGAGTTCAAAAGTAAACGAGAACGAACATAAATCCATTCGGTTGCAGGGTGGACTGAATCTGGGGCTGAATGCAAGAACAAGCGAAAAAATCGCCTTTGCACTGCTCACCCTTTCAGCAATGACAGTAGCCGGGTTTGTGGTAATTATCCTCGCTTACATAATTTACAACGGATACAGTGCAATCAGTATTGAGTTCCTTACTGAAATGCCTCGCATGAGAATGACTCAGGGTGGGATCTATCCGGCAATTGTAGGCACTGTTCTCCTTATCATAGGATCGATGGCTGCAGCCCTTCCGACCGGGATTATGGCTGCCATCTACCTGAACGAATATGCAGGAGAAACTCGCACCACCTGGCTTATAGAAATGGCAATCAACAACCTTGCAGGAACTCCTTCCGTAGTATTCGGGCTTTTCGGGCTGGCACTTTTTGTTAAATATTTCGGGTTTGGTTCATCTTTACTGTCGGCTTGCCTCACCCTTTCTCTTCTGATTCTTCCGGTAATTATCCGTTCTACCCAGGAAGCCCTGATTGCAGTTCCGAATGAGTATCGGGAATCTTCACTTGCGCTTGGGGTTAGCAAATGGCAGACTATAAGGCATGTGATATTGCCTGCAGCTATCCCGGGAATTACTACAGGTTCGATTCTGAGTATCGGAAGAGTTGCAGGAGAAACAGCTCCTATTCTTCTAACCGGTGCTGCTTACTTTTTGCCCAGGCTGCCTGACTCGGTCTACTCCCAGTTTATGGCTCTTCCCTACCATCTCTTCGTACTTGCAACATCAGGGACGAGCATTGTCAAAACCCGACCCCTTCAGTATGGAACGGCTCTTGTTCTTTTGGTAATTGTGCTGGGATTAAATGTCGTAGCGGTTCTGGTCCGCAGGCATTACAGGCAAAAATTGAAAATTTGATTAAATTTGACAAGTAAAACCCAATTAAATTCTGATAGTAAGTATCAGGTTTAGAATCCTGTTTCAATTAGAATCTTCAAAAATTATCAGATTATATAATAATTGGAGTCAATAAATGACTGAAGTTGTTCAAAACGTAGCTCAGCCTAATATAGCTCAGCCTCATATAATAGTGAAAAATCTTGATCTGTGGTACGGGGAAAAGCAAGCTCTTAAAAATATATCAATGCAGATCCCCAGAAACAGTGTAACTGCTCTTATAGGTCCTTCAGGCTGTGGCAAGTCTACTTTCATCCGATGCTTAAACAGGATGAATGATCTTATTAAAAACTGCAGGATCGAAGGTAAAGTTTTAATCGAAAATGAGGACATCTACGGAGCAGATGTTGATGTTGTTGAGCTCCGGAAACAGGTAGGCATGGTTTTCCAGAAGCCTAACCCTTTTCCTATGTCAATTTATGACAATGTTGCATACGGGCCGCGTATCCATGGGGTAAATAAGAAGGATATTGACGAAGTTGTCAGAGGAGCCCTTCGTTCTGCTGCTCTTTTTGAAGAGACTTCAGACAGGCTCAAATCTCCTGCTCTTTCTCTTAGCGGCGGACAGCAGCAAAGGCTGTGTATTGCCAGGACTCTGGCGGTAAAGCCCGAAATTATTCTTTTCGATGAGCCTACCAGTGCTCTTGATCCGATTTCTACTGCAAGGATCGAAGATCTTATTATGAACCTTAAAAAAGATTATACGATAGTAATCGTAACTCATAATATGCAACAGGCAGCCAGGATATCGGATTATACCGGATTTTTCCTTATGGGGGAATTGATTGAGTTCGGTCAGACAAGGCAAATCTTCCACAGTCCAAAGGAAAAGAGTACTGAAGATTATATTACTGGCAGGTTCGGGTGATAAAAAATGATTAGAAAACGATACTTTCAGCAGCTTGATCTGCTTAAAGAGTCCGTACTTTCTCTCGGGGAAATGTCCGAATTGATTTTTCACGACTCAATGGAAGCAGTTATAGATCTCAATATCGAGCTTGCCAGAAAGACTCTTGACCTTGAATCTAAAGTGGATAAGCTCGAGGAGAGAATTGAGATCTCTGTTTTTGATCTGCTTGCGCTTCAGCAGCCCATGGCAAGTGATCTCCGGCTTGTCGTATCAGCACTTAAGATCTCAGCGGACCTTAAAAGAATCGTAGGGCTTTCAATTAATATTGCCAAAATCCCTGGAAAAATCGAAGGCAGCCATATAAAGCCACTTATAGATACAAAAAGAATGGCAGACATTGCAGCAAATATGCTTGAAAGCTCAATGAAAGCCTTCGTAACTCAGGACGCAGAACTCGCAAGATCTACGGCTGCGAGAGATGACGAGGTTGACAAACTCTTTTATGCAGTCTGGGTGGAGTTAATTGAAATGATGGCTAAAGATACAGATATTATTTCAAAAGCTACCTACCTGCTCTTCCTGATCCGCTACCTGGAAAGGATTGCAGACCACTGCTGCAACATCTGTGAAAGTGTTGTTTACCTTACAACGGCTGAGCGTGTTAAATTGAATTAAAAAGAATTTTCCTTCTCTACTTTTCCTTTTTTTGTTTCAGGATTTAGTTTTTTGGTAACCCAGGATTATTCGTTTGATCTCTTCCGGAATCCGAAAAGGATCTTTCAGTTTTTCTTTTCCTGCGCAGTGAGGGCTTGAGACCGACCATCCACGTTAGAAAAATAACCTGAAAACCCGTGTGCAATTAAAATAAGTAATTTACTGAAGAAATGCCTTCAGAGCTGAGAAAACACACTTTCCTCAGCTTCTACAACCATTTTTTGATTTCTTTTTCATATCCATTTCTTAATTTCCATTGATGTACATGTTTTAAGTACGTTTTAAGCATATAGACGCCCATGCCTGATATTCATATCAAAAATACGAGAATTTATTACAATAACTCTCTTCAGCCTGCCGAAATCATTATTGAGAACGACAAGATTAAAAAAATCGGAAAAGATTTCAGGGTCTCAAGCGTGGACATGGTAATTGATGCAGGGGGAGCACTTACCCTGCCTGCCGGAATTGATGTGCACGTGCATTTCAGGGAACCGGGCATGACCCTGAAAGAGAACTGGTACACAGGGTCATGTTCTGCAGCTGCAGGAGGTATTGCTACTGTTATCGACCAGCCGAACACTATTCCTCCTACCACGGACAGGCGCTCTTTTGAGCAAAAGCTCAAATTTGCCAGGGGAAAATCCATTGTAGATTTCGGGATCAATGGCGGAGTAACAGAAAATATAGAGAAGCTTAAAGAGCTCTGGAGGCTGGGTGTTATGGCTTTCGGGGAAATTTTCATGGCCGAGTCTACAGGGGGGTTGAATATAAACGAAGAAACTTTTGAGGAAGCCCTGGCTGAGATAAAAAGGCTCGGAGCCCTTGCCACTATCCATGCAGAGGATGAAAAAATGCGCCTTGAACTGGAGCAGCTGTTAAAAGGGGATGTTTCTTTTGATTACCACTCAAAGGTACGCCCGAACGCCTGCGAGGCATCGGCTGTCAAGAGCGCTCTTGAACTTATTTCCAGGCTCGAGGTCAGAGCTCATTTCTGCCATCTGAGCACGCTTGAAGCTGTGGGAATGATCCGAAAAGAAAAATATCTGGCAAAAAGAGAAAACAAAAGCCCTCTGTTTACATGCGAGGTCACTCCCCATCACCTGTTTCTCTCTACAAGAGACTGGGAAAGGCTCAGGGCTTTTGGCAAAATGAACCCACCTCTAAGGAGTAGTCATAGCATTAAAGCGCTTGTAAACGGACTGAATGACGGGACTATCGATATGGTAGCTTCTGACCATGCTCCTCATCTTGAGTCTGAGAAGGATGCCGATATCAGAGCTGCTCCTTCTGGAGTGCCGGGAGTTGAGACCCTTATGCCTCTTATGCTTGCAGCAGTCCGGAAAAATATCCTTCCCCTTTCTCAGATGATAATGGTTACAAGCCGGAACCCTGCAAAAGCTTTCGGACTGGACCGCCTGGGTAAGGGCAGGCTTGAGGTGGGTTTTGATGCTGACCTTATGATTGTGGACCCACGCAATCTTCAACCCATAAGGGCTGATATGCTGCACAGTAAGGCTGGATGGACACCTTTTGAAGGTATGGATGCAGTTTTTCCTGAGTACACTCTGTCGAGAGGCGAGGTAATCTGGATGGAAGAATCCATTAATGCAAGGCCGGGAAGGGGTAAATTCCTTGAAGGCAGCGGAAAAAGGTCAAAAGAAGATGAAGAGGAAGACTATGAAGAGACCGGATCTGAATAAGGTCCCGGAACTCTCCTTTTTAAATAATTTTTCAGTAAAAATCTATTGAGTCCAGCTGCGAGTGCAATAGTTCCTGATGTTTCTTCTCAAGGAACTTGTAGACTGCGCCGTGAGTGGCTCCGTCGAGCAGCATCTTTATGGCTGTCCGTATTATGGTGTTCTGCTCAGGGTACCCGAGTACGGATACGGTTTTTCCGTACACGGAGATCTTGACGTTTATCAGGGTTTCCGCAAGCTCTCGGGTTCGTCCGTTTCTTCCTATTATCCTGCCTTTTATGCGCTGGAGCTCTTTTGGAGTGGTTGCAACATCGGAAAGGTCGATCACTTCAAGCATCAGCATATCGTCATCAAGGATTTCAAGGGCTTTTTCGGGACTGAAGCCTCTTCCTATGGCTTTGAGAGTCTCAAGGACTCTGAATTCTTTTAAGGGATCTTCCTCGCACGTGACATCGATTTTCCCACTATCGCTCTCGATTTCCAGCTGACATGTGGTTTTGTCCTCTATGAGTTTCTTTGTTTCTCCTTTCGGACCGATAATTACTCCGATTCTCTCTTTGGGGATTTTGACATACTGAGTCATGTTGTTTCCGCCTGTATTTTTGAAAGCAGTTCTTCAGGTTTGTCCGTGATCCCATAGCGGCCGAAGAACCTGAGTATGTTTAGCACGTCTCTGTAGAGAAACTCTCTGGCATTGGGATGTTCCAGAGTTACGGACTGCCCCATATCAATGAAGATTGGGGTTGTATCTGCCGGGTCAATGAGAATATTGTACTCACTCAGGTCAGCATGTACGAGATTAGCTTCTTTGTAGAGGCGACGCATATATTCGACGATTCTATCATAAACAAGCTTTGCCTCGTCGTTTTCCAGCGGTGTGTTCTTCAACAGTGGATAGGGTGTCTTTTCTTCTCCCATGAACTCCATTATGAGAATATTTTTCTCAGCAATGATCGGTTCAGGCACCCGTACTCCTGCGCTCTTTGCACGCTTCAGGTTCTGCAATTCCTTACGTGTCCATGCAAAAATGATATCTCGCCTGTTATTTCTAATGTTCGTGAAGCGAGGGTCTTTCATGATATAGGCGTCCATTGCCTTGAAAGTACTGCTGGCCATTCTGTATATCTTTATTGCCAGTTCCTTTTCCTCGCCTTCCGCATAGAAGACATTTGCTTCCTTTCCGGTACTGATGGCTCCTCCCATTGATTTTATTATGCCTTTATTGGAAAGGGTATAAAGGATTTTAAGAGTGGGAACGTCAAATACGTTCTCTTCTACCTTCAACCGGTCGGAGTCTTTTTCTCTTGCCCGTGCTTTATCTTTAGCGGTATCGATGCGCTTTACTTTGTCTTCCAGGTCCCTGCTCATGTTATCCTTTCAGGTATCCTTTCCTTTCAAGCCAGTCTACCTGCGGCCTTGTGTATTTCCATATCACGTCTGCCTTTTCGTTCTGGAACTCCCATGGCACAGCAATGACGACATCTCCTTCTCTTATCCAGGTTTTCTTCTTCATCGAACCTGGAATTCTCCCCATACGGACGACTCCATCCATGCAGCGGAGCCTGAGCCTGTTTGCACCAAGGAGACTTTCAACGGTTGCAAGGATCTCATTGTTTTCTCTGCGAGGAATGCGTACTCTTGTTACTGTCTCTTCTGTGCTGGTATTGGCTCTTGATGTAGGTTTCTTTAAGTCTGCCAGTGTGATACCTCGTTATATGTAGATTGTAATTATTATTGTACTTTTTATTTTTATACACTTAAATATCCTTATATCTCTTTTTTCGGGCTTTAAGGTTATTCATCGTGCAGCTTTCAACTTCCTGTTGTTATTTTAATGCTGCGCTTTTCTGCTACCTTTAACTTTGTTCTTGTTCTTGTTTTTTATTAAGTATTGCATGAGGCGACAGATATATATATCGGATGTGCCTTTGTATGTCTCACGCGCAAAACAAGCGTGCACCGCTCTCGAATTATCGATTCTAGAGTGGGAATTCAGGAATTGAAAAAACAATGTGTCATCGTCTGTTATTATTGTTTTTCTTTACAAAGTTTCCTGAACAATAAGCTTTATATACTAAAACTGATGTATATGTGTTTCCTATCTCGGCATGAGTCTCTTTGTGCTGGTTGGTTTTCTCATAGTCTGATGGTTTGATATTTTCTCTTCTCAAAGAGGGTATACATATCTTTAAATACTATGAGTGCGTACATATATATTCCTGATCTAGTGTGGTTCTAATTACATGCTAGACAGTTTTTCTCGTAGTGTGATCTGGTGAAGATCCTTCCTGTTCAACAGGGAGTTCGATACCTTTAAATACTATGGGCGCGTAACTCTAATTTCCTGCATCACAAATGCAGAATTACTACTCATTAAAAATGGAGTCAGGAGTTGTTTCCTGACTGACGAGGATTTGTCGGTTCGGTTAATTCTGGGTGATAGATGTTTCAAACATTTTATCGCGAAATGAACTAACTGAATTGATAGTTGTTAGTGCAAGTTTCTGCGACCAAGACCTTTAATTTTAAGTGTGCGATACATTAACAATTCTGGTTGATCCTGCCAGAGGTTACTGCTATCGGTGTTCGCCTAAGCCATGCGAGTCATATGTAGCAATACATGGCGTACTGCTCAGTAACACGTGGATAACCTGCCCTTGGGTCCGGCATAACCCCGGGAAACTGGGGATAATTCCGGATAACGCACATATGCTGGAATGCTTTATGCGTAAAATGGATTCGTCTGCCCAAGGATGGGTCTGCGGCCTATCAGGTAGTAGTGGGTGTAATGTACCTACTAGCCGACAACGGGTACGGGTTGTGAGAGCAAGAGCCCGGAGATGGATTCTGAGACATGAATCCAGGCCCTACGGGGCGCAGCAGGCGCGAAAACTTTACAATGCGGGAAACCGTGATAAGGGGACACCGAGTGCCAGCATCATATGCTGGCTGTCCGGGTGTGTAAAATACACCTGTTAGCAAGGGCCGGGCAAGACCGGTGCCAGCCGCCGCGGTAACACCGGCGGCCCGAGTGGTGATCGTGATTATTGGGTCTAAAGGGTCCGTAGCCGGTTTGGTCAGTCCTCCGGGAAATCTGATAGCTCAACTATTAGGCTTTCGGGGGATACTGCCAGACTTGGAACCGGGAGAGGTAAGAGGTACTACAGGGGTAGGAGTGAAATCTTGTAATCCCTGTGGGACCACCTGTGGCGAAGGCGTCTTACCAGAACGGGTTCGACGGTGAGGGACGAAAGCTGGGGGCACGAACCGGATTAGATACCCGGGTAGTCCCAGCCGTAAACGATGCTCGCTAGGTGTCAGGCATGGCGCGACCGTGTCTGGTGCCGCAGGGAAGCCGTGAAGCGAGCCACCTGGGAAGTACGGCCGCAAGGCTGAAACTTAAAGGAATTGGCGGGGGAGCACAACAACGGGTGGAGCCTGCGGTTTAATTGGACTCAACGCCGGACAACTCACCGGGGACGACAGCAATATGTAGGCCAGGCTGAAGACCTTGCCTGAATCGCTGAGAGGAGGTGCATGGCCGTCGCCAGTTCGTACTGTGAAGCATCCTGTTAAGTCAGGCAACGAGCGAGACCCGTGCCCACTGTTACCAGCATGTCCTCCGGGATGATGGGTACTCTGTGGGGACCGCCGATGTTAAATCGGAGGAAGGTGCGGGCCACGGTAGGTCAGTATGCCCCGAATTTCCCGGGCTACACGCGGGCTACAATGGATGGGACAATGGGTCCCTACCCTGAAAAGGGCTGGTAATCTCACAAACCCATTCGTAGTTCGGATCGAGGGCTGTAACTCGCCCTCGTGAAGCTGGAATCCGTAGTAATCGCGTTTCAATATAGCGCGGTGAATACGTCCCTGCTCCTTGCACACACCGCCCGTCAAACCACCCGAGTGAGGTATGGGTGAGGGCACGGACTCTGTGCCGTGTTCGAACCTGTGCTTTGCAAGGGGGGTTAAGTCGTAACAAGGTAGCCGTAGGGGAATCTGCGGCTGGATCACCTCCTAAGCATAAAACACTGTCACCCGGATGCCGATAAACCTACAAATCCTCAAACCAGAAATCCTTCGGATTTCTCCATTAATCAGTTTGTTATTCCAAATAACAAATTTTACAAATCATCAAGTGCACCCGGAAAGTAAATTTTCGGGGAAGGATGGATAGCCTGCGCGGAACCGCAGGCAGATGAAGTCGTGTATAGGTGCTGTATACTGGACGCTTACTGGACCTGGTTAGGTAATTAGGAATTATGCTATCAGGTGGATGGCTCGGCTCAAGAGCTGATGAAGGACGTGCCAAGCTGCGATAAGCCCGGGGTAGGTGCATGGAGCCAATGAACCCGGGATCTCCGAATGGGACCTCTCCATAGTGATCAGTAATGATCGGGAACGCTCCGAATTGAAACATCTCAGTAGGAGCGGGAAAAGAAATCAAATGAGATGCCGTAAGTAACGGCGAGTGAAACCGGCACAGTTCAAACCGAATCCCGTCAGGGAAATGTGGTGTTGTAGGGCTGTTCATAAAGTCTCGCGGCTAAATCAAACTTGCCTGGAACGGCAGACCATAGAGTGTGACAGTCACGTAGATGTAAACCAAAAGACCGGAACATGTCCCTGAGTACCGTGCGTCGGATATCGTGCGGGAATCCGGGGGGCACCAACCTCCAAAACTAAATACTCCTTGAGACCGATAGCGAAATAGTAGGGTGACCGAACGCTGAAAAGTACCCCGAGAAGGGAGGTGCAAAGTGCCTGAAACCTGATAGTGATGGAACGATACGGCATGAAAGGATCTTTGATACGAAGGAAGCACTCGCGAGAGTGTTGTACGAGTATCACTGCCAGTGTCGTATCTTACGTTTTGAAGAACGGGCCAGGGAGTGTATCTTGATGGCAATGGCTAACCTTGTAATTGGGCAGCCGAAGCGAAAGCAACATGTGCGCAACCCTCGGGTGAGGCACGACGTATACAAGTGCGTGGAGTCATCGGGGTACGACCCGAAGCCGGGTGATCTAGGCGTGGGCAGGTTGAAGCGTGGCGAAAGCTACGTGGAGGACCGCAAGCGGTGTTGATCTGCAAATCATTCGTGTGACCTGCGTCTCGTAGTGAAATGCTAATCTAACCCGGCATCCGCTGGTTCCTTCCGAAACATGTCGCAGCATGACCTGACTGGAGATCGTCGGTGGAGTAGAGCACTGATTGGCGGTTCCGGGGGGGAAACCCCTCGCCCGCTTGTCAAACTCCAAACCCACCGTCATCAAAGAAAGTCGGAGTCCGGACTGCTGGGGTAAGCTTGTAGTCCGTAAGGGAGACAACCCAGCCCGTGGTTAAGGTCCCCAAGTGTCGACTAAGTGTAAACGCTAAAGGGCGTCCCAAGCCCAAGACAGCTGGAAGGTTAGCTTAGAAGCAGCTACCCTTCAAAGAGTGCGTAACAGCTCACCAGTCGAGGTTTGGGGCCCCGAAAATTGACGGGGCTCAAGTCGACCACCGATACCACGGAGTACCGCAAGGTAATCTCGTAGGAAGGCGTTGTGTTCGGACTGAAGCAGGGCTGTGAAGTCCTGTGGACCGTTCACAAACGAAAATCCTGGTAATAGTAGCAGCAAAGCAGGGTGAGAATCCCTGCCGCCGAAGGGGCCAGGTTTCCTCGGCAATGATCGTCAGCCGAGGGTTAGTCGGTCCTAAGACGTACCGTAATTCGAGTACGCCAAAAGGGAAACAGGTTAATATTCCTGTACCATTTAGCACTGAGTCTGACGTCTCAGGGCAGGCCGAGCGGCGTCGTCGCGCCGTCTAAGCAGCGAACCCCGTGGAGAGCCGTAATGGCGAGAAGCGGGCGAATCTGTAATGGCTAAAGTCGGCTGCACCCAGGGACCCGTGAAAAGGCAGCTAAATGTCCGTACCGAGAACTGACACAGGTGCCCCTAGCTGAAAAGGCTAAGGCGTGTCGGAGTAATTCAGTTAAGGGAATTCGGCAAATTAGCTCCGTAACTTCGGGATAAGGAGTGCCTGCTGTGAAGACAGCAGGTCGCAGTGACCAGGGGGCTCTAACTGTCTAATACCAACATAGGAGATTGCAAATCCGTAAGGACTAGTACAATCTCTGAATCCTGCTCAGTGCAGGTACCTGAAACCCCGGTTCAACGGGAAGAAGGGCCTGTAAACAGCGGGGGTAACTATGACCCTCTTAAGGTAGCGTAGTACCTTGTCGCTTAATTGGCGACTTGCATGAATGGATCAATGAGAGCCCTACTGTCCCTAACTGGAGTCCGGTGAAGCTTACATTCTAGTGCACAGTCTAGAGACCTCTAGGGGGAAGTGAAGACCCCGTGGAGCTTTACTGCAGCCTGTCGTTGGGTTGTGGTTCTGGATGTACAGTGTAGGTAGGAGGCGTCGAAGCGGGTGCGCCAGCATCCGTGGAGCCGCAATTGGGACACTACCCTTCCGGGACTACGACCCTAACTCTGCGAAGAGGACCCCGATAGGTGGGCAGTTTGCCTGGGGCGGGACGCCCTTGAAAAGATATCAAGGGCGCGCAA